>CALVXQ010000013.1 GCA_944371435.1 uncultured Bacilli bacterium
ATTTAATACTTGTTCTTGAGTTCTTGATTTGATAAAATAAAAAATGAGGCGATTATATGAATTATAGAATTATTATTATTAGTATTTTTATACTTTTAATCGACCAAGTATCAAAAGCTTTAGCAAGTATTTATTTAACTTTAAATAAAAGTGTTAATATAATAACTAATTTTTTTAGTTTAACTTTAACAAATAATTATGGAGCTGCTTTTGGTATATTTAAACATAACAATGTTTTATTAATTTTAGTAACTTTAATTATTTTACTTGTTTTATATAAATATATGTATTCTTTTAAGAAGAATAGACGTAATAATATAGCATTTGGTTTAATTTTAGGCGGGATATTTGGCAATTTAATTGATCGTATCTTAAAAGGATATGTTATTGATTTTTTAGACTTTAAGATTTTTAATTATGATTATCCGGTATTTAATATTGCTGATATTGCTATTGTAGTAGGAGTTATTTTATTAGGTTATGCCATTTTAAGGAAGGAAGATAAATGTGGTAGTAAATGAATTAGGTTTAGGCATGCGCATCGATAAGTATTTAAGTATAAATACTTCTTATTCACGTAATACTATTATTAATATGATTGAAAATGGTAACATCTTAGTTAATGATAAGAAAGTAAAACCTAGTTATAAATTAAAATTAAATGATAATATCTTTATTAAAGATGAGGTTATTAAAAATACTACTATTAAAAAAGAAAATATTCCTTTAGATATAATATATGAAGATGATGATATAATAATAATCAATAAACCTAGTGGTCTAGTAGTTCATCCGGGTAATGGTAATTATGATAATACCTTAGTTAATGGTCTACTTTATTATACTGATCATTTATCAAATAACAATGGAATTGATAGAGTAGGGATAGTTCATCGAATTGATAAAGATACATCTGGGTTAATACTTGCTTGTAAAAATAATAAAGCTCATGAAATCATGGCCTTAGCTTTTAAAGAACATACGATAAAAAGAACTTATATAGCTCTTTTAGAAGGTGTTTTGCCTCATAATAAGATTACTATTGATGCACCGATAGGTAGAGACCCAAATAATAGACTAAAAATGACTGTAACTAATAAAAATAGTAAGTCTGCCGTTACTCATCTTAATGTAATTAAAAGATATAAAAACTTTACTTTAGTTAAATGTATCTTAGAAACCGGAAGAACTCATCAAATTAGGGTTCATACTAAATATATTGGATATCCCGTTTATAATGATCCTATATATACTAATAAGCCATGTAGTGAATTTGGACAGTTTCTGCATTCCTATAGTATGGAATTTGATCATCCAATTACCAAAAAGCATTTATACTTTGAGTGTCCCTTACCTAAAGAGTTTCAAGATTTTTTAGATAAATTAGAGATTGAAGAAAGTAACTAAGATATAAGAAAAGACATATATACTAAAAAAGTAATAAGGCATTGATAATAAAGAATATTTTTGTTTAATAACTTTTAATTCTCTTATTATAAAAAATTGATTTAACATATATAAAAAAGATGTTAATAAACTGATAAATAAATCTTTATAATAGAAATAAAAGATAAGAATACTTATTCCTAGAATCATATTTGAAATAAGAAAATAGAGGGTATCATTGTTTAATTTATTTTTAATTAATAAGTTAATTAAATCAATATTAAATAAACTAAAACTAATAAACATAAATAGTATTGTGTAGTTCATAAAGACTCCTTTACTAATTTTATGAAATATGTTGTAATATATGAGAGAGGATGTTTATGAGTCAAATAGTAATGGATAATAAAGAGAAGATAGTAATGCGTTTAGTACATTACTTAATTACTCAGGAAAATTACACACCCATTGTTGTTAATGGAGTTAAAAACGAAGTATGGTTAGAAAATAATGAAGGGCCATATAAAATAGTCCGTATTAATTCTAACTATATACATAATAAAGAACAATATCGTTTTGATTTATTTAAGATAAATAATATTGCTAAACAAATTAAGAAAAAAACTTTATCTTTAAAAGTTAATGTTTTAAATATATTTTTAGATTTGAATGATGATGTTAAAGTAGGGGAGGTAAAAAATATTGATTCAATATCTATTAAAGATGATAAAGAATTAATAAATAATGAATTAATTAAAAATGCTTTTCCTAGTATTAAAACTGGTCTTATCGATGTTAAAGATAATGTTGATTTATTAATTAATGTTACTAATGATATAAATGAAAAGACTGCTAAAGATAATAAAGTTTATGAATCTGTTTTTAAACCTAAAAAGATTATTATTACAAATATTATTATTACTTTATGTGTTTTAGTATATATATTACAAATATTTTATCCTGAATTATTATATTGGGGAGCTAATATTAGAGATTTTGTAAAAATGGGGGATATATATCGAATCTTTACTTGTACATTTATTCATGCGGGAATAATTCATTTATTATGTAATATGTATTCTTTATTTATAATTGGTTCACAATTAGAAACTTTTATCGGTAAAGCACGTTTTATCTTTGTTTATGTTATAAGTGCTATTAGTGGTAGCCTTATGTCTTTGGTATTTACAACCGGAGCTTCCGTAGGAGCATCTGGGGCTATCTTTGGATTATTAGGATCTTTACTATATTTTGGTTATCATTATCGTATTTATTTAGGTAGTGTTTTAAGAAATCAAATAATACCTATCATTATTTTAAACTTATTATTGGGCTTTATGTTACCAGGTGTAGATAATGCTGCCCATATTGGTGGTTTAATAGGTGGGTACTTAGCTACAGTAAGTATTGGTATTAAAAATAAGTCTAATCGTACAGAAATGATTAATGGTATAATCGTTTTAATAATTTATATAGCTTTCTTAGTTTACATGGGAATCATTAAATAGTGTTAATTTTAACACTTTTTTTAATTAATATGATATAATCTTCTTAGAATAGAGGTTATATATGGATATAGAGTTTTTAAAACAAAATGGTGTTGACACAGATAAAGCCCTAGCTTTATTCGGAGATATGGATACATATAATGAAACTTTTAAAGATTATTTAGAAGGTATAGAAGAGAAAAAAGCCAAGCTAAAATTTGCTAAAGATAATGCTAATTGGTCAGAGTATGCTATTTTTGCCCATTCAATTAAAAGCGATGCAAGATATTTAGGATTTACCGATATTGCCGCTATTTGTTTAGAACATGAAATGGCCGGTAAAGATTTTAATCAACATTTTATTTTAAAAAATTATGATAATATGTTACAAGCAGTAGATAAAATGACTGATATAGTAAAAAGGTATTTAGCAGGGGAAAAGGCTAAGAATGGCGAAGAAAAAAAAGAAGTTTCTGTAGAAAAACCAGTAACTGAGGAAATTAAACAAGAACATCCTTCTGATACCTTAAAAGATGTGGTTGTAGTAGCCGATGATTCGCCCATAGTAAGTAATTTTGCTAGTCGTGCTCTAAATAATTTATATGAAGTTATAGTAGCTAAAGATGGTGCTGAATTAATAAATATTATTAATAGTAATCGTTACAATATTAAAGCTTTATTATTAGATTTAAATATGCCTAATGTTGGTGGTTTTCAAGTATTAGAGTATTTAAAAAATAGTAATAGATATGAAAAATTACCAGTATCTATTATAACTGGAGAAGATTCTAAGAATATGATTGATAAAGCTTTTACTTATAATATTGTTGATGTATTAGTTAAACCTTTTAGTAAAGATGATTTAGTAAGAGTATTAGAAAAAACTATTAATTTTAGTAAATAAAATGAAAATTGTATTAGTATTAACTAATATTTTTTTAATATTAAAAGTATAGTAATTATAGTATAATGGTAATAGGTGATATTATGCGGATTTTAGTAACTGCTGGGGGAACTGGAGGTCATATTTATCCAGCATTAGCAATAATTGAAAAGTTTAAGGAAAAAGACCCAGCAACCGAAGTCTTATATATTGGAACTCATAATCGAATGGAAAAAGATATTGTTCCTAAAAGAAATATTAAATATATTGGCATTGAAATATATGGCTTAAATAAAAATATTTGGCATGATTTAAAAAATATTAATTTAATTAGAAAAGATATTAAAAAATGTCAGCAGATAATTAAAGAATTTAAACCTGATGTTGTAATTGGTGTGGGAGGTTATGTAACATACCCAGTATTAGTAGCAGCTCATAAGTTAAATATACCTATTTTTATTCATGAACAAAATGCTTTACCAGGAAAATCTAATCGTTTATTAAGTAAATATGCAAATCTTATTGGCGTTTCTTTTTTAGAAAGTTCTAAATATTTTCCTCAAAATAAAGTTGTTTATACGGGTAATCCTACTGGTATTATGGCTTTAAATAGCAGTGAAATATCAAAAAATAGTTTAGGATTTACTAATAAACCTCTAGTAGTAATAGTAGCCGGTTCTCTAGGATCAGTTACTATCAATATGAAAATGCAAGACTTTTTAAAAAATATGGTTAATAAAGACTATCAAGTTTTATATATAACGGGTAAAAATTATTATGATGAATTTATTAAAGAGAAATACCCTAGTAATGTTAAAATTGTTCCTTATTTAGATAATTTAGCTGGTCTTTTAAAAAATACTGATTGTTTAGTGACTAGAGCCGGAGCATCGACTATTGCCGAGATAATTGCTTTGCGTCTTCCTAGTATATTTATTCCTAGCCCTTATGTTGCTAATAATCATCAGTATTATAATGCTTTAAATTTAGAAAAAGAAAATGCTGCCTATATAATTGAGGAAAAAGATTTGACAGCCTTAAAATTAGAAGAAATGATTAATAAAGTGTTTACTAATAAAGAAATATTACAAAATAATTTAAAAAAGTATAAAGTTATGAATAGTAGTGAAATCATATATCAAGAAATTAAGAAGATTTTAAAAAAGGAATAGTATAGTTATGGCTAAAAAGTTAAAGAAAAGAAAGTTGAATTGGAAAAGAGTATTTAAAGTATTATTTATTTTAATAGCGATACCACTTAGTATTATATTTATTATAAATTTACATATTAAGAGAATAACTATAATAGGTACTGATATTTTAACTGATTTAGAAATAATTAATAAAGCTAATATAAAGGATTATCCTAAGTTAAAAGATTTAAAACTAACTACTATTAAAAGTTCTTTGCAAGAATTAGAACTAGTTAATAAGGTCGATGTTAAGTTAAATATATTTCGTAATTTAATAATAACTATAGAAGAAGCTGAGCCATTATATTATGATTTAAATGGATATTTAACATTAGATAATGGAAAAAAGATTAAAGATAATAATAGTTATTTAGGACTACCTACATTAATTAATAGTATCCCCTCAGGAATAGAAGAAGAGTTTATTTTAAAATTAAAAGATCTAAATAAAGATGTTTTAAAGATGATTAATGAAATAGAATATAATCCTTCTATGACTGAAGAAGGAAAGTATATCGATGAGGCTCGTTTTATCTTTTATATGAATGATGGGAATCAAGCAATTGTTAATCCTTCTAATCTTGAAAAATTTAATAATTATGTTAAAATATTGGACACGACGATTAATACGATGGGGGAAGGAATTTTAGGTCAATTTCATTTTGATACCGCTACCAATCGGGTAACATTTGCCTCTTTTGCCTCATTAATAACGGAAGAAGAAAGTGATGAAGATGAAACCGAAAGTTAATTATGATAAATTGTTACAAGAGGAAATAGCAAAGTTAGATTATGTTCCTAAATTATTACTTCATTCTTGTTGTGCTCCTTGTTCTTCAAGAGTAATTGAGTATTTAACTAATTATTTTGATATAACTATTTATTATTATAATCCTAATATTGAGCCTTTTAGTGAATATATGAAACGTAAAGAAGAAGAAATAAAATTTATTAAGGAATTTCCTCATCAACATAAGCTAGATATTATAGATTGTGATTATGATAATCATTTATTTAAAAAGATGGCTAAAGGATTAGAAGAAATAAAAGAAGGGGGAATAAGATGTTATAAATGTTATTTCTTACGTTTACATAATACTGCTTTAAAAACTAAAGAGTTAGGTTATGATTATTTTGGTACAACGTTAACAGTTAGTCCTTATAAAAATAGTCAAGTATTAAATAAAATAGGTTATAACTTAGAAAGAGAAATAGGTATTAAGTATTTGCCAAGTGATTTTAAAAAAAATAATGGTTATAAAAGATCGATTGAATTATCTAAAGAATATGATTTATATCGCCAAAATTATTGTGGTTGTATCTATTCGCAAAATAATAAATAATACTTTGTTATCTTTTGTCGAAACTATGTAATATTTATAATAAATTTGCTATATTATACTTGGTGATAATATGAATATGGTTTATGATGATGATACTTTATATGTAACAGTAAATGATAAAGTAAATGAATACTTATATAATCGTTTACGTAAACGAGTTTTTAATGTAGTAAATGATTATGCAATAGAAAAAATAGTGTTAAGTCTAGTTGCTGATGATAAAAATAATTTATTAGTAGCTGAATTTATCGAAGAATTTAATAAGAATTATACAGCAAGTATTACGATTAAATGACAAATATTGTAAAGTTTTGTTTAACTACTTGTGTTATTAAAGACAATATGATATATTTAGGTTACCAGAGATAAATAATCTGACTAACATAAAACCGAGTAAGTGATTATAAGGGAATCTAATTGGTGTGTGGTGTTGAAGACCTGGTACACTGTGCCAGGGATCCTAAAGCATATCCATGTGATGCCCACCTGCATTGAGCGGGATTTTATCACAGCAGATTATCCTCTGGTTTTTATATGGAGTTAAATAATGAATCAATTTAGTAGAATGATAAATCTTATTAGTGAAAAAGACTTATTAAAGATTAAAAATAAAAAAATATTATTAGTAGGAGTAGGTGGAGTAGGAGCATCTTGCCTAAATGAATTAGTAAGAACTGGATTTAGTAATATTACTATTATTGATAATGATACTATCGATATTACGAATTTAAACAGACAATTAATAACTAATCATACTAATATTGGTTTAAAAAAAGTTATTGTTGCTAAAAAATATGCCTTAGATATTAATCCTAAATGTAATATAAATGCTATTGATATATTTTTATTAAAAGAAGATATAAATAATTTAGATAAAGATTATGATTATATTATCGATTGTTGTGATACTGTTACTACTAAACTGGATTTAGTATTATTTGCTAAAAAATATAATATTAATATTATAAGTAGTTGTGGAACAGGAAATAGATTAGATCCTACAAAATTGGTAATTACTGATATTTATAATACTAAAAATGACCCTTTAGCAAGAGTCTTAAGAAATTTATTAAAGAAAAATAAGATATCTTCTTTAAAAGTAGTAACATCTATTGAATTACCTATTAAATCCCAAGAATATATTAGCACTGTATCATTTGTTCCTAATACCGCAGGAATCTATTTAGCTTACGAAGTATTTCGGGATATTTTAAACCAGAATTAATTATTTTGGTTTTTTTTAATATTTTCTAAGCCATAATAAAGATTATCTTCATATTTATTATGTTTAGGATGATAATACTTTTTATCTTTAATGTTATCAGGTAAATATTGCTGTTTTACCCAAGAATTAGGGTAATCATGAGGATATTTATAAGTTTTAGAATTAGTTTTAATATGATCAGGGACATTTCCAGTATTACCACGACGAATATCATTCAATGCTAAATCTAAGGCAACATGAGCGGAATTTGATTTAGGAGATAAAGCCATTTCACATACTAACGTTGCTAAAGGTATGCGTGCTTCAGGAAGTCCCACCAATTCCGCCGCACTTATCGCTGCCATTACTTTAGGGCCAATTGAAGGATTAGCAAGACCGATATCTTCATAGGCAATTACACTTAAGCGGCGATAAATAGCATCTAAATCTTCGGCTTCGATTAAGCGGGCTAAATAATGAAGAGCGGCATCAACATCGGAACCTCTAATTGATTTTTGAAGTGCTGATAACACATCGTAGTAACCATCGGCATTTTTATCATGAAAAAATACAGGTTTAGAATTAATTGATTTTAAAAGGTCTAAAGTTATTTTTCTATTAGTGCTACAGCTAATAGCAACATCTAATAAATTAATAGCACTTCTAAAATCTCCTGAAGAAGATAGGGCAATAAATTCTAAAGCTTCATTATCAATTGTAACAGCTTCTCGTTTAGCTATCTTATTTAAACCACTAATTATATCATTAGCAGTTAATTCATGCAGTTCAAATATTTGGCAACGGCTTCTAATTGCCGGATTAATTGCATGATAAGGATTACTTGTTGTTAAACCAATTAAGATTATTAAGCCTGATTCGATGTAGGGAAGGAGTAAATCTTGCTTATCTTTATTCATCCGATGAATCTCATCAATTATCAAAATTAACTGACCTTGCATCTTGGCTTCTTCGATGCAAATAATAAAATCATTTTTGTTATTTATAGTAGCATTCAAAAAACGGGACGGCATATCTAATTCTTTAACGATTGCATTAGCAATTGAAGTTTTACCAGTACCAGGTTTACCATAAAAAATTAGAGAATACATCTTTTTTTGAGCTACTAAATTACTTAATATTTTACCTGAGCCGATTAAATGATTTTGACCGATTATATCGCTTAACTTATTAGGACGATACTTATTTGCTAGTAGTTCCATAAAATCACCAAACATAATTATAACAAATTTATTGTAATTCGTTAAAATAAATTTTATAATAATAGTTATGAAAGATAGTAAAGAGTATATTAAAAGTTATTTAGAATATTTAGAATATGAAAAGAAGTTATCTAAGAATACTATTCAAGCTTATAATAATGATTTAACTAAGTTAGCCAATTTTAAAAGTGACTTACTTAATATTAATAGTAATGATATCAAAGAATTTATTAAAAAAAATAGAGTTTTAACTAATAGAACTTTAGCCCATCGTTTAACGGTAATTAATTCATTTTATAATTATTTATTAAATGAAGGAATAATTACTACAAATCCTTGTTATAATATAAAAATGCCTAAATTAACTAATAAATTACCGGAAGTATTAACGGAAGAAGAAGTTGATAAATTACTAGATATTAATTTAACTGATAAGTTTGCCTATCGTAATAAAGCAATGTTAGAATTATTGTATGCAACAGGAATGCGGGCTAGTGAATTAACAAATTTAAAGCTAAATAACATTGATTTAGATTCTTGTGTAGTTAGAATAATGGGGAAGGGAAGTAAGGAAAGAATTGTTCCGATTAATAGCACTACTATTAAATATTTAAATATTTATTTGAATGTTTATCGTAAAGAAATATTAAATAAGAAAGATAGTGAATATTTATTTATTAGTAATGCTTTAAAACCAATTACTAGGCAAGGATTATTTAAGATTATTAAAAAAGAATGTTTAAGAGCGGGAATAAAAAAGAACGTTTATCCCCATATATTAAGACATTCCTTTGCTACGCATTTACTTAATCATGGTGCTAATATAAGAATTATTCAAGAATTACTAGGTCATGAAGATATTTCTACTACTGAAATATATACCCATTTAAGTAATGAGGCGATAAAAAAAGACTACGAAGAATATTTTCCTCGTAGTTAATTATTAGAAGATAACTACATATCGTTATTTCTAGCTTGTGAATTTGATTGATTATGACATTTAGCACTATTTTTAGCTTTATTACGTGCATTATTTTTTGCACTATTCTTAGCACTATTTTTAGCGTTATTCTTAGCACTGTTTCGTGAATTATTCATAATTACCTCCTAATAGTATTATTACCTAAAAGATAAATATAATACTTATAAATTACTGGTAATATTTAGTAAATAAGAACATATTATTTATTAGAGGTAATATGAACTATAATTTATCTTTAATAATATCTACTATAGCAGGTTTGACGACCTGTCTAGGACTTATATTTACTTATTTTAAAGTAAGAAATATAAATAAAATAATTGTTTTTTCTTTAGCAATGGCTATGGGTGTAATGTTTTTAATAAGTATTAAAGAATTAATATTTCCACCTGTATCATATATCTTAAATCATAATAATATCTTAGTAAGTATTTTAATCATCATTTTATTTCCTATCTTAGCAATAATAACTTTAAATATAACGAAATTATTTATTAAGCAAGAATCTAGTTTATATAAAGTAGGGGTAATAAATGCGGTTAGTTTATTTATTCATAATATTCCTGAGGGAATAGCAACATTCGCTTCTAGTCTTACTAATATTAATTTAGGGTTTAAATTAGCAATTGGAATAGCACTTCATAATCTCCCAGAAGGCATTAGTATTGCTGTTCCTATCTATTATGGTACTAAAAGTAGAAAAAAAGCTTTTTTATATACTTTAATATCGGGTATGGCCGAATTTATCGGTGCCTTAATTACGATGATATTTCTTAAAAATTATTTGAATAATAATATCTTAAGTATAATATTATATTTTATTGGTTGTTTAATGTTATTAATTAGTTTAACAGAAATATATCCAGAAATATTAAAGTATAAAGAAAAAAGAACTATTTTATATGGATTAATAGTATCTTTATTAATATTATTAGTTTAAAAAATAGCTTGGTTAACATAATATATATTATGTAAGATTTAATATATGGGTTAAATTAAGTAGTAATTATATTTTACGTGATTCAATCTCAGCCATTTTTTCAATTACTTCAGTGGCATTACTTGGATTGATTTCAGTATAGTTTAATTCACTTAAGGCTTGAGTTCTAATCGCATAAAATTGCTGAGTACGAGATAATTTTTCTTCTTTTTTGGCTTCAATTTCCTGTGTCCAACGACGATGAGATGCTTGTAATCTACTACGACTAGCTCCCCCATTGTTATATAAAGTAAGAGCAGAGTACAAGATACTTTCAAAAATAAACTGTCTTTCTTCCTGAAATTTAAACTCGTTTGGATTAGTAAAACCAGTTGTCTTACTCATATAAGCAAAAATGTATTTAATTTCCGGAACATTATCTAGTGATTGTAACATATGATATAGATATTTAATAGCATAAAAATCTTCTTTACCTTTGGTTCCTAAAAGTTTTTCTTTAAGTAAATACGATATATCAGCAATCAATTGTTGTGATTCTTTATTTAATCCTTTCATATCTATATAAGTTTCATTAGATAAACTATTTTTAACACCTTGATTTAATTTAGCCTCGACATTCATTAAATAATCGGTAGTAATCTTAATTTTATCGATAGCACCTGCCCCACTATCTTCAATATCTAATAGTTTACATAATAATATTCGCTTTTCTTTAGGCCATTTACTTATATCATCTAATTCCAAATAGTTATAAACCATTTGTCTAGATACGCCTAGATATTTAGCTAATCTTACTTTTGAAATGCCTAATTCTTGAAATAATTCATTTAATTTTTTCATTTTGGCATGAGCCACCTTTCATTATCAATATATAATTATTATAGCATTTTGACTTTACATGTCAAGTAAATGCTAACTTATAAATACCATAATTTTTTACCATCTTTTTTGACAGTTTTAATTATCCCCGAACCTAAGCACTCTTCACCTAAATATAAAACACATGCTTGTCCTGGGGTAACAGATTTAGCTTTAGTAGGATAAGATACTTCGATAGTATCATCATCTAAATATTTTAAAGTAACCGGAATATCTTCACTACGATATCTAAACTTAGCACTACATTTTTCTGGTCTTTCTTCTGAAATAAAGTTTATGTTATCAATAATACAAGAATCACTTTCTAGGTATTTATTATCTTCTCCAAAAGCTACATACAAAATATTATTTTTTACGTCTTTACCGCATACATAATGACGTTTTAAATCGCCAGAAAGACCGACATTGCGCCGTTGCCCAATCGTATAATTCATAAGTCCTGTATGACGGCCAATAACCTCTTTTGTTTCAACATCTTCAATATTACCAGGATTAGGTTGTAAATAGTTATGCAAAAATTTTTGAAAATTACGTTCGCCAATAAAACAAATACCTGTTGAATCTTTCTTATTAGCAGTCTTTAAATGTATTTTAGCTGCTATTTTCCGTACTTCATCTTTAGTTAAATCCCCAACAGGAAAGATAATATTTTGAAAGTTTTCTTTAGGAACTTGAGCTAAAAAGTAAGTCTGATCTTTGTTAGAATCAATTCCCCTTAACAATTTACCATCTTGCATACGTGCATAATGACCAGTAGCAACATATTTAGCTCCAAGTTTATAAGCCTCTTTTAAAAATAAATCAAACTTAATATATTTATTGCACATTAAATCTGGATTAGGTGTTCTTCCTAACTTTAATTCCTTTAAAAAGTAACTAAATACATTATCCCAATATTCTTTAATAAAATCAACACGATGCAAAGGGATATTTAATTCATTACATACTGCTAAAGCATCATTATAATCTTCTTCCTGCGGACATATATTATTATTTAAAGTAGGGTTCCCTTCAATATCATTATTTAATGTTGCATCCCAATTGCGCATAAATAGGCCAATTACATTATACCCCTTCTCTTTTAATAAGTAAGCAGCAACTGAAGAGTCAACTCCACCACTCATTCCTACAACAACTGTTTCCATGCTTAAATCCCTTCTTCTTAAGCATATTTTATCAAAATTAAAACTTAAAGTCCACAGATACCAATTAAATACTTAGTTACATGTATCCCATTATACTTAAATATAACATCTATAATGCATATTAATAATATTATACTTAAAGATACTAAATAATTTTTCTTTAAATACTTTTTTAAAGAAAGTTTATTACTTATAAAATATAAATATATTTGTTTACTAATTAATAACCCTTTAATTAAGAAGAATAATAGTAAGCTAATAAAGATTAACTTAAATACTATATTATATAAAATACTAAATAATATTCCTTTAAACCCATATATAATCGTTAATAAATATATATTAAATCCAATAGCAAGACCATTATAAAATAAATATATAATACTAAATAAATAAGTAATCACTAAAGAATTACTTATTAAAAGAAATAGTAAAGTTAATAAATGTGGTAAAATGTTATTGACATCATTATTTAATAACATATCTTTTATTACTAATTTATTATCGGTAAATAAATATTTAAAACTACTAGATTGATAAATACCTAGTATTATGCCACATCCTAAGCCAATAACTAATATAATACTTAAAAAAATTATAATATTTTTATTTCTTTTTAAATAGTTCAATTAGTATCACCTAGCTAAGTATATTGGCATTTATTAATTTTTATGATAAAATTATTATGAATTTAGGAGGGCGTTATAAAATGAAGAAAAAAACAAGAAAAATTGCCGTATGGATAATGTTAATAATAATGATATTAGGTGTCTTAGTAACATTTGCCGCTATGTTTATATAATATTAAAACCTTGTTTTCTAATCAAACAAGGTTTTTAAAATTCACTTTGTATTTATTTCTATAATTTCCATAATATCATTACTTTCTCTATATCTTACTGTTAATGTATCATCGATTTTAATAAATGGGATGAGATTTGAATTTACTTTAATAGATACACGGTAACGATTATTTTCACTATCCGTTAGATAATAATAAGTATTACCATCAATAATAGCCGTATTTATCTCTTTAATAATTATATCTTTAGTAATTATATTAGAACTATCATCATCAAAATTAACTTCATTTAAATAGCGTCTAGCCGCTTCTTCAATACCTAAAGAGGCTTCAGTAGTTACTACTTTTTGATAATCTTCTACATCGACAAAAGCATACATTTTAACAAGACCAGCTTCATCTTTTAAACTCATCAAATAAGTAGGTCGATTATTCAAATTGATTAATAATGGGAATGTTGCTTCATATCCTTTTTCTTGAACTAAACCTTCACTAGATTTCATAGCACTAAACTCTTCAGCTCCGGGGACATTATAATATTTAGTTTCTTTCGTACGTAAATTAGTTAAAACAAACCCAATATTTGATTCATCGGCAACAACACTAGTAATACCGGTATAAAGATAAACATCATCGTCCATAGTTAAGTAGTTATAACCTTCAGTCGTTTCTACTACTTCTTTTTGTCCAAAAATACTATTTAAGAAACCATTTTGATAACTACCCCAATCGTTTAAAGATTCGATAATTAAATCAGCACTATAGACATGATCTACCCATTTAGGAATATCGGCAACTTTATATTTTGTCGATTCACCAGTAACTGGATCAAGAATAATTGCCCCAGCAATATCTTTTCTAATCCCTACTCCAACATATTTAACATAAGGAATAATCCAATATGGCTTACCACTATCATCTAATTCAAAATTAGCTTCATCAAATATCAAAGTTGGATAAGTAAATCTTAATTTACGATATAAGTCTTCACCAAAATAAGCACTTGGCATATATTTCATACCTTCATCTAATACTTCTAAATTAGCCTCACCATTAACTGAATTTACCGTAATATACCCTTTTATTCCTTCATCATGATTAGTAAAATATTTTATTAATCCATCATATTCTAAAGGAGTAGTACGTACTATCTTGTCATTATAATTAATTTGCGTATACAATTCACTAACGTAAAATTGACTAACCCAAGATGTTTGTTGCCCCATCGTACGGTCTCCTAATTTTTCCGTAGAAGCTTTATCTAATAAAGGAATCTTATTAAAGTCAACTTCTTCTATATCATCTTTAAAACTAGTATTTTCATTAACAATAATTCTTTTAGCATAATCCTTAGCAAAAAATACTGGTGATAAGATAAAATTTACTAAAAATATTCCACCAATAATAACAAAGAAACTAATTAATACTATCGTAAGTGAAAGAGGAAATTCATCTTTTTGCACTCTTTTTATAATTTTAACAGGATTACTAACCCAAAATATAGTATATGCTGTAATATAAACTAATCCAAGACTTAAAATAAAACTCCAAAACCCAAAACTTGTTATATTAATAGCAGGTAACGTTATATAATAAATAACAAAACCTATTACTAATGTAATTATTAAACATTTTATTGTATTTTTCATTAATTCTCCCCTACATAATTCAAATAACTATTATCTCTTCTTTTAATATTTAAAAAGTAATCATCTAACTTATTAAAATTATCAAAGTAACTTTTTTTAATATCATCACTAATATTACTATTATCTAAAGAACCATTAAAACTATCTAATTCTCCACTTTTTTCCTCAATATATCTTTCATTAATTAAACTATCTAATAATATATTTTTTATAAATTTATTAGCATTTAAAAATAAATATCCCCCATAAATACTATCGGTAAGGGCTAAAGCCATTAATTCAACCGCATATTCCATAGTGTATTTCTTATTTATTAAATTCTTCTTTCTAAGATTGTAATATTCATCGTAAGTAATATTAAATGGAATATTTTTAATTCCAAAAGACTGCATCGCATATGTACATAAAATTTGATCTAAATCAATCTTTTGTAACATCTTAGCTTTAGCGCGTCCATCTTTCCTTGAGGATATAAATTCATATTTATCCCCTATTTCTAATCCATCCGGAATAACACTAGTATCATCAAATAAAACAAATTTTATAGCATTAATCGCATTTCTAGTGCCTTGCGATGATTTAGTGCCATAATAAATATCATCAAGCCAGTCCATTTTGCATCTTTTCATTTCATAAAAATTTTCACTTTTCACCATATCACTCCTCATATATCATATCATATAATATATATTTAGTGTAAAATATTATGACTTATTTGGTAATCTTTCAATATTTGGCCAATTAACTTATGATGCTTTTGATAACTTGTTAAAAGCAATGTTTTTATTTCTGGTTCTATTTCTAAACTATACTCTTTTTCTACTTTTAGAAGACATTCTAAAAAAGTATTATAATCAAGCTTGTTATAAATATACCTTAGTTTATCAATAAACTCAGTAGCAGAATCCCTAACATAGTTTTTAATCATTTGAGAATAATTTAAAAATTGACTTGTATCTTCATAATATATACCTAAAGCAAAGGAATTTAAGCTATCTTTATCTAAATAAGAATTTAACATATATTCGTTATCAAATACTTTACTTAGAGAAATATGATCTTTTCCCTCTTCAATAAGCCAATTACTTTGATGACGATCCTCATTATCAATCACAACATCAAAAGAAAATATCGTAGTTAATTCAGCCATTAATTTAGCTACAATTATATTTCCTTTTTCTTTCCCATATATATTATTATAGCGATAAGAAAGAGCATTCCAAATCATTTCTAAATTATTCATATCATTAATATCATACTTCTTTTGTAAAAAAGTTTTATAATCATCTAATATTTTATATCCAGAAATATAATTATTACCTTTCTTTTTAAAAGATTTAGATAATAAATATGCTTTATCATAAAATTTAGCTAAATAATATTTAACATGAGGTATTCCTAAAACATCTAATAAATTCTGGGCAATTAACTCACAATACATAGTTATTAAATTTTTAATATCTTTAAGATAATATTCTTCATTATTATAAATAATTCTTCCATCAAAGCCGATATTTACTTCTTCTTTACTTAAATTTTTATTTTTAAAATAAGATGTTAAATCTATATAATTCTTATTATTTAAAAAATTATTTTCCATTATAGTTACCTTTCTTTAACTACATTTATTATACCAAATATTAATAAAAAAACTAACAAGTTGTTAGTAATCTAAATCTTTCTAGTGAGTAATTTTCCTTCCTTAAAATGACAATCTAAAGAACACTTATAATCAGGAAAAGTACATCTTGCCCCATGAGCATAATTTTCAATGTCTTTAGCTAAATAACTATTTTTTTCTTCTAAAGCTTTTTTATACTTTAATAGAGTTTCTTTTGTTTGTTGCATTATTTCTAGTTGAGCTGCTGAACATAATCTTTCTTTACATTTCAATATAAATTTATCATAAGTACCAGTTTCATTAATTCTAATTATTTCCCCTTGAGGGGTAACATTTCTTACTAAGTTCATATCATTTAACCATTCTGATTCTAAAACTGCATCACCAGCAATGATTGGAGGAACATAGTATTTCTTTTCTGTTAGCATTTCCATTTGGCAACTAGTTGTACGATGTCTTTGCCCCTGAGCAAGTTGGGTAAAAGTACCATAGTAAGTTGTATTATAAACGTAACCGAAGTATTCTTCTCTTTTATCTAAATCCTTACCAAATAAAGATAAACTACGATTTTTATCATTTTGCAATAGCCCATCTTCAAGAACATTCAAATTAGCAAGGCAATCTAAAAATTCTTGCATAAAGTAAACTAACTTACTATCAAAGTCATTATCCATATTAGCTTCTTTAATATATTTTTGCATCCAAGAAGCAATATAGTTAATTTGCCTTAAAGAAGTTGAATAAATCATCTGCGTAGGCAAAAATACCGTGACTAAGTAGCGAGCATTTTCTTGAGCTAAACGGCGAATCATAGTATCATTGTAAACATGCCCATATTGTGATTTGATTTTAATTTTAAAAATACCTAGCCATTTATTATAAAGTCTTTCTTCCTCTTCACTTATAATTGAACCATCTTGTCTGGTAACTGTTGTATATCGACCTGATTTTTCACTTGTTGTATATTGTGGTTCATTATTAAGTATCATTGCTAAAATCTTAGGAATATTTTCCATATTAAAATTTATTGTAACATGGTCATAAACGCTATGATGACCATTATTTAAAGTTCGCTTAATTCGGCGATTTGTTTTTTCAACTGGTTCATTTTTTAAATGTTCAAAACCCTCTTCATCATAGCAAACACCTGCTATCTTACCGGATAACTTAAGAGCACCATTTTTATCAAAAGTACCATCATCTTTTAAAAAGTAGTTAGGTAAAATACTAACTTTCATCTTCATCTTTTCCATAAAACTCCTCCTTGTTCCCGCCTTTATTCTTTCTAGATCATTATATCATATTTATCTAAATTAAATATAAATTTTTAATGATTTAAAATAAAAATACTGACTAAAAGAGTTACATATAAATAATTATTTGGAAGGAGGTTTACCTTTAAAACTATCAATTAGTTTATCAGTATACTTTTCTTTGTATACTTTAACATTCTTAATTAATTTTTAAGACAAAAAAAAGGTCGACTAATAGTGGCCGACTAACACTTAAGGCATTATGCCTTATTACAGTAACCTGTAAATTTTAAGCAATCTGTGTTCACGTCTGAACACAATTTAATAATAATATACTTTTGCATCATTGTCAATCTATTTCGTTTAATTTATTAAATAACTCTTCAAAAAATAATTTATAAAAATTATTAGGATAATATATAGTTAATTCATTTGTCATATCAATAAACTTATTAACTAACTTTATTTTATCACAAATATATAACTTCCCTATTTCTGATTGAAATAAACATAATATTTCATTAGTCTTACTTTTAATATCATCATTAAATAAACCTATATTTTCTAAGTAAAAGTCTTCATAATTTATATTGCTACTTTCTTTTATATAACATACTTTCATAAAACATTGTTCGACTATATTTTCAATATTATCTATATGAGTTAAATAATAATTATGAATATGATAAATACTTCTTTTATCTTCTATAAATTCATAAATATTATTACTTGAAGTTAGAAAAAAATAAGTATTACTATTTTTAATATGATAATTCTCTAACATTTTAATTATCTTTTTAGTATTTGTATAATCTAAATACAAATCAAAATTATCTATAAACACTATATTATAATTACTACTACTCTTTTTTAATTCTAGTAGTAGTAGGTTATATATTAATTTTCTTCTTTTACTCCTAGGTATATTTGTATCCTTAATTAAATAATTATCAATATATATATTAGTAAATTTATCTATTATTTCATTTACATCATCTATTTCAATATCAAAGTTTATCTTTTCTTCTTGCTTCTTATTAACATTTATTTCTAAAAATTCATTAACTTTCGTATCTATTCGATCAAATAATTGATTAACTTCTTTTAATAATTTTGCTTCACTAATATTATCTAATACTTTAGAATAAATAAGCTCTCTAAATATATTTGTTTTAGTAAATTTGAATTCATTGGAAAAATCAGTAGTATCATCATAATAGATAACATTATAATCATTTTTATTTATAGACGCATTATTAACTATAAAGTCCCTATTTTTACCAAGAAAGCCATCTTTAATAAGATTTAAAATATGTGTTTTACCACATTGATTAGGACCTAATAAATATACAATTCCATTATTTTTAATATAATTCTCTCTATTTTCATTTTTAAACACAATATCCATAACTACTCACCATCTTAACTTTATCATTTTAATAAATATTTTACAATCAATTAAATATATGTTATGATGAATTTGAGGTTACAGTACCCTGTTAATTTTAAGCAATCTAATAC
>CALVXQ010000014.1 GCA_944371435.1 uncultured Bacilli bacterium
CTAGTATCCGGAATATTAAAGTATGTTCTTAATTCATCGATACTATATTTTTGAATAAGTTGTTGAACATTATTTTCTGTTGGTAAAATACTTACCTCACCAGTATCTAGGTAATCACGTATTACTTTTAAAGATAATTCTTCTGTACCATATTTACTTTTTAAAGTATCTAATATTGTTTTAAGATCAGTAGCAACCGATGGATTAGATGCTTCTAAAGATGCTATCGTATCACTTAATTTAACTCCAGAATTATTGAATTGTTCATAAATACTATTAGCTATTCTTTTACTAGTTACTCTAGTAGATTGGACAGCACTTAAGGAACCAAATAAAGTACCAGATAAGAAACCACCTAAGAATGCTAAAGTAGCTTGATTCATTAATTCATTATTAGCTCTATTACGAGCTTCTTCTTCACTATAACCTAAATCCAAGTAACGTTGAATAGTTAGACTATGGTTACTTAAATCTCCCGCAATTAATTCATCTAAAACATAATCAAATATTTCAGTAGAGAATTCTTCTTCACCTTCAACGATAGCCTGATTAATAGCACTACCAAAGATATATGCTGATTTAGTAGCAATAGCTGCTAATTTAGGATCAGTTATTTGAGAACCAACATATTCTGTTATATTAAGCGTAGAATTAGCAAATGTTTTTTCTAAATTTAATAAATGACTTAATGAATAAGATTCCATTGCTGATTCTACTACTGCCGAACTAAAAGCTAAAGCAATAGCCGAACCATCCGATAAACCACGATCTAAAGCATCATTAATAGTAGAAACGTAAACCCTGGCACCCATGATATAGGCAGTCAAAGCAGGAGCTGCAATCCCACCAGTAGCAAGATTAGCTGCAATTAAAGCAGCACTATCAGCAATACTCATACTTGTACTATATAAAAATGACCAGCCTTCCCCATAATTTTGAGCAATATCATTAGCAACAGTCCCTCGCCAAACATCTCCACTACTATAAACATCAGTTCTACTTATCTTAATATCTCTTAAATACGAATTAATAGAATAACTAATCGCACTAATACCTTCGATTGGAGTTAGTACTATTGAACCAACAGAAGCTAAAACTGGATGTTCACTAGCAAATTCTTGATCACTTTGAGTCTTATCAGCTAACCATCTTTGATCTAAATTACTAGATATTCCTTGAATATAATCATAAGTAGCATCTATCCCTTGGGTATTATAGATATAATTAAATATTTGTTTTTCTTCTTCAGTAATAAATGGTAACCATTCTTCAAAATGTTTTAAAGTTAATTCATTAGATTCGATAGCAACTAAAGCTGTTGGAGTAACAACATATCCTCCGGATAAAGTTACATCACCATTTATCATCGCACCTACTACATTTACTATATCTTCTTTACTATTTATATATTCTGTTGGCGGATTTGTATTGTAATCATAAGTTTGAACATTTTGATACTTACTTAAAATATTATCTATTGTTTGGGCATACTTATCACTAGGACTATTATTAGTAGCAAAATCAGCACTATTTATATAAGGATGAATATATTCTAAATAGTAATCAACTTCCCCAGTAATAAATTCTTTATAACCATTATAAGTAGCAATAGTACTCTCACATTCTGCTATCTTAGCATTTATATCTTTTGCTGTATTAGTATTACTTGTTTGTTTATTACTATATGAAGAATTTAAATTATTAAAGAATTCAACTTGTTCTGGACTTTCTATCCACATTCCATAAGTAGATATTACTTTTTCTAATTCTTTTAAATCTGTACTATCAGGATACATTTCTTCAAAAGTTAATGCTTCATAATCAATTTCTGAAGCTGCTACACCATTATCATAGGGGTTTTCATAAACATAAGCTGTTTTACCATCAGAATCAGTATATTTATAAGCTACTATTGTATTATTTAAAACACTTTGTAAATCATTACCTTGTTTTACTTGAATAACGATTTGCATTAAAGCTTCTATTTCATGATTATCAACAGTTTTTAATTCTTCTTGATATTTAGCAATTTTTTCTTTTTCTTTATTAATTGCAGCATCTAATTCATCCATAGAATCAAAGCCAATTTCACAAGCTTGAAGATAAGCAGCTTCTAACATCTTACCTTTACGGCCATCTTCGATTGAACTATCTATTTCAGCTATTATTTCTTCTAAAGATGCTTTACCATTAATTATTTTATTGATATCTTCTTCGGTTAAACCATATTTTCTTAATCTAGCTATATAATCACTTAAATCTTCTTCCGGAACCGTTGTATTAGAAAGATAACTAGTACTTGTAACAGTAGCACTAGCATTCTCTAAGTTATTTTTTATACTTGTTGAGATATCAATATCAGTATCAACATTTAAATTAAGATTACTCACATTAGAATCAGTTTTATTTCCTACTCCCGAAGTATTAGTACCTGAAAATCCAAAGCCATTATCATCTTTACCATTTTGACTACTACCATTTATCCCTGTAGTACTAGCCCCAGTAAAACTAGAATTGCTACTAGTATCTATCTTAGAAGTACTAGTACCAGTTATCCCATTATTTAAAGTTGTATTTCCTTGAGAACTAGTTAAATTACCATTACTATTGTTATTTAAAGATGAAGTAGTTCCATTAACATTAGCATTATTACTATTAATATTATTATTACTATTTAAGGAATTTGTTATAGTACTAGGATTTCCTTTATTACCACTTACTCTATTATCAAAATCAACAAATTCTAAATCACTACTAGAAGTACCACCATAACTATTAACATTACCACTTGGTTTGGCTAAAACTTTATTACCTACATCTTGGACATTAGTAGATACAACATTACTACCTTTTTTAGCATCTTCATATAATTTATCAAGTTTAACATCATAATCAGTTATATTAAAATGAAAATCTTTTATCATATATTCTCCATTAGTTACTATCTATATTATTTTTTAATTTAGGTATTATTTCTGTTAATATACTTTCTGATATATTAGATAATTTATTAGCGATGTTATTTATTTCTTCTTCTTGATAAATATTATCATCTATTAAAAGGCTACTATTTAAGTTATTTTTTAAACTTTTTAAATTGTTATTTATATTATTAATTCTTTTATTGATTTTTTGTAAATCTTGAATATCACTATTAATTAAACTTTTTTCCATATTATACCCCTTTATTATAATTTTGAAAGTTATTTATTACTTTTATAGCTGTATCTTGATATGTTATTATTACTTTATTTAAGATATCTAAATAAGTATTTCTTTTTTCTAATATTTTAGTAATATTATTATTTATATTTTCTAAATCTTCTAATAATAATTTAGTATTATTTGATTTATAATAAGTTAAACAATCATTAATACATTTATTAATTTCTTCTAATTTAGTATTTTCTAAATCTTTATAATATTCAAAATGTTTTATATTATTTTCTAATTCTTCTTTATTTAATAATCCCTTATTCATTATAATCCCCTATATTATTAATTTTTATATTATCTAATTTATTTATTTTAGCATTTATCGAAGTTTCAAAATTATTAAGACGATTAAATAAATTAGTAATTTTAGTTTTAATTGTTATTAATTCTTCTTGAATATCTATTAGTTCTCTTTGAACTTTTTCAACATATATTTGATAATTAAGTCTTCCTAATTCTTTTAAAGAAACATCTACTTCATTTAAGATATTATTTAAGATATTAATTATTTTAGTTTTTCTATTTATATCACATTTTATTTTATTACCTATTTTTAGGTAACTATTATATATATATTCTAGTATATCTTGACGTTCTTTTATTTTTTCAATAAAAAAAAATGTTTCTTCTTTATCACTAATAATATTATCAGCTAAAAGTAAAGATTTATTATCTTGCCAATTAGTTGTACTATTATCTAGTTCTTTAAATATGTTAAGTTCAACTTCTTCGCATTCTTTAATTAAATTATTCAATGATAAGATATATTTATTTATTTCTTTTAAATCGATTTCTAGCATTTATATCATCCATTTTCTAAATATATGATAACACATTAGTATTATCATATATTTAGAAAAAGAAATTCTTTTTCTATTATTCACTTTGTTGGAAACCAGTTTTGATACCAACAGATACTTCTTTGTATTTATTAACAGCACTAGTAATTTGAGCTTGTAATGATAAGTCTCCTTCTGTTAAGAATTTAAAGATAAGATGAATTTCTAAGTTAATCTTAACAAAGCATTCTGCTACGGCTTCAGATTGTCCTTGTCCAAGGAATGCTGTACTAGCATCTAATTCACTAGCAACCGCTTGCATATCAGACTTAATTTCTTCTTCAACATTAGCTAAGTTATTTGCTACATTATTAGCAGCAGCTTCGTCAATATAAACATTACCAGCAGAATCTTTTCCTTGAATTTCTGATACAGATAAATTTAAATTAACATCACTAATTGAACCAAGTACAGGAGCTTCTCCACCAGTATTTTCAGCCCAAATTGAGCCAGCTTTTTCTACAGCTTGTCTAAAGCTATCAAATATTTCTCTAATATTTACTCCAGTATTTTTTACTGTTTCAGCAAATTTTGTAAAAAATTCAATTGCTTCTGGGGCATACCAAGCATTAGCAATAGGTCTTATAATTTCATCATGTAATCTTGTTACAACTTTTTCAGCTACTGATTGAGCTGTTCTATCAATAACATCTCTTAAAGCAGCGATGTTTTGAGAATTATATCCTGTCATATTACCATTATTCATAATAAATCCTCCTAATTTTAAATAATAATATAATCCGGTAATTACGCTTTGCAAAACTTTTATTTACCTAAGTTAAGAATATCAAATCTAATCAAGTTATGCAATAGTTTTTAGATATTTTAGACACTTATTGTAAACTACTTGCATAACTACTTAAACTAACATCATTTTCTTTAACTGACAATAAAATTAATTCACTAGCATTTCTAATATTAGTATTAATTACGATGCTATTATTATCATATATTTCGCTTGTTACTTTATTTATTAAAGTAAAATCACTTTCTAAATCAAGAATACCCCCAGTTAAGTCAGAAACAGATTTAACTAGTAATTTCTTTACTTTCCAAATAATTTCATTTACTGGTATAAATACATCAAAAGCAAAATCTATTTCTGGTACATATAATCTTACTAAAACTTTATTCTTCATCTTGTTCTTCTCCTAATAAATCTTTATTAAATTCTAATAATTTAATTAAATCAGCATTATTTTCATTAACCCAAAAACCATAATCATTAGGATATTTATTTTGCATCTCTTTAGTTAATTTAGAAATTCTAAATACTTGTTGTTCGCCAAAACCTTTACCTATCCAGATACCATCAGAATTATTTTTTATCTTCGTATACCAAGATTCATATTCAATAGATTTTAGTCCTTTCATACTATCACACAAGATTAAAATACTATTTTCATTAGTACGAACATGGTTAAGAAAATCTTCTAAACTTTTAGCGTTTACTTTATTCTTTAATTTTTCTATACCATATAATATATAAATTAATTTAAATTTACTATTACTAGGATTAGAATCTACTTTAATTAATTCGCTAATTACATTTTCAAAATTATTAGCAAAATAATATATTTTTTTATTATTATAATTCTTATCTTTTAGTTGATTTAAAATATTAAAAGCATCTACAAAAAAGACTGCAGTACTATTAATTCTTAATAAAACATCAACTAGGGAATCTATAAAACAGTTTATATTATCTAATTTATTAGATACAATTGGTGTGACAGATAAATTAAGAAAATCATGTTTAACGATTTTTAATGTATTTTTAGAAATACCAATTGGTACACTAGTTAAATCAGTTATTTCCTTAGCTACTAAGTCATAGGTTACTTCATCAGGTAATGATGGTATTAAACGAGCTTTATTAGAATCAAATATCTTTATCTTAGTTTTTAATTCTTCAATATAACCAACTTTTTTACTTTCTTCATCTACCAAAGATAAAGTTTGAAATTCATGGACATCTCCCGAAACAAAAGCCAAACCTCTTCCTAGTATATCACGTGGTTTTACTTTAACCCGTTTATTAAATACAGACATATAATCTGATGAATCTGCTAAATGGAAGGCATATCTGTTATTAAATGATTGCGAAATACGTCTTGGTAAGGCTGCAACATTACTAACAGTTATTATTAAAATAATCCCATATCTTTCACATTCACGAGAAATAGAATTAATATCTTCGTAAATATTATTATAGCTTTCTAATAAAGAATCATAGTTATTTATTATAAATATAATGTATGGTAATTTCTTATCATTTTTAGAATTATAACTTGATAAAGACCCACCATAATTAATTAATAATTTTTTTCGAGATTTTATCTCTTCATTAATCATTTTAAATAAGTTTTTAAGTTCTTCATCATCATCAGAGTATACTATTCCTCCTACTTGAGGGAAATCACTAAATATTCTTAATTGTTCAGAACCAAAGTCAATCGCATATATATTTAAATATTTAGAAACATGATACTTACATAAATAATAAATAATAGCAATTAAGAGATTTTCTTTTTCTACATCATCATTACCATATATTAAAGTATTACCCATATCAATATTATAAACTAATAAACCTTGTTCTTGTCTTTCAGGAGCATCATACTCACCGATAATAGCTTCAATCTTCGCATCACTAGCTTCATAAGCATATTTCTTTTCTAAATAATCTCCTAAGATAATAGCCTCAATATTACTTAACCATAATCTTCTAGCTTTCTTATTAGTAGTTTTAGCTACTTCAATAATATTGTCCATAATTGCTGCTAGTTGTTCACCCTGAGCTTTTAATTGAATATTATTACCAGATTGAATACTTTTAATAATATTACCAGTATCATCGATAAAATTAACACTTTTATCCGGATTTTTAACTATTTTTTCAGAAGGATAATATTTAGCACCACACCATGCTGATTGACCTAAAGCAAAATATTCATCATAACCAACTTGTAAGTAGAAGCGTCCAGTTTGTTTTAAACTAGCAGCATCAGGTCTTTTTAACATTTCTCTACTATCAGAAGCATCTTGTACTTTTAAACAAACCCTAAATTTAGTATTGGACCAAATCTGATCATTAACTACCCCACTTGGTTTTTGGGTAGCTAAGATTAAATGAATACCTAAAGAACGACCTATACGGGCAACACTAATTAAATTATCCATAAAATCTGGTTGTTGACTTTTTAATTCAGCAAACTCATCACAAACAATGAATAAATGGGGAATAGCTTCTTCTAAGCGACCATCTTTATAATATCTTTGATACTTATAAATATCAATCGTACTTTCCCCAAGTTTATCACGAGCAATATTAAATATTCGTTGTCTTCTTTTAATCTCACTATCAATACTAACTAAAGTACGACTCATCTCAGCTTTATCTAAATTAGTGATAGTACCAGCTAAATGAGGTAGTGATACTCCCGTCATTTTATTTTCAAAAGCAAAAGCTAAGCCACCACCTTTATAATCGATTAAAATGAAAGCAACATCATCTGGACTATAGTTTATAGCCATAGATAAGATATAAGTAATAATAAATTCTGATTTACCACTACCAGTCATACCAGCAATTAAACCATGAGGACCATGATATTTTTCATGAAGATCTAGATACATTAATCTTCCTTCTTCATCAACACCTACTTCCGCTTTTAAACTCGTTGTAGAATCATTAGTATCCCATCTATTAATAATATTTAATTGCTCTACTTTACCAACTTTCTCCATTTCTAAAAAAGATATCGAATCGGGTAATTCTTTATTACCTTCTTCAAATTCAATAGGAATATTAGATAACTTACGAGCAATATTCATCATATCTATTGTATAATCTATTTCATCACGAAATTGAACTTGTTCTTGAGCCTCAAAAGAATTACGTAAGATACCTGATGTAGGAGTACCTAAATTAATAAAATTATTACATTTACTAGGTAAATTACTCATTCTTTTTTCAATTATTACTAAACTAAAGCCTAAATTAATATCTAATTCAGTTAATACTTTAGTAAAATTATGTCTTTTTATTTGACTATAATCATCAGTTATAATTATATAATATGGTTTAAATAAACTTTTACCATTCTTACTAAGTTGTAATCTATTTTGTAGTTCCATACTTAAATAATCTTCAATAATTTTAGCTTCATCAACATCAGTAGAAAAGAAACGAATTGCTTTATTATTAGAAAAATTATGATTTAAATATTTGATATAATCCCAATCTTTTTCTTTAAACTTATTAGTTATTATTACTAATTTAATATCTTCATAACTATAAAATGTTATAAGTTGTAAAATAATATTATTAACCATTCCATAGCATTTTCTTAAATCACCCATTAAAGCTGTAATTCTACTCTTAAAGAAGGAATATCTGATTGGAACATCAGGAATATATTTATATTTGGCTACTAAGTTATCAGCTTGTACTTTTAAATCGCTTTCATCAACCGAGAATCCTTCGTCTGGATAATTAATTTTACAATCTAGTAGTTCATCGCCACGACCAACTCTAACATCTAAAAAGTCATTTTGTTCAATTCTTTTATCCCAAAAATTTATATTACCATTCTTAATTATATTTAAACATTCATTTACGGGAATTAAATTTTCAATTAATATATTTTTTTGTAATAATTGTTCAGCTTTTAATTCTTGTTCTTTTTCTCCTAAGTATTTATTATATTTTTCATATAACTCTTTTTTTCTTTTCTCTTTCAGTTTTTTATTAAATAATTTAGTTAATGTT
Organism: uncultured Bacilli bacterium; assembly: GCA_944371435.1. Classification (GTDB taxonomy): domain Bacteria; phylum Bacillota_I; class Bacilli_A; order RF39; family UBA660; genus CAG-605. The sequence goes on from CALVXQ010000014.1 coordinate 8,830, forward strand.
GGCCAAACAATAATTGATATTAACATAGCAGATGCTGTTACTAATGATGGCCATGATTTAGCCATAGTAGTTTCCCCAGAGCCAATTTTAGATACAGTATTTACTATCATGACAAGAGATATTACCCCCATAGTTAGCATTGGGCCAATAGTTAGAATTAAAGGCATTGAGTCTTCACCATTTTGATGAGGAGGAGGACTAAATTTTATCTCTTTAGTTACTATTTGGCGGCGAACTCGAGGAGATTTCGAAAAGTATTGTTCCTTATTATATAAATCTTGTTCTTTAATTGGTAAATCTAAAGGTTCACTACCATAGGTTAAATGATAAGAAAATAACCCTGTATTATTGCCAATTACTACTTTATTATTAGGATTATTTATTAACATAAAACCATTAAAAAATACAGCTTTAAATCCATAAACATTTAAAACGTCGCCACTTTTTACTTGATAATTAATAACCTCATTATTAGACTCTAAAGCCATATTATTTAAATAAATATAATTTTTATTAGTCGTTATATAAAGAACGTTATCTTGGCAAGAGATTCTTAGAGCTTCTTGATCAATATAGGGACAAGCAAATTTAACATTACATAAATCATTATTACCCATTACAATATTTAAATTATTATCGTATCTATAGGGTAAAAAAGTTTTATCAAAGGTATGAGTAACATAAATTAAAAACTTTTGATCTTCCCTTTTTAATGTATAATAATTATCACTTTCTAATAATAACTCATCAATTGGAGCATCATTTTGTAATACCGAAACATCAGTTGTAGAATATAGATACCAAGCCTCATCCTTAGCAGTGATATTAATTAATTTAGTTTCTTCTTCAGGATTTTCAGCAAAATTAAATGTACCAGAAATTCGTTGAGGAATTGTAAAAGTTAAAATGTTTTCTTTTAAATATAAATATATTTTCATAATTATACCCTACCTACTATAATAATTATAACATAAGCTTTATTTAAAAAAAACTATAAAGAATAATTCTTTATAGCAATCTTATACGATATCTTTCATTACGAATAGTAATAATAAGTGTAATAGTTTCCGCTTTAGTAAGATTATAATCTACTTCTAAAACTACATTGCCAGATATATCATTAGAAGCTGAACGATCTTTAACTGTACTAGTATTAGTATACTCTTTAGTACCATAACTATATGTATATTCAATAGTAACAAAATCTTCATAGAAATTAGATTGTTTTTTAAATGTCATATAACTACTATCAGGATCAATTACTAAATCATCATCTAGTACTAATAGAGTTTTTTTCGTATTAGAACCAGTACTTACAGCATTTTTCTTTTCACTACACTCTTCTTTATAACAATAATTATAACTATACGTATATATATTAGTTAATGAATAAGAATTAATTTTTAAAGATGAATCTAATAATTTAGTATCTTTAAATGAAATGGTACTATTAATATCCCCTGAAGAATTATTATTTATATTATTATACATTTTAGGTTTAATAGTTATCTTTTTATACTTAGGATCAGCTACTCCATCTTTATAATTAATTGTATCTAATATTTTAATAGTATACTTACTCTTAATATCCCCTTTCGATAATTCATAAGCCAAAACATAGCGATGAGTTGTTTCAGGTTTAATTGGTTCATTAAAATATGGTTCGCCTAAATCTAAGAATTTAGCACTTCGATCTAAGATAGGGTAATGAATATCCCCGGATATATCTAACCAGAAGTTATCTGTATCTAAAGCTTTATTACTATCGGATTTATTAGTTACTTCAACTAATACGGCTAAATAGTAGTAACCCTCTCTAATTATATTACCAGCATAATCAATATTAGTAATAATACTATCTTTAACACTAATATTAAAATTACTATGGTTAAATGATTGAGATACGCGTACCGACCTATTAGCATTTAAAAATAAAGATAACCCAACAAAGAAGATAATTACCGCTGCAATCGCCCCAAGTATTTCAAACACTAATTTATTTTCAATAATATAATATCTTAACTCTCTTAATTTACGGAAGAATGTTCTTTTTACTTTATATTCTTCAACTGGAACACCTATTTCAAACTCAGCATCATCTTCCATGGCAATATCAATATCGTCTTGTAAGTTCGTGAAAGTAAATGTTCTTAAATCAAAACCAATACAGTTTAAAAATACTAATATTAAGAAAATAAAGTTTGGATAGAAGATAAACCGCGATAAATCACGATACATCAAAGCTGCACTTGTTTCCACGGTATCAAACTCATAAACATCAAGAATACCTTTTGTTTGATATGATAAGAAAAATAAAAGTCCATAGAATATAATAAGAGCTAAATATAACTTATTATCTTTATCTTTACTTTTAAATAATATATAAATTACAACACTTATTGCGACGATAATAAATAAAGATAATGGTAATAAAAACCCGATATATCTAGATACTAGATTAAATTCTGTTATTATATAACTATTAGATACAAAGTTTTTAAATAGTGTTAGTAAACGATAACATTTATAAGTAACAAACCCAATTAAAACAAATAATATTATATTTATAATTTTAAAGTGGCGTATTAAGAACTTAAAAGGTTTTCTAATTATCACAAAAAGTCCTCCTTATCCCTTGAGTAAATTATACCATAAATAAAAAAAGATTTATAAAAAATCTTAATTCGTCTTATTAATCATTAGTTGTCCAGGAAGAAGATAAATAGTATTATTTAATTCTAATAAATCTTTTAAATTACGTTTAAACTTTTGACTAACCATTTCTAAGGTATCACCATCTTTAGTTATATAAAAACTATAACCACTTTTAGGAATTAATATTTTTTGATTAGGATAAATATAATCATCCATATTTAAACCATTTAATGCTGCTAATAAAGTAGGATTAATATTATAACGACGCGCTATTTGATATAGGCTATCCCCAGATACTTTTTTTATGGAACATTTTGGAAGGTAAATATAATATCTATCTGTTTATCTTGATAGATATAAATCTTTTCTACTAAATTTATTATTAATATTCTAGTTAAATTTTCTAATGATAAAAATTCATCAATATATTTTTCTATTTGCCTACTATCAATTCTATTTATTAGTTCATTTTTAAGGTTATCAATATTCTTTTTATTATTATCTATTTCCGTTTTAAAGTTTTCTCTAACTCTTATATATTGTTCCTCATCAATAATACCTTTTAACATATCCAGATAAGTTTTATCTAAATCATCTATTAACTTCTTATTAATAATTTCTAAGTTTTCCAATTGTTTTTTAGTTCTTATCGTTTTATCTTTAATTATGACATTATCAATAGTGGCTTTTATTTTATTTTTATCTATATATTTTTTACAAACATCTTTAATTTGTTCTAAAACAATATGTTCTAGTCTTTCATAATTATTAGTATGGGTTGTACATACATGATACTTAGAATAAGTTCTATAGTAATCACATATTGTATAACTATGCTTGGTTTTATTTTGATATCTTATTATGATACGATGTTTACAATCGCCACAATATAATAAACCGTCTAATAAATAAAATCTTTTCTTTTCTGGTCTTTTTACATTTTTAGGTAGTAAAGTTTGGATATAGTTAAATAATTTTCTATCAATAATTGCCGCATGCGTATTTTCTACTATTATATAATCTGTAGGATTATTTTTAACTGTTTTTTTAAGTTTATAATTAATCTTTTTAGTTTTTCCTTGAACTGTATCCCCTACATATATTTGATTAGTGAGAATTGCTTTAATTGTTGTAGCAAACCATATCTCTTTTTTTAAAGATAAACTTTTAGTATTCCATACATAGTTGTAATACGAAGATGGTGTTTTAATCTTTTTAGCAGTAAGATATTCGGCTATATAGTGATATGTATTACCTTTCAATGCTAAGTTAAATATTAATCTTACAATATTAGCTTGTTTTTCATTTATGATTAAATGATTTTTATTTGTAGGATCTTTCTGATAACCAAAAGGACATCTACCAGATACATATAATCCTTCTTTCATTCTAGAATATAGACTAGTTTTTACTTTCTTAGATATATCTTTAGCATACATATCATTCATTATAGCTTTAAAAGGCGCTATATCATTATTCGTATTATCTATAAATGTATCAATTCCATCATTAATAGCAACATATCTAATATTATTATTAGGAAAATACTTTTCTATTAGTTCTCCTGTACCTATATAATCTCTACCTAATCTAGACATATCTTTGGTAATAATCATATTGATTTTACCTAATTCAAGATCATTAATCATTCTTTTAAAGGCTGGTCTATCAAAATTAGTACCAGTATAACCATCATCTACATATTCTTCTATTAAATTATAGTTATTTTCTTTAATATATTGCTTAAGTAAACTTCTTTGACTAACAATACTATCAGATTCAATATTTCCATCATCTCTTGATAGCCTTATATATATACCTACTTTAAAATTATTATTTCCTAACAATTAATTAGTAATCCTTATAATACTATTAATATTCTTATTTACTTCTATCTTTAATAAATCTATTATTAGCGTATTTAAAGATTTAGCATTCTCTTTAAATTTTAAATTAACTTTATATTTAACCATATAATTTAATACCTCCATTAAATACTATGGTTATAATTTTAATTTTAGTAATCTTTGTAATACATTTGATTTCTACTATTAGGTTTATCAGGAATAGTTAATTTAATTAAGCCTTGCTTAATAGCGGGATGAAGATATTTATTTTGCAAAGTATTTTTAGACTTTATATTTAATTTTTGCATTATTTCATTAGCACTTAAAGGAATATTTATCTCTAAAACATTTAGTAACTTATTTATATTAATTATTTCTTGATTAATTGGTGGGCTAGGAACTGCTAAAGTTTCATCTAATGTTTCATCTATCATTTTTAACATAAACTCAATAAATTCTGTAGAATCGCCTTTACTATTACAATTAGCAATAGCTTTATAATAACCATTTTGAAATTTATAGATTTGGGACTCAATTGGTATGTATTCAAACATTTTTTTCCAATTATAAAGTAATATATTTTGCCATAATCTAACCATCCTGCCATTACCATCACTAAAGGGGTGAATAAAAACAAATTCATAATGAAATATACTTGATAGAATCAAAGGATGTAATTTGTTTTTATTTTCCTTTAACCAAGTAAACAATTGATTCATTAAATCTGTAACCATTTCCGGAGGAGGGCACATAAATATACATTTATCACCATCAAATACTCCTTCATTACCTTTTCTAAAAGTACCTGATTCTTCAATCGTTAAATAAGTCATTATACCGTGAACTTTTTTTAAATCTTTAATAGAGTACGGATCAACTTTATTTATCATATCATATGCTTTATAAGCATTTTTAACTTCTCGAATATCCTTTTGCGAGCCTAAAACATTCTTTCCATCGATAACATCTCTTACCTGCTCTCTAGTTAGCTTATTATTTTCAATTGCTAAAGATGAATGAATAGAATTAATTTTTGTTTGTTTTCTTAAATAAGGTCTTCTATTTAGATTAGAAAAATTATCTAACTTAGTTATTTTTTCTGTAATACTAGCCACTCTTGTTAACATGACCGGCGTAATTTCATATGGTGGAACATATTTTTCCATTACTAATCACCCTAGTATTATTATACTATAAATTACGATGTTAATCAACGTAACTTACGCAAACCTTATGTAAAACTTACGCAAATAAAATTATCTCCCATAAAAAATGTATCCCCGGAATTAACTGTATAAGTAGTAAAATAATCACTATTACTTGGAACATTAATTTCTCTACCAGAAGTAAACATACGATAATCATACATATTATTAATTTCCATTAACTTATCAATAGTAGTATTAAATTTATTAGCTAAATAATCTATTCTTTCTCCCTCTTTAATAAGGTATTTATTATACATAAAAATCACATCCTAATAATAGGATATGACTACTTAATTTATTTGTTAATTTTAATTTTCAGTTGAATAATATTTCTTCTTTTCTTCAATCATATATTCTGTAATACTTGTTTCTATTTCATCTAATCCATGTTTATCTATATTAGATATAACTACTTTTTCTTTTACTGTATCGATTATAACTCGTCCCCAAAATAATCCTTGATGAACTTTAATATCATTATATAAATCTGGAGTAATCGATGTTAAATAATAACCAAATAATAATCCTTTTTGACCAATCAATAATCTTTTATTAGTTAAAGCAACTACACAAGTAGAAAATATATCAGTAAAAGAATAGTTTTTTTGAGCAGCAAAAGCAAATAATACATGCTCATTAGGATTTAGATGCATATTAATTACTTCGCTATGCTTTTTTATACGCCAGGCAATACAACCACGATACTTTCGATTATATTCTAATACTTTTTGATAAACTTCATTATGTGGTTCATCTTTCTTTTCTAGTTTTATAAAACCCATATTAATTCCTCACTTACTCATTTATTATTAGTAATAAAATAAATAGAAAAAATTACAACACCTACCAAAACTAATAGTCCTATTATAACACCAATAATAAAACTAGCACTAATTTTTTTCTTTTCTTTTTTCTTTTCCGTAATTTTTAACATTTTATCTTCTATTTCTTTTAATGAATTTTTATTTGGATCTAATACCTCATATTTATTCCTTATTTCTTGGTTTCTATTAACAGCATTTAGATTAATACTTGTTTGAGTTAATACCATATCAATCCTACTTTCGCCAAAATTTAATTTCTTTTCATTTTCTAAATCCATTAAATTATCTAAATTACTAAATATATTCTTAGTTATTATCTCTTGATACTGCGAAGTAGTATTATTATCGATTATTAACTTAATACTTTTTTTATAAGAATCTATATTTTCATTTAAACCACGAGCTATTCCTTTAAAATAACTATAATATTTATTAAATAAAGTTACTATTAAAGCTTCTTTGCTTACATATTTATTATTTAAACGAATAACATCTTTATTAGATAAAGTATTATTAAAATCATAAACAGGAGCAAAAGTTATTCGTTTATCTTTACTAACTAAAATACTATAATCTTTAAAATCACGATATTCTTGACCAGTAATATAATCTAGTAAAAGCATTAAAACATACCCTTTAATAATCTTTTTTTCTTCGATATCAGTTAGTCTAAAATTATGTCTTATAGCTTCAATCGTAGTCGTAATTAAATCATCTATCTGTTCAACATTAGTAATAGGACTAGTCTCCTCATTAATTGGTAACATAGCATACTTTTTTAACCAAGTTATATCTAGAGAACGATTCATCTTAGCTCTTTTTATTGACTCTTTCATAATGGTTTCTAAATTTAATTGAATCGCATCATCATTAATACTTATATTAATAGTACCTTTAATATTATCTTCACTAACTAAACGAAATATTTTAGATGAAGGAATACCAAGTAAGGTAGCAATTTCTTGATTAATAATATCTAAATCATCACTATAAGAGTTTAAAGAGCATTTAATAAAACCTCCTATTTTAGATAAAGTATATACTTCTTCACCTGTATTAGGATCTATTTTTTTATTTTTACTTATTATTTCTACTTCTTTACGATTTGTTAAATTATATTGTGAATTTTCTTTTTTTTGAATATTAATATTACTTATTTTAGGTTTACCATGAAATATATCAACTAAGTAATATTTATTCGATTCCATAAATCTATTTATATCATTCATACAGCTACCCTCTTATCCTACTAATTATAACAAAGTCTACAAAATATTAAAAGTAAAATATATAAACTTTAATTAATGTACAATAAGTATTATACCATAATAAAAAGTGATGAAAAATCACTAATTATTTAATTTTTAATATCATTAAAGTATACATCATAACTATTACTATGTCCTTCTTTAATAGCATTTAATATTTCTTCTTCCAAAGAAGAGGAAAATCCTTTAAAAGATTTATTTCCTATAACAATAAAAGGTACTCCCGTTACATCTTCATCTAAAGCTGTTGCAAATTCATTCATTAAATTATAATTATCTTGGTTATACCATACTTCAAAAGTATTAAGAGTGTATAAGTCCTTATAATCAGTGTTTTCTTCTAAAAAATCAAGAAAATCTTCACAATGAGGACAACCATTACCCCAGAAAAGATAAATATTAACTTTATTTTTATCATACTTTATATCTTCTAAAGCGGTATCAGGAAGATTAATAGTTACTATTTCATTATAATTAGATAAAATATTATAAGTATTATCAGTACTAACATCTGGTAATGATACATATTCTTTTAACCAAGAAATAAAATCATCAATATTATACTCACCATCTAGAAGTAAACTTGTAACTAATTTTCCTTTATTAAATATAGCAACTGCCGGATAATTATCAATCTTTTTTTCTAAAACGGTATCTTCTAAATTAAAGAAAGAGATTTTATAAAAAGTAATTTGATACTCATTCATTACTTTATATAACTCTTGTTCGAAATCATTAGATCTTATCGATTGATCATAATTTATAAAAACTAAAAAGTTTTCTTTGTCTTTTATTAGTTTTTCTAAATTGTCTTTACTTAAACTAATAAAATTACTACTTTCATAGTATTCATCTTCTAAGGTTATTAATTCGTCTTTAGAACATGAAGTAATAAAAGGTATACTTAACATAATTAAAAGTAGGGCTATTAATTTACGCATATTATTCTCCCTCACAAGCATCTACCATTGATAAAGGTATAAGATATGTAACTTTTTTATTATCTTTAGTAGCAATAATTGACAAATATAATTTATGATTAGCATAATTTTCACAAGTATTTTTATAGTTATCAATAGTAAATGTTACTTTTCTTAAAAATTCATCTAAAGTTATACTTTTATCATATAGATAAGAACTTATTTTTTTATCGATATCATTTTCATTTTCATATAAGACGCATTCCATTTTATCATAAACAGTATCATCTTGTTCTTCACCACAATAAGTAATATTAGTTATATAAATAGCAGACTTATTATTATTGTAAGCTATACTCCCTGATAAATTAAAATCATTACAAGTAGTAGATAGAGTTTTAAAGTTAAAGTCATCTTGTTTACTTAATATATTTATAATTAATATTAATAATACTAATACACTTCCAATAATTATAATAAGTTTTCTTTTATTCTTCTTTTTAGGTTTTTCATCAGAAAATAAATTATCTAAACTATAATTATAATCTTGGGCTATTTGTTTTAATAAAATTATATCAGGTAGATTCTTACCATTTTCCCATTTACTTACGGCTTGAGCAGTAACATTGTATTTATCTGCTAAATCTTTTTGTGTTAAATTATTCTTTTTTCTAATTTCTTTAATAATTTGGCCAATTTTTTCTTGATTCATTAAACGACACTCCCTTAAAAAAGAAAAACAAGATACGTTTATTTTATCATAAATTTAAAATTTATTAAATCTTGGTTTTTCTATTTGTAGTTCACCAACTACATAAGTTCTAATTTTGTTATCGTTATATTTTTGCTTACCATCATAATAATCGTAATCTTTAAATTCTTTTATGGTACCATTATTTAAAAAATCGTTAAACTCAGCTGAAGATAAGATACCAACAAAGGGATAATAGTTTGTAATTTTATTATCTTTATAAGATGCTACAGGAATACTGTAATCTAAAAGAGCATAATCATTTTTCCTTTTTACAATATTAAAAGCGTGAACTTCTTGATGGTCGCTATTATCTAAACAACCTAAACAATAATATGATTCAATATTAAAAAGACTTAATATTTGCTGGGCTAAAGCAGCTCTTTCAGTACACATGGCGGCGTTTTTTCCTTTAAAATCTCCTAATTGAAGATTGTCTAAAGCAGTAAAAAATTCATCTTCATTAGTAGCATTACTCCAAGCTTTAGTACTTAAAACACTGTTTCTATCAACTTGACCAGGACGGCCAAAATAAATATTAATAAATTTTTCTAAGTAGTAAATCAAAGTTATTTTATTAGTAACATTATATTTTTTTATAAATAAAGCAAATTCATAAAAATAATCAGTTGTTTGCATATTATAAGTTGTAATAGCCATACTTTCATACTTAATAGTAGTATTTAGGGGGATAAAGCCTTTAAAAGTACTAATATATTTTCCATAATCTAAAAAACCAAGCTGCTCAATTTTTGTGCTATTAGTATTAGCTTCAGCAATAGCCTTAGTAATTATTTCTTTAATTTCTTCTAAAGTATTACAATTTAATATTGCCTTTAATAAATCCATTTGTATCACTACCTTCTTAATATAAGATAACATAATTCAAATAAGATGTATATAAATAACCATTTGCC
>CALVXQ010000015.1 GCA_944371435.1 uncultured Bacilli bacterium
TTCTTTAATTCTTAACTTTTTATAAAAAGTATTTATTTCTTCTCCCGTAAATAAATATTTTTGCTTAAATAATATGTATAATTTTAAGCCATTTTCATTTAATGGTTCATCAATATAATTATGTTGTAATAAAATATTATTACACTTTGTTATATAGTCTTCGTTTAAATCACTTTCTAGTAAAGAAGATATAACTTCTTTCTTACTTTTATAATTATTTTTATATTCAATTAATCTATTTTTAATAGCAATTAATTTTCTTTTTATTAATTTCATATTTCTCCTTTTCATGAAATTTATTTTATCATAGAGAATTTTAATTGTAAATAAAGCTATAAATATTGTATAATAAAAATAGAGGATAGATATGGCAGAGATACATATAAATGTTAATATTGATAATAGGAAAGATTTGATAAATATTTATAATAGAAACATAATTAATCCTAATTTAGGTAATTATTTATTTGATGAATTAAAAGGTAAATCACTTAATAGTTCGGTAACTATAAATATTATTACTAATATATATTTTAGTGACGATGAAAGAGTTGATATCACAAATATGATAAAAAATAATTTTGCCTATATTGACAATGAAGATTCTATTATGCAAAGAATAGTTAGTTATCGCAGTATTATCCTTCTTATATTTGGTACTATTTTTATTTGGATATCTTATTACTTAGATATCATAAATAATTATATGTTTAAAGAGTTACCACTTATTCTAGGTTGGGTAGCAATATGGGAAGTAGCTGATTATTTATTTTTTGACCGAACTAAATATCATATAAAGCGTAAACGCTTAAAACAATTAAGAAATGCTAAAATAGTATTTAAGGAGATAAAATGAAAAAATATATAAAAGATTATATGTTAGAAACTGAAAATAAGATAAAAGATAAGAATGTTAGTAAAAAAGATATAGATTTATTATTAATAAAAATTCAATTTTTTCAACATGAGAGATTAATTCACTTATTAGTTACTCTCTTTTATGCCCTCTTTTGCTTAATTTTCTTTATATTAGGAATGATAAGTTGGTTATTCTTTATTATCGATGTTATTTTATTAGTATTTTTGATATTTTATATTCTTCATTATTTCTTTTTAGAAAATAGTACACAATATTTTTATAAGTTATATGATCAAATGCTTGCTTTAGAGCAAAAGAAAGGAATATAGATTTATGTATTATGTGCGCAAGATTATCACTTATTTAGTAATTATTTTATTAGTTTTAGATTTCCTTTTTATCTTAGTTTGTAATTTTAACATTTTTGGGTGTTTAGCTATTAAAATAACCGATAATTCTTATTTGCCAGATTTAAAGAACAATGAGATAGCTATATCAATTCCTAAAGAAAATTATGAAATCGGTGATGTTGTTGTTATTTCTGATTTGGGTGAGTATCATATTGAAAAGATTAAAGAAATTAGCAATAACATTGTAACTACTACGAGTATGGATGGAAAAGTAACTTATGAGTTAAAAAATATAGAGGATGTTGTTGGTAAGATTCAAATAAGAATAAATTTAACGATGATTATTACTTTTATTACTACTTTAGCATTAGGTATCTTATATTTAATATTTGATTATTACTTACTTAGTAAAAAAGATTCTAAAACGAATTAATGTTTAGAACCTTTTTTATTTGTATCATCTCTAATAACAACAGCGTCAATTACTTTATCATCATCTTTACTTTTAAATTCTTTAACTTCCTTTTTACAAAATATATAACTAAATATTTCTAATCCAGCATAAATCATTAATACCAATCCGATAGCTTGAAAAGCTAAATTAGCTTCCAATATTGTATATAATCCAGCCCCAATTAAAAGAATTGCTACAATTAATAAGACAATAAACTTTGATTTTGGCTTTTTTAAATAAAGAACATTTATCAATCTATTAATACCCATAAATAATATCCAGCCCCCAATTAAAAACCTTATTAAAGCCTCAATTACTCCCGCTAAAGAAATAAATACTAAACCAATAACAATTCCAATAATACCACTTATCATTCCAATGGATGATGTAGTATTGTCTTTTTTTACTTCAATATAGTTTTTAATACAATTAAATACTCCTATAATGGCAATTATACCGCCAATAACTCTTGAAATAACAACTACCATGACGTTGGGACTAGTAAACATAATTGCCCCTAAAATAAAAAATATAATTGAACTAATTAAATTATAAATACTTGTATAAGATTTTATTTCAATTCGCATTTGTTCCTCCATCTTTTTAAATTATACTATATTTTTTTTAAGATTGCTATATTATGTGGTATAATGAAAATAGAGGTTTTTATGAATAATGATAATTTGAATAATAATAATAATAATAATAATAATTTAAACAGTGATAAGTTACTATATGATGATTATAGTCTTCCTAAAGTAAAAGGTGCAGAAAATGTTGCTCCTAGAAATGTGGCGTTTAATTTTCAGAATTTTAAGAAAACTTTAAAAGAAGTACATAAATTCATAACAACTGCCAGTACTAAAGAACTTTTACGTTTTATCGTTGATTTAGTTTTACTTCTAGCTATAGTAATATTAATTAGCTTGCCATTTACGTTAATTATTGAATTAGGTGGAAACTTTATAGGTTTGTTAAATAATGAATATATATTTAATACTTGGGAAATACTATTAAATACTTTATATACTATTGCGGCTTTATATTATTATTGTGTAGCATTTAATAAAAGATTTTATAATATCAATGAAAGATATCGTTCTCATGATAAAGAAAATTAGTTTAAGCTTAGTCTTAAATTTTTTTCTTGTATTTTACTGATATTTGTAGTAATATCTTAAAAGAATTTATAAGGAAGTGGGTTTTTATTATGGATAAAATTATAAATATTGCTGTTGTTGCCCATGTTGATGCAGGTAAGAGTACTTTAGTAGATGCATTATTAGAACAAAATGGGGTATTTAGAGAAAATGAAGTTGTCCATGAACAAGTAATGGACTCTAATGATTTGGAACGAGAAAGAGGTATTACAATTTATTCTAAAAATTGTGCCATTAGATATAATGGTTATAAAATAAATATAGTTGATACCCCAGGACATGCTGATTTTTCTTCCGAAGTAGAACGTATAATGCGTACTGTTGATACTGTTATTTTACTTGTTGATGCTAAGGAAGGACCAATGCCTCAAACAAGGTTTGTTTTAAAAAAAGCTTTAGAGCAAAATTTACGACCAATACTATTTATTAATAAGATTGATAAAAAAGATGCTAGACCTTTAGAAGTAGTTAATATGACTTTTGATTTATTTATGGAATTAAACGCAACTGATGAACAGTTAGATTTTCCTATAGTATATGGAGTGGCTAAGGAAGGAAAGGCTACTTTAGATTTAGATCATCTTGAAGACAATATTTCTCCTTTATTGGACACTATTTTAAAGCAAGTAGAACCATTTAAAGGTAGTGTTGAAGATAATTTACAATTGCAAGTATCTCAACTAGATTACGATTCATTTATAGGAAGATTAGGAATTGGCCGCGTTAATAAAGGGGTTATTAAATCTGGAAGTACTTTGAATTTATGCCGTAATGATGGAAAAGTAGAACAATTTAGAGTCTCTAAACTATTTGTTAATGAAGGAATTAAACGTAAAGAAGTTAGTGAAGCATATTATGGCGACATTGTTATTTTTGCTGGTTGTTCAGATATTTCTATTGGTGATACTGTTTGTACTTTAGGAGTTGTAGATCCACTACCTAAGATTGAGATTGAAAAACCAACTTTATCGATGAATTTCATGGTTAATAGTGGACCATTTGCTGGTATGAGTGGTAAATTTTTGACTTCTCGTCATATTAAGGAAAGACTAGAAAAAGAATTAGAAACTAATGTAGGATTAGAGGTTGAAGAGTTACCTAGTCTAGATGGATTTAAAGTATCTGGGCGTGGTGAATTGCATTTATCAGTCTTACTTGAAGAAATGCGTCGTGAGGGTTTTGAATTATGTGTATCTAAACCAGAAGTTTTATATCTTGAAGAAAATGGTCAGAAATTAGAACCTTTTGAAAGAGTTATAGTTAATACTCCTAGTGAGTATTCTTCAACGGTAATAAGTGATTTACAAGAGCGTAAGGCTACATTAGAAGTAATGACTAATACTGATGATGGTTATGTTCACTTAGAATTTATGGCGCCAACTCGTGGATTAATAGGTTATCGTAGTGCTTTTATTACTAACACTAAAGGTGAAGGAATTATGGTTCGTTCCTTTGATTCTTATAAACTTTATGTTGGTCCGATTCATGGTCGTAAAAATGGTGTTTTAGTATCTATGGAACAAGGTAAGTCTTTAGGGTATTCATTATTTAATTTACAGGAAAGAGGTCAACTAATAATTGGACCTGCTGTTGATGTTTATGTTGGCATGATAGTTGGTATTCATAATAGGGATAATGATTTAAACGTTAATCCTTGCAAAAATAAAGAAATGTCTAATACTAGGAGTAAGGCAGCCGATGATGCTATAGCACTAGTACCTCCTAAGACATTTAGTCTTGAAGAAGCTTTAGAATTTATAGCCGAAGACGAGTATGTTGAAATAACTCCTGCTGTGATTAGGTTACGTAAAAAAATATTAGATCCTAATGAAAGATTTCGTTTAAATAGAAAATAAGCATAAAATTTATTGTAAATAAAATTTTTGTGATATAATTTAGGTGGAGGTTGGTATGGAAAAGAAAAAGCAAAGTACAAGGAAACAGACTTCTAACAAGAAGAATATTGCTAAAAAAGTTGAAGTAGTTAAAGATGAACCAGTTGTAACTGAAGTAAAAGAAGTAAAGCAAGTTACTAAAGAATCTAAGACTAAGAGTCATGATCATTCTCTATTTAAAGCACTAGCTATCTTAATCCTAATAGCAGTTGTTCTAACATGGATAATACCATCAGGATATTTTAATGGTGCTGATTATATTGAAAGTGATATTGTTAGACTTGGAATCAATGAAGTATTTATTTCCTTCTTTTATGGTGCTAACTATTATTTAATTCAAATTGCTTTTGTCTTAATGGTAGGAGCATTTTATGGCATTGTTAGTCATTTGCCATCATATAAAGCTTTAATTGAAAAGTTGACTAATTTCTGGCGTGGTAAAGAAAAAGCCTTTGTTTTAGTTCATACGCTAATTATAGCTCTATATGTCTCAATGGCTACTCAAAGTTTCCCAATTTTACTATTTGTTCCAATGATTATTAGTGTTGCCAATAAATTAGGTTTTAGTAAGTTTAATTCATTAATGATAACTTTTGGTGCTATGATCGCTGGTATGGTTGGTGGAACATTCAGTACTTATGGAACTGATTACATAGTACAATATATGGATACTTCTTATATGTCAGGTATAGCATATCGTTTTGGAATTTTAGCTATAACTTATATATTAGTTAATGTCTTAATATTTTCTACTATGAATAAGAAGAAGGATGCTGTAATAGAGGATGATATCTTTGCAGCAGAGGCTCAAAGTTCAGGTAAAGCTTGGAAAGCAGTCTTACTATTTGGCATAATATTTATAATTATGATTTTAGGCTTTATACCATGGAGTGAAGTATTTGAAATTGAAGTGTTTGATGATTTCCATAAATGGTTAACTACAGATGTAACAATTCATATTGGTGATACAGATCATCCTATATTTAAGTACATATTAGGTAATATTGTAGCATTCGGTTCATGGGATATTTACACTATGGGTTATGTTACTTTGGTTATTTTACTAATTGTAAAATTTACAGCTAGATTGAAACTAAACGATTGTATCGAGTATATGTATGAAGGTGCTAAAAAAATGTTTAAGCCTGCATTATATATAATGTTTGCTTATGCAATGTTTGTAGTTAGCTATACTTCAGGCTTTACTACGTATATAATTGACTGGTTAAGTTCAATTGGTAAAACTGTTACTGATGCAACAACTACTTATGTATTTAATCCATTTACAAATGCCTTAGCTAATGGTATTTCGCAAATTCTTCATGTTGACTTTGGTTATACTGGGTTTGTAGCTGCTCCAATGTATGTCGCAAGATTCCCAGAGTATGCAACAACTATTATGGCAATTATGATTGCTATGAATGGTTTTGTGTCATTCTTTGCTCCAACTAGTGTTGTTTTGCTTGTTGGTTTGTCAATGTACAATGTTAGCTATAAAGAATGGTTAAAGTACATTTGGAAGTTTGTCTTAATCTTATTATTTGTTTTACTTGCATTATTTGCATTAATGACATTTATCTAAGATAAGAAGCCCTTATTAAACATAAGGGTTTTAAATTGCTAAAAAATTCTTAAGCTAAAGTACTTGATTATCAAGGGGTACTTTGTTATAATACAAAACGAGTGATGAGCACTCCTTGCTTTATTTTTATATAAAGCCGAGTAAGACCAGAAGGAGGTGTAGTAGATGAATAAATATGAGATAATGTTTATTGTTAAAACTACGATGGATGAAGCTAAGGTAAAAGATACTGTTGAATCTGCAAAGAATCTTGTTGAAACTTTAAAAGCTAAATTAGATAGTTTTAAAGAAATGGGCGAAAGAAAACTTGCATACCCAATAAAGAAAGAAATCAATGGTTATTATTATGTTATGAATGTTGAAGCTTCTGTAGATGCTATCAAAGAATTAGATCGTAGATTATCTTTAGATGAAGGCATTCTAAGACATTTAATCATAAAGTTAGATGAGGAGTAGGACTTATGAATAAAGTTTTTTTAATTGGAAGACTAACGAGAGATCCAGAGATGCGTACTATTTCGACTGGAGCTGTAACGACTACATTCTCAATTGCTGTAAATCGTAATTTTACTAATTCTCAAGGTGAAAGAATTGCTGATTTTTTTAACTGTATTGCCTGGCGTAAATTAGCGGAGAATATTAGTAAGTATTGTCAAAAGGGAACACAGATTGCTGTTGAAGGACGTATTCAAAATAGAAGTTATGATGCACAAGATGGAACAAAGAGATATGTTACAGAAATTATTTGTGACAATGTTACATTTTTAAGTCCTCGTAGTGATTCAGCAAATTATGTCTCTAACGATTATGAACAACAACCTGTTGAAAGTGATTATGGTAAATCACCTGATATTGTAAGTAATGATTTAGCTGAAGATCCATATGCTAATATGGGAGCAGAAGTATCTTTATCAGATGATGATTTACCTTTCTAGGAAAGGAGATTAATATGGCAGAATTTTATCGTAGAAAAAAGAAAATTTGTCAGATGTGTGCTAATAAAAAAATAGATTATAAAGATGTTGCTATTATTTCTAAATATATTACTGAAAAAGGAAAAATAGTAAATCGTCGTGTTAGTGGCGCTTGTCAAAAACATCAAAGATATATTGCCAAGCAAATAAAATATGCTAGATACATGGCATTAATTCCATACGTAAAAGACTAGTTTTAAAGGACAAAAGGGTGTTATCAACTAATTTGTCTTTTTTTGTTAGTATCTTTTTCTATATTTTTTTGTTATAATAATCATACAAAAGAGGCGAGAATATGAAAGTTATACTTTTAAAAGATGTTAAAAATCAAGGAAAGAAAGATGCAATAATTGAAGTTGCTGATGGTTATGCTAATAATTTTTTAATTAAAAATGGGTTAGCTGTAGCTTTAACGAATACTAGTAAAAAGATATTGGATAATCAGCTGGCTTTGAGAAAAGAAAAAGAAGAAGAGACTATTAAACAGATGAATGAAATAAAAGAAAAACTGTTAAAGGAAAAAATTGAATTTAAAGTTAAAACAGGAAAAATGGATAAGGTTTTTGGTAATATTTCTTCTAAGCAGATAGCTGAATACTTAAATAAGTTAGGATATAAAGTAGATAAGAAGCAGATACATGTTAATTTTCCGCTTGATACTTTAGGACGTCATATGGTTGAAATTGAACTTCATAAGAAGGTGAAATTTAATATTGGTGTTAATTTGGTAAAGTAGGTGATTTAGATGGCAAGGACAATGCCACAAAATAAAGAAGCAGAAATGTCAGTTTTGGGATTATGTTTTTTAGATAATAGTTTGATTGGGAAGATACTTGAAGAAGTTAATGGTGATATGTTTTATAATGATGCTAATAAAAAAATTTATGAAGCCATAAAGAAAATGTATGAAAATAATATAGCATTAGATATAACTACTATTACAGAAGAACTTGATAAGAGTAAGGATCTTGCCGCTGTGGGGGGAATTGAATATTTAACGGACGTTATTGATTCAGTTGTTACGGCTTCTAATATTGATTATTATATTAATATTATTAAGGAAAAAGCTATAATTCGTAGGTTAATCAATACTGCTACAGATATTATTACAGAATCATATAATGAAGAAGAGAATATTACTTCGTTACTAGATAATGCTGAAAAGAGTATTTTAGAAGTTATTCGTTCACGTCAGACTACTGAGTTTAGACCAATTAATGAAATTTTAAAAAATGCTCAGGCTCAATTAGAGTTTCTTTCTCAAAATAAGTCAACTATTTCTGGTTTAGAAACAGGTTTTTATGATTTAGATAAAGCTACTAGTGGTTTGCATGAAGGAGAAATGATTGTTTTGGCTGCTAGACCAGGTATGGGAAAAACTGCTTTTGCTTTGAACATTGCAACTCATGCTGCTAAGACAACTAAGAAGGCAATTGCTATTTTTAACTTAGAGATGTCAGCGGAACAATTGGTTAATCGTATGATAAGTGCTATTGGTGGTATAGATGGACGTAAATTACAAAATGGTCAGTTAAACCAAAATGATTGGAAAAAGTATAATGAAGCTATTAGTCAGTTAGCTAACACGAATATATATGTGGAGGATAATGCTAGTATTACTTCTAATGATATAAGGGCTAAATGTCGTCGTTTAGCAACTAAACCTGAAGGACTAGGCTTAATAATTATCGATTATTTACAATTGTTAACTACTGGTGGTAAACGTCCAGAATCCCGTCAACAAGAAGTTTCGGATATTTCCCGTTCGATAAAAATGATGGCGATGGAATTAAAAGTTCCTGTGATTGCTTTAGCTCAATTATCGCGTAATGCTGAAAAAAGAGAAAATAATGAGCCAATGCTTGCCGATTTACGTGAATCTGGTTCAATTGAACAAGACGCTGATATTGTTATGTTTATTAATCGTAAAGATTATTATAAAGCAAAAACAGAACTTGGTAAAAATGAAAATGTGGAAACTGATATAATAATAGCTAAGCATCGTAAAGGTGGTACTGGAAAGTTTACTGTTTTATTTGAACCAACAATGATGAATTTCCGAAATTATATGGTTATGGAAAAAGAAGGAGAATATTGATGCAAAAGAATAAAATAATTGCTGGGGTATTAACGTTAATTATTGGAATAGGAGTTTTTTTAATTGGTTTTATAGATAATAATTACAATTATAATGTTGATGAAGTCTATCAAATATATTTAGATGGTGAAAAAATTGGGGTAATACAGGATGAAGATGAATTGTATGCGCTGATAAATGAAGAGCAAAAAAGTATTAGAGATGAATATAACGTTTCACAAGTCTATCCTCCTAAAGGTTTTTCAATTTCAAAATATGTAACATATGATAGTGAGTTGTCAACAGCAGCAGAAATCTATAATTTAATTAAAGAAGAAAAGGACTTTACTGTTAAGGGCTATACAATTACTGTTATGTCTGAAGAAAGTGAAGAAGAAGATGCTAAAGTACTTTTTAGAATAAATGTTTTAGATAAAGATATTTTTGAGGAAGCAGTAAATAAAGTTATTAAATCATTTATTAGTGAAGAACAATATGATGATTATATTAATAATAGACAACTAGAAATAGATGAAACTGGTGAAAAAATTCTTAATATATATTTTCAAGAGAATATATCTATTAAAGAGACTTATATAAGTACACAGGAAAAAATATTTGATGATGTAGATGAATTAAGTAAATACTTACTTTTTGGTGAAGATAATGAAGAAAAGAAGTATAAAGTAAAAGCAGGTGATACAATTGAAAGTATTGCTTATGATAATGAATTAAATGTATCAGAATTTTTAGTTGCAAATACTGAGTATAAAAGTGAAAATGATTTATTAGCAATTGGTGATGAGGTTATTATTTCCTTAATCGATCCGATGTTGACTTTAGTTTATGATAAATATACGGTAGAAGATGTTACAGAAAAATATAATACTATTACTAAATATGATTATAGTAAGCCAACATCATATCGTTTAGTTCAGACTAAAGGCGTTGATGGAATTCGACGTGTTGCTAGTACCGTTCAAGTTATTAATGGTGATGTTTCTCAAGGTTCGGTAATCGATCAAGCCAATACTTATGTTATAAGAGAAAAGGTTGACCAAGTTGTTGTAAAAGGTGCTAAAAATACTACTATTTATGTTGATGATGGAACTGATTGGGCATGGCCAACAAACCGTCCATGTATCATTACATCGCGATTTGGAACTCGTTACTTATTCGATCGTACTTCCCATGATGGATTAGATATTTCTGGTACTGGATATGGTTCACCTATATATGCGATTCAAGAAGGTGTTGTTATGAGTGCTCGTTATGGTGGATGGGCTGGCAACTCTTCTGGATTAAATATTATTATTGAGCATCCAAATGGTTTGTGGTCATTATATGCTCACTTATCGGCAATTAATGTTTCGGTTGGTGATCATGTATCACGGGCACAGCGAATTGGTTCGATGGGCAACTCGGGTCTAGTAACAGGAACTCATTTACATATCGGTATATTTACTGGTAAACCATATAATGGTGGTAGGGCTATAAATCCAGAATTGATATTGAACTATTGAGAACTTGTGTTTTGGCTAGTGGTTCTAAGGGAAATGTTTGTTATGTTGAAACAAATAATCATAAAATATTAATAGACATTGGGACCAATATAAAATACATTAAAGAAAAATTATTAGAAATGGAAGTTTTGATTGACGATATTGATATTATATTAATATCCCATGTTCATAATGATCACATTAAAGCATTAGAACAATTTATAAAAAAATATAAACCTTATGTGTATATGACAAGTCTTATGCTTGATGAACTAGAAGATAATCATCCTATTAAAAAGTATAATAAATTAGTATTATTTAATGATGATATATATCTAGATACTTTACATATTGAATCAATTAAAACTTCCCATGATACTAAGGATTCAAAAGGATTTATAGTAAAAGAAAATAATAAATCAGTCGTATATATTACTGATACTGGATATTTGAACCAAAAATATTTTTCTAAGTTAAGAGATTGCAACGTTTATTTATTTGAAAGTAATCATGATGTGGAAATGTTAATTAATGGTAAATATCCTCAGTGGTTAAAAGATAGAGTAGTTGGACCATATGGTCATCTTTCGAATCGTGATGCCGCTATATATCTAGCTAAGTTAATTGGTACTGATACTAAAAAAATAATTTTGATGCATTTATCAGAAAATAATAATACGGAAGAAGTAGCCTTAGATACAATTAAATCAGTATTTTTAGAGTATGGTATTAATTTTGATAACATTAGTTGTGCTAATCAAAATAAGAAAACTGAGGTAGTAGAGTTATGATAAAAATAATTTGTGTTGGTAAGATAAAAGAAGAGTACTTGAATTTAATGATTGCTGATTATGCCAAAAGAATAAATAAGTATCATAAATTAAAGATTATAGAGGTTAAAGATAGTAATATCGAAGAAGAAGAAAAAGAGATAAATAAATATATAGATATTAAAGATTATGTAATTGCACTAGCAATTGAAGGTAAGAAATATAATTCGCTAGATTTTGCTTCCATGATAGATAAACTCTTTATTAGTTATAGTAATATTACCTTTATAATTGGGGGTTCACTAGGTATATCCTCATCTTTAAAGGCTAAGGCAAATCAGTTAATTTCGTTTTCTGATTTTACCTTTCCTCATGGTTTGTTTAGGGCAATTTTGTTAGAACAATTATATCGCTCATTTAAGATAATTAATAATGAATCGTATCATAAATAGTACTTTTATAGTACTATTTTTGTTATAATGTAATTGAAAGAAGTGATATATGTGATAGGCAATGATTGGGATGACGTATTAAAAGTTATATGGCAGAGTCCGAATTTTAATAAGTTTTATAAACATATTTTAAGTTTATATGATAAGGAAGTAATTTATCCCCCTAAAGATTTAATATTTAATGCTTTAAAGTTAACACCATATAAAGATACTAAAGTAGTAATTATGGGACAAGATCCATATCATGGGGAAAATGAGGCAATGGGATTATCATTCTCAGTAGATAAAAGCGTTAAAATACCTCCATCTTTAAAAAATATTTATAAAGAGTTGTATGATGATTTAGGAATTAAACCAGCAAATTATGGAGATTTAACAAAATGGGCTCAGGAAGGAGTATTACTACTTAACTCTGTTTTAACAGTAAAAAAAGATATGCCGGCCTCACATCGTAATATAGGTTGGGAACCGATGACTGATTATATTATTAGAGTTTTAAATGCTAAAACCAGCCCTGTAGTTTTTATTTTGTGGGGCAACTTTGCTAAATCAAAAGCCCATTTAATCACAAATAAAAAGCACTTAATAATTACTAGTGCTCATCCTTCCCCATTTTCTTGTCGTTATGGTTTTTTTGGTAGTAAACCATTTTCTAAAACTAATGAGTTTTTAATAAAAAATAATATGAAACCAATTGATTGGCAGTTATAGTTTGAAATCTTCTAAATCATCATCAGCCATATCCTTGTTGTCAAAATAGTTGCGGGCTTTAACTCCATGAAGCTTAGAGATAATATTAGAAGGAAATTTATTAACTAATATGTTTAAACTAGATGTGTATTTATTATAGTATTTTTTAGCTGCCGATATTTTTTCGTCATTTTCTAATAATTTTTTATATAAATCTTTACATTCTTTTGTATCAAGTAAATCAGGATAATCATTTTTTACCTTATCCATTAATATTAACGTATCATTTAGTTTTCTTTCCATTTCAAAAGTGGAAATTTTTTCTTTTTTTAATTTTTCTAACTCTTTGAATACTATTTTTGTTTCAGTTATATTATTGTGAATAATATTTTCTATTTTTAATATAGTATCATATTTATTTCTTAAACAATCATCTATTATGCTTTCAGCTTCATTAATTCTAGTTAGACAATCTTGTAAATTGTTAAAGTTATATATATATATTATTCCTATAATACCTATAATTGCTACGATTAATAATATTGCATATAATATAATCATGTTAAGCACCTACCTTAAAGCAATTATATCATAATTTTAATAATCTTTTTTAACTAATTACGAAAATATTGTAAATGTGGTATATTTATATTGGTGTTAATATGAAAATTAAATGTATAGTAGTAGGCAATTTGGCTGAAAATTGTTATATCTTAGAAAAGAAAGGAAAAGCATTAATAATTGATCCTGGTGCTGAATTTTCTAAAATTTTAAAAGAGTTAGGAAATTTAGAAGTTATTGGGGTGTTAGTTACGCACCATCATTTTGATCATATTGGAGCTTTAAAGGATGTATTAGAAAAATATTCTTTAGAAGAAAATATTGTAAAAGATGATGATTTTAAATATGAAGTTATTGCTACACCAGGTCATACCAAAGATTCTAAGACTTATTATTTCGATGAAGATAAAGTAATGTTTACGGGTGACTTTTTATTTAAAGAAAGTTTTGGTCGAGTTGATTTACCGACCGGTTCTGGCGTAGATATGTTAAGTTCATTAAATAAGATAAGTAAATATCCGGATAATATCGCTATATATCCGGGACATGGTGCTTCTAGTACTTTGGGGAATGAAAAAAAATATTTTTTATATTATAAACAGATATTATAAAAAGAAACAAACAATGTTTCTATTTTTTAAAAGTTATAAGTATAATTTATTTTTTCATCAAATGTTACATAGTTAAGATAAATCATTAAAATTAAATACCATTCGCCATTTTTAGGATTGCTAATTATTAAATGATCACGTCCTGCTTGTTCAATTCTTCCTTCGAATACTTTATTACGCCATTCAGTTGAATCAGGAAAACTAGCATACACTTTAACCATTTTACCTTTATTTAAACGTAAAATATTTTCAATATAACTCTGTTCCATTGGTAGACTGACACCATAATCGTTAGCATTTTTATTGTTATTATTCATATTTACTTCATAATTGCTTTGATTTGTTGGAAATGTTGGATTTTGATAATAGGTTCCTTCCATAAACTCTCCTCTCCATAAAATATATGCAAAATTAAAAAAATGTTGTATAATGTTTTATATAATAAAGGTGATGATATGAACTTAAATGTCGATTATATATGCCAAGTGTTTAAACAAAAGAACTTAATATTACGATTAGTTATCTTTTTTGTTGCTGTATTCGTTTTAGCACTTAATTATAATGTTTTTATAACACCTAATAATTTTAATATTGGTGGTACGAGTGGTCTAGCAGTTATAGTAAATAGTTTATTTAATATAAAGCCATCACTATTTATTTTAATAAGTAGTATTATATTACTTATTATATCTTATTTTACTCTTGATAAGAATCAAACCTATCGCAGTATAATTGGCGCATTTTTATATCCTTTATTTATATCATTAACTGAACCATTGGCAAATTTGATAATTCCTTATGTTGATTTTTCTAATATTTTAATAACTATTATAATTGGTGGTTCATTGTTTGGAATATGTACTGGTTTTATTTATAAAACAGGTTTTACAACTGGTGGTGGCGATATCGTCATAAAGATAATTAGTAAATATAATCATATTAGTGAAGGTAATGCCCAATTAATTGCAAATGGTACAATTATAGTATTAGGGACTTTTGTATTTGGACTTGTAAATTTAATTTATTCATTAATTGTTATCATAATTTCTGCTTTACTAGTTGATAAGATACTTTTAGGAATTTCTGACAGTAAAATGTTTTTAATTTATACTAAAAAGGTCGATGAATTACAAGATATAATTTTGAAAAATATGGCTACAGGAGTAACAATATTTAATACTGAGGGTGGTTATAAAGGTGAAAAAAGAAAGATGTTAATGGTTGTTGTTCCTAATGGTTTATATTATTTAGTTAAGGAAACTATTTTAAATATAGATAGTGAGGCCTTCTTTATAATTAGCGATTGCTATGAGGTAAAAGGAGGGGTTAAGAAAAAAAGTTATTCGTTTATTTAAGTAGATGGAAGTAAGGTGAAAAAATGAAGTTTATAGAAATTAAAAATTGTTCAAAAATATATAAAAATGGTGTTACTGCTATTGCTAATTTAGATTTAGAAATAAAAAAGGGTGAATTTGTTTTTATAATAGGAACAACTGCATCAGGAAAATCAACATTAATAAAAATGCTTTATCGGGAAGAAAAACCTACTAAAGGTGAAGTTATGGTTGGGGGCATAAATGTTGGAAAATTACGTAATGGTAAGGTATATAAATTACGTCGGAAAATTGGTGTTGTATTTCAGGATTTTAAATTATTGCCTAAACTTAGTGTTTATGAAAATGTTGCTTTTGGATTAGAAACAATCGGAATGAAAGCTAGTGAGATAAAGCCAAAAGTTTTAAACGCTTTAGAGCGGGTTGGATTAAAAAGTAAAGTAAGAGCCTTTCCCCGTGAATTAAGTGGTGGTGAACAACAACGTGTTTGTATAGCTAGAGCTATTGTTAATGAACCCAAGCTTCTAATATGTGACGAACCAACTGGAAATTTGGATCCTGATACTTCTAAGGAAATTATGAAAGTTATAGATTCGATTAATAAAGATTTAGGAACAACCGTAGTTATGGCTACTCATGATAAAGATATTGTAAACCGAATGAAAAAAAGAGTAGTTACCATTGATTCGGGTATTAAAATAAGTGATGTAGAGAAAGGGGGATATAAAGTTCATGAGAGTGCTTAGAATTTTTATTCGTAATTTTCGTGATTCTTTACGTAGTGTTTTTCGTAATTTTAGTTTGTCAATAGCTTCGATAACTTGTATAACTATCACTTTGATTTTAGTCTCTCTATCTATTGTTATATCAGCTAATTTGTATCATTTTACTAAAAATCTTGAAGAAGAGTTGACTATTATTGTGTATTTAGATGAAGACGTGGATAGTGCCAAAGAACAACAGATAGAAGCGGCTATTAAAGATATGGATTCTTATGAGTTTTTAGAGTTTAAATCGAAGGAAGAGTGGAAAGCTGAAATGCAGGCTACTTCTAGTGAATTAAGTGCAACCTTAGAGTATCTTGATACTAATCCTTTATTGGATTCTATTACGGTAAAAGTTTTAGATATAAAAGATTTAGCTAAGTCTGCCGAATATATTAGAGGCTTAGATGGGGTAAAATCAGCTAAATATGGTGAGGATACAGTAGATAAAATTATTTTTATCTTTGATGTTATGGAGAAAGCTACTGTTGTTATTGTATTAGCCCTTATTTTAGTAACGGCATTCTTAATTAGTAATACTATTAAATTAACAATCTTCTCTCGTCGTAATGAAATTGAAATAATGCGTTTAGTAGGAACAAGAAATATTGTTATTCGTCAACCATTTATTATCGAAGGATTTATTTTAGGAGTTATTGGCTCTATAATCCCTATTATTATAACTGTATATGGTTATATAATTTTCTATGATCATTTTGATGGATACTTATTTTCTCATATGGTAGAACTAATAAAACCAACTGATTTAATTTGGATTGTATCATTAATTATCATGATTATTGGAGGTATTGTCGGTATGTTTGGTAGTTCAAGAGCAGTAAGGAAGTATTTGAAAATATGATAAAGAATATTATAAGAATAGTTTTGTGTTTTATTTTATTAATTCCTTATTTTTTAGAACCATTTGCTGTTAGTGCTACTTCCAAAGCAACTACAATAGCTGGTTTAAAAGAAGAATTAGAGAATTTAAAGAAACAAAAGGAAGATGCTGCTAATGATAAAGAGCAGACTCAAAGTGAGATAAGAGAAAAAAATGAACAAATCGTAGCAGCAAGAGAGGAACAAAACAAAATAACTGAAGATATTGCGGCCGCTGAAGTCGAGATTGCTGAATCTAATGAAAAAATTGAAAAGTCTAAGGAAGAAATTTCTTCTTTAATGAAGTATTATCAATTATCTAGTAGTGAAAATGTTTATTTAGAATATATAACTGGAGCTTCTACTCCAACGGAATTTGTAATGCGAATTGAAGCTGTTTCCCAAATTTCTGATTATTATCATCGTAAAATAGATGAATTAAATGAATTAATAACTAAGAATGAAAATTTAAAAGTTGAATTAGCAGATAAAAAGGTTGAGTTAGAAGAATTGATTGAAAAAAATACTAAACTTTTAGATAGTTTAAATGATCAAATTGGCGAAATTAATGAATTAAACGAAGATATTGATTCGCAGATTAAGAATCAACAAGCTTTAATTGATTATTATGAGACTGTTTGTGAATCTGATACGCAGTTATTAACTGATTGTGTAAGTGTTGCGGCTTCAACCGGATGGTTAAGACCTTTAGTTAAAGGTAGAATTACCTCCCCATGGGGATATCGTGGTGTTATAATTTCTGGAACTTCATCTTTCCATAATGCAATTGATATAGGTGGAAATAATGAAGGAACACCAGTTTACGCTACTGCAAGTGGTACTGTTGCGGCAATTACTAGAAAATCTAGTTGTGGTGGTAATATTGTTTACATTCATAATAATGTAAATGGTAAAGCTTATACGACCCAGTTTGCCCACTTATTATCAATTAAAGTAAAAGTTGGTGATCAAGTTGATGTAAATACGGTAATTGGAACTGTTGGTGGTGGTCCTCAAACATGGTCATGGGATAAATGTTCTACTGGTAAGCATTTACACTATGGAATTTCTACTGGCTATTATTTAGGTGGTGGTCCTGATGGCTATTCGTCTTGGTCAAAATTTATTGCTAATTCTATTGAACCTCAAGGGTTCCCTGCAATTGGCGTTACTTGGTATGCAAGAGGTTAAGAGGTTCTTAAACATTGAGGAGTGATGAAATGTTTTCATTACTCTTTTTATTTCTAAAAATATTAGTAGCAAGCATAAT
>CALVXQ010000016.1 GCA_944371435.1 uncultured Bacilli bacterium
GCGTCTGTTTTCGATATTTCTTCTTTTACCTGTGTTGAGAAAGTCATAAAATCACCTGAAGATAATTTACCATAAAAATTAGTAAAATAAAAGTTCTACTTTTTATTACTGATGTTATCTATTTCTTTAATTTTACTATCTATTTCTTTAACTAATTTTTCTAAAGAACCATTCTGGTTAAAACTTATTTTATTATTCTTATCCACATACTCTTTTATGTTAAAAGTATTAACGTGCTTAACGTCTAAATTTGGATACTCAATTTTGGAATCATAGTGTTCCTTCACAGCATGACAATTTTTTACGATTGTTTCTTTATTATCGATGTTCACTATTATGTTATCATTATTAACATAAATTTTATTACTTAATTTTAAAATGTATTCATCATAAGTATGAAATAACTTATCTAAAGACCTTGTTATTAAATAAAATCTGATATTTTTAGCTAATGCAGCACTTAATTTATCTATGAATTCATTTATTTTATTTAAGTTATCAAAATTATCTAATAGAAAATAATAATTTCTGGTATTGTTATTATTATAAAGTACTAAAAATAATTGTTCTATGAAAAGAGAAACTAGTGGACTTAACTTTTTAGATTCTTCGGTACCGATTAAAATAACAGCAGTCGGTTTATTTGCAATCTCTTCCATAGAAAATGTATTTTGACTCATAAGTGAATTTAAACTTTCTCGCGAAGTTAATCCTTTTAGTCTTTCCCTCGCTACGGTTAAAATACCACCTTTAGTATCTATTGGTGATAAAATGGTTGGCTCTACGTATAAATATTCAGGAGATTTTTCCCCCTTCAATTTTAAATAGCTAGTTAAATAATCTGTTAACCCATTTTTTTCCATAGCACTATTGATAATATTAACAACACTACTAAAATTTATTTCATCGGGTTTACCATCTTGAAACAAACATAAAGTACTACCCATAAATAAACCTGATGCACAATTAGCCCAAAAAGGATCTTCATTATTCGACGTATAAAATATACTTTGGGCTATTTTTTCTAAATAATCAATCGCGGTATCAATTTTCCCAGCTTTATATAATTCATACGGATACCATAACGGATTCCATGCTACACTTTTTTTAAAGTCCTTTAAATTTAAAATTATAATACCATAATTTTTATCTTTTAAAGATTTATAATACTTATTAAGATATTCTTCTTTAGTGTCTAGGATTAAAAAACTTTCTTTATTTTCAATTATCCTATCTAACAAGGGATACATAACATTAATAGTTTTATTCGTTAAAGCATCCCCACATATAATTAAATTTTTTCTGTTTTCAACTATTTTGTTTATTAATTCTTTATTCACTCTAATACCTATCCTTTCTTATATAACTGTTATGAACTTTAGAAAGTCTTTTACTACTGCATAAATCACTTCCTAATTCCAGCAATTTTTCATATTTTTGTTTTAATATATATATCTTTTGAGCTATTTCTTCTTTCTTTTTATTTATAATATCTTCATTTAAACAGTCTCTATATTTAATTATTTCTTCAAGAGTAAAATCTAGGGATTTTAAAAGCTTTATCATTTCACATTCAACTATATTTTCTTCATCATAATATCGATAACCTGTGAAATTATCCACTATACTAGGTCGTAATACTCCATATTGATCATAAAACCTTAAAGTCCTTACAGGTATTCCTACAATTTTTGCAAACTCACCAATTTTATACATTTCATACTTCCTTTGCTAATTCCTCCTTCCAATACAATCTTAACATTGCAGTAGAATGGAGAGTCAATAAATATCCGTATTATAATATAAAAAAACTTTATAAATGTAAATTATAAAGTCAATTCAAAATATAAATAGAAAAATTTAATATACTAGCAAATACAAGCCATAATATATAGGGAATTTGGATATAACCAGCTAAAGGATTTATTTTATAGAATTTTACAATCATTATACCAACTAAGACTATTAATAAGATTATCCAGAAAAAAGATAATAAGTATAGTTTAAATCTAAAAAATAAAGGAGTCCATAAAACATTTACTAATAATTGTGCTAAATATATAAAATAAGCTCTTTTTTTGAATTTTCTATCGGTATTGTTTTCACATACTAAATAAGTTGATATCCCCATTAAGATATAAAGAATAGTCCATACAATAGGAAATACAATAGCAGGAGGTGCAAACCATGGTTTATTCAAAGAAGAAAAATCATCCATATTGCCACCTAATAAAGCCCCTATAACACCGGCTACTAAAGCAAAAATAATATTTAAAATTAGGGATTTATAATCAATCTTTTTCATATCAACATCCATTTTATCACATCCTATTAATAGAATATGTTAATCCAATTTTTTTATACTATCTCGTTTTACGATATTGGATTTCATAGATAAAACGCATACTCAATTTCCATGGTACAAAACGATTAATAAATACTCCTAATTTAGTCATTAAACCAGGTATTATAATTAATTTATTCTTTAAAGATTTATCAATCGCATACTTAGCTACCTTTTCCTTAGATAAAGAATTAATACTAAATTTACCACCGGCTACTTTATTAAACTCGGTATTAACTGGGCCAGGACATAATACAGATATATGCACATTACTCTTAGCCCGACGCAATTCTTCATAAATGGCCATAGTAAATTTTAAACAATAATTTTTAGTAGCATAGTACGTATTTAATCTTGGACCGGCTAAAAAACCAGCTGAAGAAGCAACATTTAAAATACGTCCCTTATCCTTTTTATAAAAATCGACAAGAAATAACTTCGTAAGAATATGATAAGCTTTTATATTTAAGTCAATCATTTCTAATTCCCGATTCAAATCAGTTTCAAAAGTATTACCAAATAACCCAAACCCAGCATTATTAATCAAGAAATCAATTTCTTCATCTTTTACCATATCATATAATTTGAAACAATTCTTTTCTATTTGTAAATCTAAGGCAATTATCCTTACATCTGTTTTTAACTTTTTCTGCAGTTTTTCTAATCTATCTTCTCTTCTAGCAACAAGAATTAAATCCCAACCTAAATCAGCTAAATAAGTTGCCATAGCTAAACCAATCCCACTAGAAGCTCCTGTTATTAATGCTTTCATATCCACCTCTTTATTTTATTATACATGATTATTTATAAATAATACTAAAAAAAGTATCAATTTGATACTAATTATTATTTAAAAACTCCGCTAATAATGGATACATCTGCTTCTTACGCGATACCATATTTGGGATATATGCCCCTTCAGTAATTTCAAGAATGTTATAACTTGCTTTTACTATTTCTTCTGCTCCAGTATTATAAATTACATAAGAACCATTTTTTACTACATCAGTAACAAATAATAAAGCTAAGCGATAATTATTTTTCTTACAAAGTTCATCTAAGTAAGCAATATATTCATTAATATTTTCTTTTATCTCAGCAAAATCCATTGTCATAACTTGGCCAATACCAATGTTATCATTATCTAATTTAAACGATTTAAAGTCTTGCTCAACTATTTCATCAACAGACATACCACTTATTGAAGAACCAGCTTTTAACATAGCCATTCCGTACTCTTCGATATCGACATCCGCTATAGCAGCCAATTTTAAAGATGTTTCAACATCAGTGGAAGTAGTAGTTGGACTCTTTAATAGTAGAGTATCTGATAAAATTGCACTTAACATTAATCCCGCTATATCCTTAGGTATCTCAACATTATTTTCTTTAAATATTTGATAGATAAGAGTGCAAGTGCAGCCTACTGGCATCGAACGGAAAGATATAGGTACAGTTGTTCCAATTGTTCCTAAATTATGATGATCAACTATTTCTAAGACACTAGCTTCTTCTAAACCATCAACACTTTGTACTAATTGATTATGATCTACTAAAATCACATTACGTTTACTATAATTATTTTGATCTATCAAACGTAACATACCGACACAATTGTTATCATTATCAACAATAGGATAATTAGTGTGGCCATATTTATTAGCACAATTAATAAAATCATCACGATAATCAGAACTGGTAAATTTAATTGGTTTAGTATTAATATTAATTGTATCTATATAATTACATAATTTCATTTTGTTAACTGTTAAGAAAGTTGACAAGTGAGTTAAAATAACATTTACATTATTCTTGCGGGCTTTTTCTAGTAATTCATCAGGAAATTCATTAGTCCCAACAATTATTAATAATTTTACCTTACAATCAATTGCATAATCAATTATATACTTACGATCAGCAACGATTAAAATATCATCACTTGTTAATTTTACACGTTCAACAAAGGTTTTACTTTTATAAGCGGCTGCTATTATTTTCCCTGATATTTCATCATTAAAACGAAGTATTTCCTTACCATCTAAAACCTTTAAAATATTATCATATGATGTATTTAAATCATATAACTCCCCTTTTATGATAGCTTTAGCTATTTCCTTAACATTAATATAACCGATTAGTTTTTTATTTTTATCAACTAATGGTAAACCTGTTACGGATAACTCTTGTAATTTATTAAAAGTTTCCTCAATAGAAGCTTTACTAGTTATATATGTATCCTTTAAATACTCCATATCTTTAATCTGGACCTTTACATCATTCAAGTACTTAGGTTCTTCAACATTAAAATAATCTAATGCATACTTAGTTTCCTTATTAATTGGCCCTAGTACTCGTGGTTCAGCCTTCAACCCTAATTTATTTTTCAAATAAGCATAACTAATCGCTGCACAAACAGAATCCGTATCCGGTTTTTTATGCCCAAAAACATAAGTTGTTCTCATAATCTCAACACCTTTCAAGTTCTTAAATTATAGCATATATTACAAAAAATAGCACTTTTTTTTCATCAAGAAAAAGGTTATAATAAAAGTAGGTGGTGGTCATAATAAAAAAGAAAAAAAGATTAAGAAAAGAAGTAAAGTTGTTCTTAAAAATTTTACTAATTATTTTAATTATATTAATTGGCTTTTTTATATGGCAGAAAAAACGTAACGAAAAAATAGAATATATGAATACTTATGAATATAAATTAGAAGAAGTAGGATATGATAAAGAAGAACAAAGTATTATTCAGAATAACTTAAGTAATGAAGAAATAGATGTCATACTTAGTAAAGAATATAATTATGTGATTCCCGAACTAGTTCAAGAAAAATATTTTATATTTAATAATCTTGACCGTTATTTAGACTTGTATAATAAACAAAGACTAGAAATAGAAAAGATAGTTAGTTTAGTTAATACTAATTGTGATTATGACTACTATGAGAATGTTAAAGAAGCTGACTTAACTAAGAACGAAGCAATTTTAGTCAATAAATATTATTATTTAACCGAAGATTATATACCAAATGACTTAGTTGATGTTAGTTTAGCTTATGCTTATGATGGAAATAAAGTAACTAAAACGGTCTTAGATGCTTTTTTAAAAATGTATGATGCAGCAAATAAGGAAGGAATTCAACTTATTATAAGTGGTTCTTACAGAAGTTATGCCGATCAAAAAGAAATGTGGGATAATAGAAGAGCAGCATATGGTACCAAAAATGCGGATAATTATACAGCTCGGGCTGGATATAGTGAACAACAAACGGGTTTAGCTATCATAATTAGTCAATTTAACTATTCTGGAACCGATGAAGCCCCAGCCTATAAATGGCTAGAAGAAAATGCTTATAAATATGGTTTTATTCTACGTTATCCTGAGGGTAAAGAAGATATTACCGGCTATGAATATAATCCTAGATATTATCGTTATTTAGGGGTTGATTTAGCTACTAAAGTATACCAAGAAAACATTAGTTTTGAAGAATATTATGCATATTACTTAGCAAACTAGTTTCTACGTAATAGAAAAGAATAACTTACATACTCGTAATTAGTGTTATAGATAACTTTTAACTTATCTATAACACTTTTTTCATAATCATTTAACGTTTTATACCATGAATATATTTTTATATCTTTATAATTAGCTAAAGATGCTAACTTTTCTAAATCATTAATAGTAAAATAATTTTTCTTAAAATGATTAAAATACCAATTATTATTTAATAAATTATCAATATTATTAATACTATTAATATTCTCGATTTCACCAATTATCTTACCATTATAACTTAAATACTTTTTTAATTCTTCTAAATATTTAAGTGGATATAAAACATCTTCTAATTTTCGGCCAATCAAAATATAATCAAACTTTTTATTTACTTTATCTAAACGGGAATAAACTTTTAAAAAATGTTTAGCAATCTTTCTTTTAGCTTTATCTTCTTCAACACCATAAACATTAGCTTGAAATAAATATTTTATTCTTAAAGCTGAGACGCCAATATTACAACCAATAATTAAAACATTCTTATCTTTAGAAAGAAAAGGATAAGAGTATGTATCTAAAATATCAAAATTATCAGTTTTAAAATGCCATTTTTGCCAAAAATACTCTCTATTTTTATTTAATAACTTATAAAAACTATCTAAATCTTTACGAAATTCCGTACCTAAATAATGATGAATAAAAGAATCATGACATAAATATTGCTTATATCCTGATAACGCTATTTTAATCGAATAATCATTATCATCGACATAACCAGGAGAATAATTAACATCTAATAAGCCAACTTTATTTAAACACTCTCTTTTAATTAAAAGACAATAGCCAATTAAAAATACTTTTTCTTCCCACATTAATGGATTAGAAATATTATTTTTGGTAGCAATTTTTTGCATTGTAGAAAAATTATCGTAAGTAAAGGTAACTCCTTGCTGATTTTCTTGATGATTAGATACACTACCTACTGCCCCAATCATTTTACTACTATATAAACACCTTTTTAAATTTATTAACCAATTTTTAGTAACTATAATATCATTGTTTAATAATAAAATATCATTATTTTTATTAGCTATTTTAATACCTTGATTGCAAGCATATGGGTAACCATAATTCTGGTTATTTAAAATTAGGCGAATGTTTTTTTGCTTCTTTAACCAATTATAGGTTCCATCTTCTGAATTATTATCAACTACGATTATCTCATAAGTATTGGCTTCTGTATATCTTTTTATACTTTGAAGACATTTTTTAGTATAACTAAGATTATTATAAGTGACTACAATTATAGAAGTTTTGTTCATAATATCACCTATTAAATTATATGAAAAAAGAATTCGAAATTGAATTCTAATTACTTTTTAATTCAAATAATATATCTCGTAATTCCATAGCGCGTTCAAAATCTAGATTTTTAGCAGCTTCATTCATTTGAGTTTCGATATTTAATAACATTAATTCTTTTTCTTTCTTTGTCATCTTATTTTTCTTATTAGAAGATTTTTTATCGCTAACTTCATTAGAAATAACATCACGTATTTCTTTTATAATTGTCTTAGGAGTTATATTATTTTTTATATTATACTCATTTTGGATTTCACGTCTTCTTTTGGTTTCTTTAATCGTTTCTTCCATAGCCTCGCTAATAGAATCAGCGTACATGATGACATGACCATTAGCATTTCTAGCACAACGGCCGACCGTTTGAATAAGA
The DNA here is from genome assembly GCA_944371435.1 of uncultured Bacilli bacterium. Classification (GTDB taxonomy): domain Bacteria; phylum Bacillota_I; class Bacilli_A; order RF39; family UBA660; genus CAG-605. Next base: position 7,579 of record CALVXQ010000016.1, read on the forward strand.
CTTCTAGTACTTCTTAAGAATCCTTGTTTATTAGCATCCATAATACATATTAGACTTACTTCTGGAATATCGATTCCCTCTCTTAAAAGGTTAATACCTACAACAACATCATAAATACCACATCTTAAATCGTGAATTATTTTAAGTCTTTCTAAAGTCTTTATTTCACTATGTAAATAAGCAACTTTAATTCCTACTTCTTTTAAATAATTAGTTAATTCCTCAGCCATTCTGATTGTTAAAGTAGTAATCAAAACACGTTCATTTTTTTCTTTACGCAAATTAATTTCGGCGATTATATCATCAATCTGGCCTTCAGTTTTACGAACTTCAATCGTTGGATCTAAAAGACCAGTTGGTCTAATAATCTGTTCAACGTACTGATTATGAGTATGTTCAAGTTCTAGATCACCAGGTGTAGCTGAGATGTAAATGGCTTGATTTATTTTTGATTCAAATTCATCATATTTAAGAGGACGATTATCTAATGCACTAGGAAGACGAAATCCATAATCAACTAGAGTTTGCTTACGCATTCTATCACCATTATACATACCACGAACTTGAGGTAAAGTAACATGAGATTCATCAACAATTAACAGGTAATCATCTGGAAAAAAGTCAATTAAAGTAGAAGGTGTTTCTCCTGGACCACGTAAAGCAAGATGACGAGAATAATTTTCTACGCCACTACAAAAACCAGTCTCTCTTAACATCTCAATATCATAATTAACACGTTCCCGTAAACGTTGTTCTTCTATAAATTTATTATTCTCATGAAAATATTTCAAACGTTCTTCTAATTCTTCTTTAATACGACGAATTGCCTCTTCTAACTTAGCTGGGGAAGTAACAAAATGACTAGCGGGAAATATAGATACATTTTTTACATGTTTTTCAACAATACCAGTTAAAGGGTCAAATATCATCAAAGAGTCAACTTCATCACCAAATAATTCAATACGAATCCCACGAGCTTTTTCGGAAGCAGGAATAACATCAATTACATCACCCCTAACTCTAAATGTTCCACGATGAAAATCTAGGTCATTGCGTTCATAGGTCATATCATATAAATGATTTATAATTGTACTACGATCAATTTTTTGACCAACACTTAATATTAACATTGAATTGACATAATCTTCTTTATCGCCAATACCATAAATACAGGATACCGAAGCAACAACAATTACATCACGATTATTTATTAAACTTGATGTAGCACCATGCCTTAATTCATCTATTTCATCATTTATACTACTATCTTTTTCGATATACGTATCACTACTTGGAACATAAGCTTCTGGTTGATAATAATCATAATAAGAAACAAAATATTCAACATGATTATTAGGAAATAATTCTTTAAATTCGGAATATAATTGTCCAGCTAATGTTTTATTGTGAGCTAAAACTAAAGTAGGTTTATTGACACTAGCAATAACATTGGCAATTGTAAATGTTTTACCGGTACCAGTAGCTCCTAATAAAACTTGTTCTTTTTTTCCTTCTTTAATTCCTTCAACTAATTTTTCTATTGCCTGGGGCTGATCACCACTAGGTTTATATTTAGATACTAATTCAAACATAAGATCACTTTCCTTTAATAGTATACCTATTTATCAGGTATAAAATACCATTTTCTTTTATAAATTCTTATAATTTTTAATTATAATAATTAAATGTTGAAAAAACAAATAAGTGTAAACTTATTTGTTAAGCTAATGAATTACGACGATATTTTTGAATTAAACGCGCTGTAACTTTTTTTATTAAATCATCATTAGTAATTTCTTTAGTACATACTTCATTATTAATTAATGTTACTTCACATACTAATAAATTTTCCGTATCGATATTATCATTTTCCATATCACAAGAAGCTCCTAATACATAATATCCTGTATTAGATTGAATACTTTCTAATATATAATAAGTATTATTATTATCTAATTTTATTATTTTATCTTTCATATATACTCTCCATTACCTTGAAATCCCATTAACTAAATTATCAATAACTTCAGCCTTAAACCAAGCATAACCTAAACCATTACTTTGTTTAAAATGATACCAAACACTACCATCAGCAGCAGTTACTGCTCGATCAAATACAGCGTCTTTACCAACACTAGTTATTAAATCAACAGGATTAGTTGCCCCAGAAGCAACATAACCTTGCGAAATACTACTTAAATCGATTGTACTACCAGGAATCAATGTATTATTAGTAACATTTTCCACAACCTGATCAACTACAGTATCGCTAACTACATCATCAGTAACAACATTACCTGATTCTGGAACATCAGGAACTACCGTAGTATCTATTACCTTTTCACCCGGCTTTAATGCTTCATATATTGTATCACCCGTTACCATTTCAAAGATATTACCAACTAAATATCCGGCTGATACACCATTAATTACTGTATTAAGAGGACTAGAATTCAATTTTCTATTAATGTTACTTAATCCCGCAGTAATACGTGGGAATTTTCCAGTTACCGTTTCTTTAGCATTACTTATTACTCTAGCTATACGACCATCTGGATGCTTATTAGTCCAAACCTTTACTGCCGAACTAGCTAATTTAAGAGCTGCTAAAGTCATTCTAATAGCGCCAACACCCGGTGTACAAGATAAGGCAATACCACCAACAAAGCCTAAACCAAAGGCAAGCCATTTCTTTAATAAATCCTTACGACTAGTTATTCTGATTGGCTCCTCAACTACTTCATCAATTGGTTCTTCCGTCAAACCTTTTTCTTCGACATCTTTTAACGCTTTTTTCAAATAACTTTGAGCTAACTTAATTGCATTACTTTGTTTACGTAATTCATCTAATTCCTTAGTTAGTTGAGTAACTAAACTACTATATTCATCTAGTTTATTACGAGCAAATTCTTCTAAATTAGCATCTGGTGATACATGATTATAAGTTTTAATAGTATCAAAAATATCTTGTTCCTCTTGTGTTAACTCTTCTTTATTAACATATTTAGATAATACTTCCTGATACTTCTTATAAACTGCAATAACTTCGGCTTTATTTTCTCTTTCGGTAATTAGTTTATTAGATTCATTATCTAAAATCTCTAAATCAGATAAAATTTGAGCTTCAGTTAATTTTTCTTTGTTATTTTCTCTACTCTCAGCTGTTATTCTTTCATGTAAAATTACATCAATATATTTTTCTTTTACATTTTTAGCATATTCACGGTAAGATTCTTCATTATATTCTTCTGGCTCAGGATATTTACTAATTAATTCTTCCTTGATGTTTAGCAAAGTCGCTCTTTTAGCTTGATTATTAACTTTTTCTTTGATATCAGCTAGAGGCATATTATTAGCTTCTTCATAATCGCTTAAAGGAACTAATATTTTATCAGAATTTAAAGATTTTCCATATTCATATTCATCTAGTAAGCTTTTACGGGCTATTTTACGAGCAGCATAGAATTGATTTTGTACTTCAATAACTTGATTTTTAGCATACTCATCATTATCTAAAGCAGATAAATCATCAGCAAACAAATAGTTTGCATAAGTATCAGATAAGTTTCTAAGGTTCTTAGTATCAATAAATGCTGTAGCATAAATTACAACACCATATAAGAACTCTTCTTTTTCGTCAATAGTACCATTTTGCATAACTATCGAATCTTTTAAATTCTTATCGATAAATTCTTTAATTATTACTTCATTTTCGCTAAGTTCAGTAGCTGGTTTGGTAACAGCATTAAAGAAATCTTGATAACTCAAATTTTCAATTTGCAAAATCTTTGTCTTTAAATCACTATTAACATTTGATGAAAAATCATTATAATAGCCAAGATATTTTGCCATGGCATCTTTATTAAATGTTTTAACAGATACTAGGCCTGATGCTAATAAATCTTGATAAGCTGCTAAAACTGCTTCTTCTTCATCAGTCTTAGGTTCTTTAGCAATTAACGCATCATACTCAGGCTTTGTCAAATCTAAGTTCAAAGCCTTATTATAAATATCCTCAGCATGGTGCAATTTTACATCAATACCTGTTAGTACTGCGTTAAGATGATCCATGTCATCTTTATTAGCTGTTGACTTTTCTTCTGGTTCTGAATAACCTAATTCTTCTAAATATTTTTTTATATCAAGGTAATTATTTTTAGCCTCATCAGTTAAATCTGGATTATTTTCTATCTCTTCTTTAGAAAGTTTAGCTAACGATAAATAAAACTCCTTATCAAATAACCCTTTATCACTTGGTTTTAGCATTCCATCAGATAAGATATCGATTGACTTAACTCCTAAACTACGTAAATATTCTAAATCTTCACTTGTAAAGTTCATATTACTCACCTTCTTCTTTTAACATTTTATTTAACTTTTCTTCAAAAATAGATGTTAAAATATTCTTTAACTCTTCATCTTTTACTAAGATAAAATTATTATCTTCATTCACCTTAAAAATATAATATTCTTTTCCGATGACCTCATTAGGTTCCATCTTATTTGTAAATACATATAAAATTCCATCATACGTTGCCATAGATAATATCAAGTAATTACCGGATTTTAATTCTACTAAGTCTCCTAAATCTACTTTCTCCATATTATTCCTTCCCTTTTTACACACAATAGTGCTTCACTACCCATATAATAGCATAAATCACTGAATTATGCAATTTAATTAAACTGTGCGTATTTGCCACTATTAAAGCAAAATAAAAAAGGGTATCAAACACCCTAATTATCTCGATCTGCTGCTAAAATTAAACGTACTATCTGTAAAGCAGAAGCTAAAACACCAGCTACATAAGTCATAGCAGCAGCCTTTAATACAGTTTTAGTTCCTTTCAAATCAGCTGATGTGCATAAACCATATTCTTCTAAAACTACATCAGCTCTTTTAGAGGCATTAAATTCTACTGGTAATGTTACTATTTGAAATATTAATCCAATAAAAGTTAAGGCTATGCCTAAATAAATCATATTCATAATTTGGAGAATAAAACCAATTAAAATTATATAATACGATATAGATGTAGCTATATTTACTACGGGAAATATTAAACTACGAAAACGCATAAATACGTAAGCTTCCTTATCCTGAATAGCATGACCACACTCATGCGCTGCTACAGCCATACTGGCAATAGAGTCTCCATGATAAATATCTGATGATAAGCGAACTACTTTTTGCGTAGAATCATAATGATCGGTTAAATTTCCCCTTGTTTCAACAATATAAACATCCTTTAACCCATTCCTATCTAGAATAGTACGAGCAACATCATAACCGGTTAAATTTTTACTATTGTTTACCTTTTTATATTTATTATAACTAGTAGTTATTCCTAACTGAGCAATCAAAGGAATAAAAATTATTAAAAGAATTAAAAATATATCCATTAGACCTCCATTATAATATATTTTTGTCAATCAATTGAGTACGTAACTTATCAGCTTCATTAAAGTTTTTCTCTTTCTTTGCTGTTAGCCAAGCATTATAAGTTTTTAAATCATCTTCACTCATAGTAGGCATTTCATAATGTAAACCAAGAACACCCACTATAAGATTTATTTTATCATAAATCTCCGTAAAAGACAAACCAGTACGTAAACTTGAATTTAATTCTTTGACCAGTTCTAATAAATAAGAAATTAAATTAGGTGTATTAAAATCATCATCCATAATTTCATTAATCTTTACATCCTGCATAAGTTTAGAATACTTAATATTATCTACTTGAATTTTAACACTAGCTTGTTTTAATGAATTATATATTCTCTCATCAAGGGTAATAGCCTCATTAAATAAATTATCACTTATATTAAATGGTAAACGATAATGAGTTTTAAACATAGCTAACTTAATTACATTAGGACGATATTTTTTTATAAAATCTTTAGCTAAAATAAAATTATTTAATGATTTACTCATCTTAGTTCCATCTACATTGATATGCCCATTATGCATCCAATAATTAGCTAAATAATTATTATTTAAAGCCTTACTTTGAGCAATTTCGTTTTCATGATGAGGAAACTTCAAATCAACTCCACCACCATGAATATCAATTTTACTACCAAATAAATTATTTATCATAACGACACATTCGGTATGCCATCCTGGAATTCCTCTTCCCCAAGGAGAGGAAAAATTTTCACCACTATCAGTTTTACGCCATAAAGCAAAATCTAAAGGATCCTCCTTTTTCGCATCTATTTCAACACGCGCACCGCTTTCTAGTTCCGCAATAGTATTATTTGACAACTTACCATAATCTTTTATCTTCCGAACGCGAAAATAAACATCACCATCAACATTATAAGCATAATCTAATTCAATTAATTTTGAAATAAAATCTATTATATTACTTAAATTTTCTAATACTGTAGGACGATCAGTTACACAACTACATTGATAAGAATTTATATCATCTAAATAAGCTTTAATAAATTTGTCAGCTACTTCTCTTTCAGTTAAACCTAATTCTTTAGCAGCGTTAATTATTTTAGGATTAATATCTGTAAAATTCGAAGCATAACGAACTTCATATCCTAAATACTTAAAATAATTTGCTACCATATCAAAAGTAATAGCGGGGCGCATATTGCCAATATGAACATAATTATAAACCGTTGGACCACACACATACATCGTGATTTTACCTTTTTCAATGGGAATAAATTCTTCTAATTTATCGGTTAAAGAATTATAAATTTTCATAATACACCTTCTTAATATATTATAGTAATTTAAAACTATAATTAGTAAATTAATTATATTAAAAAATATATAGAAAAGCAAACTTATTATTTATTTAATAGGCTGTAATTCATTATATTTTATAAAATAAGAAGACATAGTATTTAAGTTTTCATTTTTTATAAAACCAATCGTCGTCATATAACTATCTATTTTATCAACAATAATTAAAACATTAGAAAAATTTATTTCATTACCAAGGTTATCAATAATTACTCTGTTTTTGATAATTTTATTAATTATATCTTTTAAATAACTTTCGTTATTATAATTTTTTATAAATAGGACACCAAATGGGTTATCTACAAATTTTTGTAATATATATTCTTGATTAGTATTATTGGGATTACCTAGAAAATTATTTAACGTATAAATATTACCATAATCATTTAGATTTATATTTATAAACAAATTAGGATTATAATATTTTTCTAAGTTTTCTTTTAAGTAATTAAAATCTTCGAAAACAAGAGTCTTTTTAGAATTTAAAAATTGTAATAATTTATTATTAGGATTTTCTAAAAACTTAACGTGGTATTTATTATTAAATAAGGCATAAACATCAGCTTCATCTATTTGTAATTTGTTTTTAAATTTTATATAACTGCAAAGAGAATCTAAAAGTTCAATTGACTTATCTGGGTTAGCTTTATTAGGTAAATATTTTGTAGTTAATTTAACAATTAAATTTAAAATATTATTACTAACTTTAACTTGATGATAATTTTCATAAATATCTTTAATATTAATTAAAATATTCAGTGTTTCTTTTTCACTCGGCTCCTCTAAAATCACCGAAGTCATTCTTCTAGCTAAAGCTTTATCTGGTTCGATAAATTTATGGTATTCACTTAAAGTAGTGGCTCCGATTAAACGAATTTCGCCACGGGCTAAAAAAGGTTTCAAAATATCTCCGGCACCGATTGCACCTTCTGAACCACCAGCATTGACAAGTGTATGAACTTCATCGATAAAAAGAATAACATTCTTATTGTTTTTTATATCATTAACTAGTTTAGTAACTTTTTCTTCAAATTCACCACGATATTTTGTTCCTGCTACTAAGGATGCTAAATCTAATCGTAGAATTTTAGCATTTATTAATTCTTTAGGTACCTCTTTATTATTAATTCTACGGGCTAATTCCTCTACTAGAGCAGTTTTACCAACGCCGGCTTTACCTACTAAAAGGGGATTACATTTATTTTTACGTAGTAAGATTTGAATTATACTAGCCAATTCCAAATCGCGACCAATTAATTTTTCATTAATATCCTTATTATTTAAAACTTCTCCATAAGAATAATTAACTATTTCTTGATATTTTAATCTTTCTAAATCGATATGCATTGTCTCAAGAATACGAACAGCGATTCCTTCCTTTGATTCAATTATGCTATTAAATAATATGACTTCATCAACCTCTTGATTATTTTTTTTAGCATACTCTAAAGAATTATTAAGAACACATCTTAACATTGGCGTATATAAAGTATAATCACTATCATTATTAGTATCGCCAATTAATTTAATAAGTTGATTTTTAAACCTACGATATGTTAATCCTTGCGTTCTAAGAAATTCTACTAATTTAGATCTACATTTTAAAATAGCGAGCAATAAATGCTCAGTTCCAACATAAGGATGCTTTAAAATTAATGTTTCTTTCTCAGCCTTCTTCAAAATCAAATCATACTTGTTCATATCTTCTCCTAATCTATTACTAATTCATTTTTATTATACGCAAAACATTATAAATTATTTGTCTATTTATGCTTGCTAAATAACATATTTATGTATTATAATAAGTTTACTAATTACAAATAAATTAGTAATTAGGGGTGTGGTATAATGGTAGCATAGGAGTCTCCAAAACTTTTGATGGGAGTTCGATTCTCTCCACCCCTGCCA
>CALVXQ010000017.1 GCA_944371435.1 uncultured Bacilli bacterium
AAATTTCTTTTTTCTTCATTTGCAAAAGATGCATTATACATAGTTTCTAGCATTGATAATAAGTTATCATAATAATGATTAATATTTACAATAATAACTGGATAAGAAAAATCCTGACATCTGTTAGCTTCAATCGCTCCAAATAATTCATCAAATGTTCCAATACCACCTGGTAAAAAAATAGCTAAAGAAACATTACTATATAATGCTTTCTTACGATCACAAACACTAGGAAATAATTGCATTGGATAAGGGTAATAATCTACTAAATCATTTTTAGTTTCCATTATTTGAACATCTTTGCCATTATTTTTAAATGCTAAACTAACAGAGTTCATTAAACCACAAACACAACCACATACTAGGTTATACCCTTTTTGAGCAAGATAATTCGCTATTAAAAATGCTTCATCATAATAAATTTTATCTAAATTAGAAGATGAAGAACCACCTACTAATACATTATTATTCATTATAATAATCTTCCATTTGAAATAGCCAATTTAATTAAATCATAATAAGTATTAAAGAAATTATGTGCAACTACACTAATAAAGTTCTTTACCATATCATAATCAAATACATATAAAGTATTATCTTCCTCACCATAACTTTCTTTTATAAAGCTTTAGGTTTTATTTAATATAGAAATAATATTACTATAATCTACTTCTTCTATACCAGGATTTATAAAACTTTTAGAACTATCTAATAATCTAGTTTTATCAAAGATGCAACCATAATACTCTAAAAGAATCTTATTCATTACTGTATAATCATGATAAATACTTTCTTTATTATCTCCATTCCAAAATTCAATTTGACTATAAATTCTACCATTTTTCTTAACATACATCGATGTAACTTCTTTAGCATAATTAGTTTCTTTACCATCTTTATCTAAACAACTAAATGTTGCTTTAAATAAATCTTCAAAAAATAATTTATCAGTAAATAAATGAAAAAAATAACCTAATACTGATATATCTTCTGTAAATAAATTACCATATTTATTAATAAATTTACTTAAATCTGGTTTTTGAATACATAACTCTAAATCATTACTATCTCTAAAATGAGTTGCTATTTTCTCATCTTGAATTAAATTTCGATAATATTTTTTTATTTTCTTTAACTCTTCAGCACTTACTCCTTCTGGTATTACTTTTTTTATTTTAGAAGAATCAACTATTAAATTACCTAATAAAAACTTATCTTTTTGTTCTGGAGATAAATTTATACTTGATTCTTCTAAAAGTTGTAAAAATTTTTCTCCTGCAATATTGTGAACTACAAAACTTGCCATATATATCCTCCCTTTTGTCTTTAAAAGACGGGATATATTTTAAATAAAAAAAAGAAATATGTAAAAAACATATTTGTTATATATAGATAACTATAAGTTATAGTTAAAGTAATCTTTTTAAAGTTTTACATTCCTTATTAAAATCGTGATGAATAACTTCTTTAATATTAATGTTATAATTGATATCAACTTGTAATACTTCGATATCAATACTAATTACTTTATTATTGGTATCTCTATTAAAATTTAAAATATAACCAATACTCTTGTTTAAATTAGATTTATTTAAAGCAGGTACTCCTAAATAAAAAGTATTATGTTTAAAATCTTGGTGATATATATTATAAAAGAATGCTTGATGAATATGACCTGATAATAATATATCATTATTTAAATCAATAAATAAGTTAGCTGGATATTTAATTAAATCTTTAATACCATTTATAGGATAGTATGAAAACATATAACTTATATATAAAAAATGACTAAAATGAACTTGAAGATTATCTAAATAAGATGTTAAACTACCAGTATTATAGGAATTATAACTATTATTATAAGGGAACATATAAAAATTAGGATTAAAGTAGGTTAATGCTCGCAAATCACTAGTTTCAAAAAAAGCACCACTTTCTAAATAATCATTAATATATTTATCATGATTACCTACTAAAGCATACGTTTTTACTTCGTTAAGATTAGGATATCTGGTTAAAAATAAGTTTAACTCTCTCTCTAATTCTTCTACTTTTGAATTTTTAGTAGCGCCAAATAAATCGCCTAAATGAAATATAGTACTAATTCCTTTTTTAATAGCAAAATCATAAATACTATTAATTAATAAATAATCTTCTAAGTTTGGATTACCAATATGGGTATCCGATATAACAATTGTCTTCTTTAATCCATCTAAATTTAAATTAGAATAAAATTTAGTATAATTAGATTTTTTAACATAATCATTAACTTTAAAATATTTTGTTTCTTCATTACTAAAATCTCTTCTTATTATACTTCCCGATTCAATTATTAAAAAATTAAGCAATTTTAATATTTCATTATTATGTAAATTAAATCCTTTAATATGTAATATTTGAGATATTTCATCCAAAGTTAACCATTTTTCAAAATCTATTGCATCTAGTACCCTATCTTTTAGTATAATAAATTCTAAATCATAATTAAATATATTAAAATTATCTTTAAAATTATTCATATATCCCCCAAAAGTACTAGTTATTATACATAATAATTTAGATAGATACAATAAATTATTTACAAACAATAAATATATGTTATTATAGTAAACACTTTATTAAAAAGGGAGATGATGATATGAATATTAATTTTGAATTATATAAAACATTTTATGTAGTTGCTAAAAATAAAAATATTACTAAAGCTAGTCAGGAATTATTAATTAGTCAACCAGCCGTTAGTAAAGCTATTAAGAATTTAGAAAATCAATTAGATTGTACTTTATTTATTAGAAATAGAAGTGGTGTTTATTTAACAGAAGCTGGTTTAGAATTATATAAAGAAGTAGAAAATGCTTTATTTATTTTAAATAATATTGAAGATAAAGTAAAAAGTATTAATGATATAAACTATGGTGTTTTATCTATTGGTACTAGTAAAACTATTGTTGAAAAATATTTATGTAAATATATTGAAAAATTCTATAAAAAATATCCTAATAGTAAAATAAATATTATTACTGGTTCTGATAAGGAATTAATAAAAAAAGTAAGAATGGGTATTATCGATTTTATTATTATTAATACACCATGTGATATCCCAAATGATTTTACAATTACTAAGTTACAAAAATTAACTACCTTCTTTGCTGGTACTAAAGAATATAAAGATATTATAATTACTTATGATAATATTAAGCATCTACCTCTTATATTACAAAGTACTGGTTCTACTACAAGATATTATTTAGAAAAAATTTTAAATAATCAAAATATTACTATTACTCCTAAAATGGAATTTACTAGTAGTACATTAGTATTAGAATTTATTAAAATGGGTTTAGGAATTGGTTTAGTAATAAAAGAATATTTAAATGATGAACTTGATAAAAATATTATTTATCAATTAAAAACTAATATACCATTAGAAAATAGACATATTAGTTTAATAACTTTAAATGATAAAAATTTAAGTAATATTGCTGTTAAATTTATTGAAGTTTTAAAATAGAATAACTATTTTTATCTTTTTCTGACTAAAAATCCTGTTTTTAACTTATCACAATTTTCAGAAGAAACTTTTTCATATTTTAAATTTAATTTATTCATATAAAAATCACGAATTATTTCATTACAATCATAATCCTCTCCGCTTTTAAAGTCGTTAAAAAATATACTATTATATAAGCCATGTTTTAAAGCATACGAATTTAAATTATATTCTTCAAATAAAAGCTCTTTATCGCTTATTTTAGACTCTCCAAAATAACCTTTACAAATAAATACTGAAGTATCTGAAATGCTAGTTTCATAACACAGGTCATCTTGCATATAATCGTCTTTATAATAACAATTATGTAAAAGTACTTTTATTAAATAAATTAATTCGTTAGCATTTAAATTATTACTATCTCTAAAATTATAATCGTAGTATTTTGGCAGTAATTTTCTAAATTCAACTATTTTACCAGCATAAGATCTACCTCCAATTGCCCAATTATATATAGGTATTTCATCTAATGGCTTATAATTAAAATTAAAATTAAATTCAGAAGCTTGCTTTATAAGTTTTAATATAAAATCTGATTTATATTTAGTTTTAGGTAAAGATAATAAAGTATGTAAATACGTATAACTTTTATCCGTTGTTCCAATATGTAAATATAAGTAATTAAAGATAAAAGATAAAATTTTATATATCTTTTCTTCAGAAAAATTATGTAAAAAAAGTTCATGTGGAATATATCTAGTTGTACCTGGAATAATCTTTGATAAATTATCTTTACCAAAGAAATCCACCATTGAATCTTCACATATATCTTTTTCAAAATATCCCTCAATATATGAAACTAAATTAGCAAGAGTTAGATCATGGTACAAAACACCATTAAAATAACTAGTATTTTTATTATTATTATTATTATTATTTAAGTCTCCCCAAATTTCGCTCATTTAATATCTATCCTTTACTATTTTTTTCTAACTAAAAATCTTGTTGTTTGATTAACTAAATCATCTTTTGTAACACTTTTATATTCTAAATCTAATTTATACATAAAAAAGTCATAAATTTTTTTGTTATACTTTTTAGAATGCAAAAAATCTTGTACAAAAATGCTATTATATAAACCATTTTTTAACTCCTCGTTATTAAAAGTATATTTACTAAATAATAATTCATTAGGTATTTTAGGATAATCATTACTCGATTCAATACTAATTCCAAATGGTTTATCTGGTTTAAATTCTTCATGAGTTCTTTGAAATCGACCTTCTCCATAAGTTTTTTCTTCTACAAGCCAATTACAAGTAGTTGTATAATAATAATTATGTTTTTTACGATCACCCCAATTATACACATCGGGATATGCAATATGACAATTATGTAACAAAGCTTTTATTAAAAAAATTAATTCTTCTGAATTTAATAAATATCTATCTTCAAAATAATAATCATAATTACTAGGTAATAACTTTTTAAAATCATCTATTTTACCAGCATATGATCTACCAGCAATTACCCAATTATATATAGGTATTTCATCTAAAGGTTTATAATTAAAGTTGTAATCAAATGTTTTTGCTTGTTCTACAACCTTTAATATAAATTCCGGACTATATCTAGTTTTAGGTAAGGACAACAAACTGTGTAAATATGTATAACATTTATTTTCTTCTGCGACATGAACTGGTAAGTAATTGAAAATAAATGCTAAAATTTTAATTATCTTTTCTTCAGAAAAAGCATGTAAGAATATTTCATGTGGTATATAATTACCAGTTCGTGAAATAATTTTCGATAAATTATCTTTACCAAAATAACTTAACATTGAGTCTTCATTAATTTCTGATTCTTTTGAACCTTCAATATAAGTAAATAAATTAGGTAAATTTAACTCATGATATGATATACCATTATAATAAGATGTTCCTTTTGAAGGTAAATTTCCCCATGGATCATTCATAAACTAATCACATCTTTTCTATAATTTCAATTTTTTTCTAAACCATAATCATTATTTAAAGAAGTAATAAAATTTTCTAAATCATCTAATAAATTTTCACCATAAATATTTAGCTCTTCAGGAGTAGAAATATAAAGATAATCTGTATTAAAAGATTCTTGTTTTAAAATTTCATCAACTTCTTTAAATCTTAGAGATCTCCCATATCCACTTGCCCAACCATCATCTATTAAGGGCATCAATTCTTTTGCTCTAAAACATAATCTTCTTAAAAAACTTGGATGTACAATTGGAAAATAACATTTTTTTAAATTTAATTTTTCATATGTATTTTTTAAAGGAATTTTTATCATGGCAATCTCATTATTTTGAATAGATGCTGAAATTAATAAAAAATTTACTTTGATAGAATTACTTTCTAAATAATTTATTAAATTTAAAGTTAATATTCCTCTATTTATAATTTGTTCCTTAGTTTGATAGCAATTATAACCTATTTGCATATATATATTAAGTACTTTAGTTGCTTCTACCTTTTTATAAGCATACATACTAGTTGGAATACCCTTTAAATATCTAGGAATATTTGGTAAGTAACCAACAGGTAAAAAATCTCTTTCAGTCACATAATCTTTGGCAAAAATATAATTAACTTTACGAAAAAGATTATAAAAATTATCAAACCCATCATCCCACGAAAACCGACATAAATCCCAAGCTTCTTTAAATGAAGATGTTTGCGTAAAATTAAAACTACCATTCACACTCGCAAACTTATTAATAAATATATCATTTATGTTTTCATCAGTAACAGCTTGTAAAAAAGAATTTAAATCTTTAAACTCAGATATATATAAAGCATAACCATTATAATTTTTTATTACTACGTTACTAAGCATAATACCTCCTAAAAATCATCAAATGGAAAGCCACCATGATTAAAGCCATAAGAATCAAAGTCATTTTGTCTTGTCCTTGTCCTACTAGCATTTTGATTATATTCATTTAAATTAATTCCTTTCATTTTTAAATAGTTAATAAATGAAACTATATAATTATCCATTGAACAATTAGATAAATCTTTTAAAATCATTCTTAAATCATCTTCATTCATACTTTGAATTATTGTATAATCAAAAATATTATTGAGAGTAAACATATTTGAATTAAGCATTCGATCAGCATTAACAATATTTCTTGTCGATATAACATGTCTTATTTTATTTTTATTTATGGATTCTCTAACTTGCCAAAATAAATTTAAAATACTAGTATTTTTAACTAAATTTTGTTCTAAATTTTTATCATAATCGATAAATATTGGTAAAAATCGATTTAATGATGCTCCATCTAAACTACTTCTACCACAATATATTTGATCTGAACCAGTTCCGTAAGTATTAGCAGCTGCTGCTAAATAAAAATCTGGATTGCTTTCATAAAGTATCCCATCAGGGAAAGTTAAATATTGATGATATCCAGTACCTAAGGCGGCATTAATTGCAAGTAACGCTGAAGGATGCGAGTTATCCATTTCGTCAATCATAATTAAACCACCTTTAGTAAATGCTTTAAAAAATTGAGTTTGTTGAAATTTACCATTAGCATCGACAAATCCCATAACTTTATGTTCTTCTGTTACATCATTAACATAATAAAAATTTAATTTTAAAGCTTTAGCAGCCTGCTCTAAAATAACATTTTTACCACTACCTGCCGGTCCTACTAATAGAGGATGAAGCCTAAGAGATAATACTTTTACTACTTCTTCAAATTTATTATGAAATAATTGTCCTGGTAAAACATTAGTTTTAATATTATTAATGTTAATAATAACTGTTTTAAATTTACAACTTTCTTTAAATTGTTCCATGGCTTTATCAACTATATTTTTTACTATTTTATCAGTTTCATCTTGAACTTTTTTAAAACTTTCTAAAATAGATAGATTCATCTGATTAAATAAATCAGTACTTTTTTCTTCAATACCATCTATTTCTTTTGAAAAATAATTATTTAGTTCCTTTTTTATTTCTTCTAACTTTCTTTTGTAATTATCAAATTCATCTCTAGCAAGCTGTTTTTGTTCATCCATTAAATTATTAACATAATCTATTTCTTGCCCTACACTAACCAATCTATTTTTTATAATGGTATCTATTTGTGATTCTAAAGTTTTTATATATTCTTGATCTAGTGATTTAATTTTTCTTATTTTTTCTAAAACTTCTTGCATATTTTCATAATATTTACTTATATCAGCGTACATTTTAGTTAATTTTTTTAAATATGCGTCTTGTTCATTACTTAAATTACTTTGTTTTTTATTTAATTCATTAATTAGTGATTGAGCCCAAGCATTATAATTAGCTTTTCTTTTTTCTAAATCTTCTTTAGATAAATCATTAAAACTTATTATTTCTTCCATTGTAGCTGATATATCATACATTTTTATAATAATTTCGTAATAATCAGTATAAGGTAATATTGTAACTTCTTTAAAATCTTTAATATTTTCTATATTACCTATAATTAACTTTAAATTATCACTAAGAAAAGAATTTTTAGGTAATACTTTTATACCAGGGTGTAAAACTATATATTGAATATTGTACCAATCTAAAAACGCATCTTCACTTATACTTGTAATTTGAATTGGTACAATACACTCTTTACAATCTTTAACCGTATCTAATTTATCAGCAAAAAAATCTCTATTTAATAACATAAAACCACCTGAACTAAAATCTTCGTCTATTATAAATTAATAATTATTTGATATAAAATATAAAATAGTTATATAAATATAATTTAAAGTTATAATAAAAAATGTAGTTTCCTACATTTTATAATTCTTAATTATAGCCTCAGCAACTTTTATTCCATCAACCGCACTAGAAGTAATGCCACCAGCATAACCAGCACCTTCACCACATGGATATATCCCCTTAATATTTGCTTCATATAAATCGTTACGAATTATTCTGATCGGTGAAGATGTTTTAGTTTCTACTCCACATAAAATAGTATCAGGATTATTAAATTCCTTAATCTTATGAGCAAATGAGTTTAAGGCTTCTTTAATACTTAAAGTTACTGCAGAAGAAAATAAGTTATTCAAATTAGCATAAGTATAATTACCTTTGATAAAAGAAATATTTTTTACTTTATCTAAAGTTGTATTATTATAAAAATCTCTTAAAGTTTGAATAGGAATCTTGCCATTACCTAATTCATAAGCCTTCTTTTCTAAAGACTCTTGATAAATGATTCCCCCCAAAACATCGGAACCAAAATCTTTTTTACTAACCGTAGCAATAATAGCACTATTGGCATAACCACTAGTTCTTTTATGATAACTCATCCCATTAATAGATAAATAGCCTGTTTTACTAGATGAGTCAACTACATATCCACCAGGACACATACAAAAAGAATAAACTCCTTTATCTAAAGTAGAGTGATAAGTTAATTTATAAGTAGCCGGCGATAGTAACTCACTATATTTAGGCCCATATTGACTAATATCGATTAATTTTTGGGGATGAACAATTCTAAAACCCACCGCAAAGCTTTTACTAGTCATATCTATACCTAGTTTATATAATAAACGAAAAGTATCCCGAGCAGCATTACCAATTGCTAAAACTAAAATATCAGTTGAGATTACTTCTTTATTATTAATTACTATCTTATCTACTTTATTATCTTTAATAATTATATCCGTCAAACAAGAATCGTAAGAAAAAGTACCTCCCAAGTCGATAATCTTAGTTCTTAAATTTTTAATTACCGTTAATAAAATATCAGTTCCAATATGAGGTTTATAATCATATAAAATATCTTCATTCGCCCCACATTCAATAAAAGTGGTAAAAACTTTTCTAATACGATTATTTTCATCATTTATACATGTATTTAATTTACCATCAGAAAAAGTACCAGCCCCACCTTCGCCAAAACTAACATTACTATTATCGTTTAACTTACCAGTTTGCCAAAAAAGTTCAACATCTTTTAATCGTTTTTCAACTGGTTTACCTCTTTCGATAATAAGTGGTTTAAAACCTTTTAAAGCTAAGATATAAGCTGCAAATAAACCGGATGGGCCACTACCAACAATTACCGGTCTTTTTAATAATTGAATACTACCAGCTAAAGGCATTTTATACGTTAAATCAAAAGTCGGATAAACATCCTTATATTTTAAATACTTAGTTTCATTAATTGCCTCAATCATAAGTTCATAAACATAATATATATTATCTTTATTCCGAGCATCTAAAGATTTTTTAAATATTTTTAAAGATTTAATATCTTCTTTCTTTAAATGTATCTTTTGATATATCTTAGAATAAATATTTTCGACTTTATCATCAGTAACAGCAATTTTTATCTGTCTAACATTAATCATTAACACTATCTCCTACTACATATCCCGATATAAAAGCAAATGCTAGATTATAACCACCACAAATGCCATCAACATCTAGTACTTCACCACATAAATACAAATTAGGAACTTTAAGAACTTCTAAAGTACATGGATTAATCTCGCTTAAACTAACTCCTCCAGTCGATACTTGAGCCTGATTATAATCCCCAACTTTACTTATTTTAACTTTAAAATCTTTAATTAAATTAGCTAACTCTTCTATCTTCGATTTACTTATCTTATTTATATCTAAATTAATATCAAGTTTAATTTTTTGACATAAAACATCGATTAATTTTATATTAATTAAAGAATATAATAATTGTTCAATATTTCCTTTCTTTAATAAGTTAATTCTATTTAATAAAAAAGAAGATGAGTCTTTTATACTTGGTAAAAAATCAATACTAACAATTACCTCTTTTTTCTCAGTTAAAGCCTTAGATACTAAACTACTAATATTAAAAACACATATTCCACTAATACCTTCTTTAGTTAGTTGAATTTCCCCAACTTCTTCTTTTATATAAGAATTAGCAATATATAGTCTAATACTTGCTTCACTACGGATACCTGCCCATTTCTTAGAAAAATCCTCTTCTATATATAAAGGAACTAAAGCCGGACTTAAAGTATTTATTTTTAACCCTTGCGTTTTTAACCAAGGATATAATATTCCATCACTTCCCGTTTTGGGATATGCTAATCCTCCCGTAGCAATTATTAAAGTATCACAACTGATATCTTTATCAGCACTAACACATATAAAACCATTAGTATTTTTAATTATCTTTTCTACTTTAAAATTAGTAATTAATTTAATATTACTATTTAATAATTGACTTTCAAATATTTTTTGAATACTTAAGGCCTCATTACTATAAGGATAATATAGTCCATTTTTAACTCGAGGATAAATACCTAAATTACTTAAAAAAGTAAATACTTCTTCTTTTCTTACTAATATCTTAGCTAAAGATTCTAAGTTATCTGTATTATAATATTTAATATCAATATTACTATTCCAATAATTACAATGACCATTACCAGTTACTAATAACTTTTTACCAATAAAATTATTTCTTTCTAATAAATATACAGCATGCCCTTTACTAGCTAATTTTAAGGCTGCAATTACTCCGGAAGCACCAGCTCCAATTACCACAATTTTTTTCATAAAATCACAAGAATATTATAATTCAACTTAATAATTTAGCCAAGTATTATAATATATTTATTTTCATAAATTATATTATGAATAATAATATTATCGAAACTTTAAAAAGAATCAATATAGAAGATTACATCTGGATTATTTACTTATTTTTAGTCGGATATAACTTGTACTCTAATTATTTAGAAAAGAAATTTCTAATAAGTAAAGATAAATATCTTTATAATAAATTTCATAGTATAAACACAACAGTTTCTTTTATAGCATTAATAATATTTATTTATTTTCTTATAATAGCCTATGAAGATCTTAATAAATTAAATATTAATTCTAAGGAAGATGAAAAAAAGTTTAAAACTTTAACATTTATTGCTAGTTTATTATTTGTAATTGGTAGTGCGATTAGTTTATATGTAGTAGCTAAATCTCCCGATTTAGATAATGAAACACCAGCTATTTAGCACTTCGATAAACTTTATTATTTTCTAAAGTTATATTTTTTAGAGAAAATAATTCCGTAATATTTACTATTTTATAACCCTCCTCCTGTAATTCGGGAATAATTAGTTCTAAAGCTTGGACGGTACTCAAATAATGATCATGCAGCAAAATTATACTACCATCACTTATATCATCGATTACATTATTATATATTTTTAAGGCATCACGATATTTCCAATCTAAAGTATCAACATTCCATAAAATAATTGGATAATCAATGATTTTTTTTAAACTATTATTAATACTCCCATAAGGAGGTCGAATATATTTAGGTTCGATATTATAACTTTTTAAAAGTTTTTGCGTATAATCTATTTCTTCAATTACTTTACTTTCTTTTATTTTAGTAAATTCTTTATGCGAATAACCATGAATCCCTACTTCATTACCGAGTTCAAGTAATCGCACCATGACCGTATTATATTTCGTATTTAAGTTAGTTCCAACAACAAAGAAAGTAGCTGTAACATCATATTTTTCTAAAACATCTAATAAATCATCAGTATAATTAGATGGTCCATCATCAAATGTTAAGGCTACAACCTTATCATAATGTTCTTGCTCTTTATTTATAGTTGGTTCATATTCGATAGCATCACTACTTATAGATGCTTCCCTACTCGATTTAACCGTACCAAAAAAGATAAAAGGAGTAATAACTATTATTAAAAAGAATAGCGATAATTTCATAAATAACACCATTAATATTATGGTATAATTTCTAGATTTTATAAATATTTTATATTATAATGGTAATTAGAAAGGAGTATTTATGTTTATTGTAATTATTATCATCGTTATAATAATTCTGTTTAATTCAATTGTTCAAATTAATGAATATGAAAGAGGAATTAAATTTAACTTTGGTAAATTTACTAAGATAATGCAACCAGGTTGGAACATCGTTATTCCCATTTTACAATCTTATAAAAAGGTTGATATTCGTACTAAGGCTGTCGACGTTCCCGAACAAGAAGCGATAACTAAGGATAATGTATCAATTAAAATCAATGCCGTAATCTATTTTAAAGTATTTGATGCGTCAAAAGCAATCTTAGCCGTTGAAAACTTTATGTATGCGGTATCGCAATTGGCTCAAACAACAATGCGTAATGCCGTAGGGGCTGTATCTTTAGATGAATTACTTGGGGAAAGAGATAAGATATCAACCCAGATTTGTAGTATTATCGATCAAGCTACTGATCCATGGGGAATTGAAGTAGAAAATGTTGAACTTAAAGATATTGCTCTACCAGAAGAAATGAAACGGGTTATTGCTACTGTAGCTGAAGCTGAACGCGAAAAAGATGCAATCATCATGAAGGCTAAAGGTGAATTAGAGGCCGCTAACAATTTAGCAGAAGCAGCTAAAACATTGAGTCAAACTCCCGGTGCACTACATCTACGTACATTATCAACTCTTAATGCAATATCTGCTGATCAATCTAACACTATTATTTTTGCTATTCCTATCGAGATTTTAAACGCTATTAAAGGATTTAGTAATAATAATGGTGATGATGATACGGTCAAGAAATTATAAGGCTTTAAGCCTTTTTCTTTTAGCCAAAAAAATAGAGTGAATTTCACTCTATTGATAATAACTAACATAATAATGATCTTTTTGAGCTGGGAATTTATTTAAAATAATACCAGCAATTTTATCTTCAAATTTTTCTAATCCTTTTTTAGTGTTCTGTAATACTTCCATAGGAGTATGCTTATAAGCGGAAACAATAACAATCTTATCTACTAAATCAGCCATAATAACGGAATCTGCTAAGCCACCGATTGGAACACCATCATATATTACCAAATCAAAATTATCTTTTAAGATTTTACATAGTTGTTTATTCTTTTCACTTGACAATAACTCACTTGGATTAGGAGGAATTACTCCCATTGGTAAAACATAGATATTTTCATAACGTGTTTTTTGAATATATTTCTTATACTTTTTTTCAACATCATCAATTAAAAGATTAGATAATCCAACAATATTTTCAACATGAAATATCGTATGTTGTCTTCCTCTACGCATATCACAATCGACGATCAACACTTTAGTTCCTGCTTGGGCAAAAGCTACAGCCAAATTCGAAGCAATAAAACTCTTTCCTTCGCCAGATATTGAACTAGTTATAAGAATAGTTTTAACCTTTTCATCAACAGATGAGAATTGTAAATTAGTTCTAATATTTTTGATAGCCTCAGCAATACTAGATTTCGGATTATTAGCAACAATTAGTTCGGAATTCATTAAGCTCTCCTCCTCTTATTTTTAGATATACTCTTTAATGGGACAACTCCTAATACTGGTAAACCAAGTTTATTTTCAATTTCCTCAGCACTCTTTATCGTTGTATCAAAATAGAAAGTAACAAAGATAACAGCACATGCTAATATAAATCCGATTAAAAATGATAAGATAATCTGTTTTGGCACGTTAATGTTGTAAGGTGTCGTATCTTCTTCCGCATAATCGATTATCGTTATATTTTTAATATTATAAATACTAACAATTTCATTAGAGAAAACTCTTTCAATCTCATTAGCAATATCCTTAGCGTCAGTTGGATTAGTGCTATTAACGGAAATTTTAATAACTTCCGTATCCTTCTCACTTGTAACACTAATATTCTTTTCTAATTCTTCAGTACTAATATTCAAATCTAAATTATTTATAACTTGATTTAGAATTCTCTTAGATTTAATAATTTCACGATAAGTAGATACCAAATTCTGATTTAACAAAATATCACTCTGGGTAATTCCATTACTATCAGTTGTACCTGATGTACTATCAGTTCTCGTTAAAACTATAGTCGTATAAGAATTATACATAGGTTTTTGAATCCATAAACCATATGCAATTCCTACTAAAGTCGTTAAAAGTGCAGCGATAATAATTATTGGTAACTTACTCACAAAATACTCAAATAATTCTTTTAAATTTATTTCTTCCATATAATCCCTCTTCGCTAAGTAATATTATATAAGATTTACTAGTAATTAGCAACCCTTAATTGACTTTATGCACCAAAAAACATCGTTTTTTTCAATTAAAAAGCCTCCAAATGGAGGCGCACTCACAAGAGTGAAAAACCACATATAAATGTGCATTAATTAAAAGTTATTCGTAAACTTTATTAAAATATTCTTTTATAAGATCTATACTAATAGTACCACTATTTATAGATTTTATCCATGGATCCTCGTCATGAGTTAGATCAATTAATGATCCTGCTTCTATTTGTCCATAACTTGATACAACCAATTCAATTATTTTCTTTAATCCATCAGAAACTTCATAATCAGTTTTTGGTGTAGTAATTGGATTGCGACCTTTGTATTGCTGATAAACTTCTTCCACAACTGGACCATATTGCCATGCAGATATATTATTTGTAAATGCTGGCTTTCCATATATTCTTAAAGCCATTCCTTGAATATAATATAATAATTTTTGAAGTTTTAAAGGTGTAATATACTCTGCTGCCCCACAATTATCTTCTATACCATATTTCTTACTAACATTATCAATCTGAGTATTATACTCGATAATTAACTGATTAGTAACATTATTAATTGATTCAGTTTCAAAATTCAAATTTACATAATCATTAATATTAAAATCTGCAATTTTATGATGTTTCAATTTTTTTAAAATACTTATTTTTTTTAGAAAACAACTAAAATCACTATCAGACAAATTGGCTTGATTTTTAATTAATAAATTATACATTATATCAGGATCTTCACTAAGCCTTATAATTGAATCAACAGACTCAGTTTGTATAGAACCATTTTCAAATCGATGTATTGTAATTTCACCAACACCAATTGATAAAGCAAATTCTTTTTGATTCATGTCATATTTTTTTCTTATATTTTTTATTTCTGAAGAAGTTAATAAGTTCATTTGTTTTTTATATATGTCATATAATCTGGCATCATTTTCAATCTCAATGTTTCTATCAAATACTTCTTCACCTGTTGCAGGGTCAATCATGTAATATTCATCAAATTCTATAATTTTCCCCTTAACATTAGCTTCAATTCTTCTTGTTTTAACATTTTCTCTACTATCCATAATTATCCCTCCTAATTTTCATCCTCGTGACAAGATAAAATCTTAATTTGATTATTCTTATACTTCAACTTAGTATAAAATATAACATTAGGTAATATCTCTTTTTTAAAGATGAATAATTCTTCCCCTGGGCAATCTCGATCTGGCTCTGGTCCTTTGTATAAATCCTCTGCTTCTAAACTGGCAATATAATCTTCAATGTCATATTGTGATAATCCATATTTACGCTTTGAATTTCTATTTTTTACTGTTGGAACCATGTCATAATTTCCAGATTTCATGGATGATTTTGTTTTTAATAATATTTCTGACACTTCCAATTCATATCACCAATTATAGTATACATCATTTTTAAAAAATTATCAATTGATAATTTGAAAATATATAATATATTTAATTATATGTTTTGTCAAGTGTTTTCGATACTTTTAAATGCTAAAATAATCCAAAAATAATCAAGA
>CALVXQ010000018.1 GCA_944371435.1 uncultured Bacilli bacterium
TTACATGAGTTTTCTACGACATTTAAAAATGTTTGGGCTCCATGACCTCCGGATTTCCAGCAATGAATTGTTGCTCCATCAACATTTACGCTTCCTTTATCATAAAAAGTATCTTCAAAAAGGTTGACAACGCCTTCGTTAATTGCCGCGGCGAGGGTAGTTATTTTCATGGTTGAACCAGGTTCATACATCATCCAAATAGGTAAGTTACGTGCTAAAACTTCTTGAGTGTATGTTTGATAATTATTAGGATCATAATTAGGACGGGAAGCCATGGCTAAAATTTCTCCCGTATTAGGATCCATAGCAACTGCTAAAATATGTTCAGGATCGTATTTAGCTTGGGCATTATCAAGTTCTCTTTCTACAGCAATTTGTAAATCGAGATCAATTGTTAAAGTTAAGTTGTTTCCATTTGTAGGTTCGACATATTCTTCGGCAATCTCTAATTTGTTACCTAAGGCGTCACTATAGTATTTAATTGCTCCGGAACTTCCTGTTAAAATATCATCGTATTCTAATTCTAAACCGGATAATCCTTGGTTATCGATACCTACATATCCTAAAACATGTGAAAGTAAATTCCCGTAAGGATAGTATCGTTTAGATTCTTTTAATAGATATACGCCGTCATAATTTAGTTTATTTATTTCATCAGCAATTTCAAAGGATAATTGTCTTCCCTCTGGATGAACTCTTTCAATTGAAGTCTTTTTACTAACGTGTTTATACATTTCTTCGTAGGAAACATCTAATATGGTAGCTAAATTACGAGCTACTTCTTCTTTATTTTTAATCTGATTCGGTACTAAATATAGTGAAGTTGTTGTTATATTACTAGCTAAAACTTTACCATTCCGATCTAATATTAGGCCTCGATCAGCGGTAATTGGTAGATTTCTACTCCAGAGACTACTTGCTAGACTATTTAATTTTTGGTACTGAAATACTTGGATATATAACACTTTAGCTATTACGGCTATTAGTAAGATGCTAATAAATAATACTATAACTCTAATTCTAATGTGTTTTTCTTGAAAGAACATAATTTCACCTAATATAATATATTATTATTTACAATTATTATGTAAATAAATTTGTTCTCTTTTATTAAAATAGGCTTTAAAGTAGTATAATGTTGTAGAGGAGTGTGTATTTATGCTTATACTTGCAAAGGCAGCACTTGCCATGATGTTAGGATTTATTATTGCAATTGTGGTTGGATTGATAGTTATTCCAGTTATGAAAAGCTTGAAATTAGGCCAAAAGGTAAGCCTTACTTTAGGAGAAAGACATTTATCTAAGGATGGTACTCCAACATTGGGAGGTTTAATATTTATTATTCCGACGATTATTACGTTGTTTTTATTGTGGCTTAAAGGAAGTATTTCTCTAACATCAAATTTAATTATTATTATATTTGTTTTTTTAGCTTATGCTTTATTAGGATTTGTTGATGATTTTTTAAAGATATATTATAAAAATAATAAAGGTTTAAGTATAATGTTTAAGTTAGTAGTGCAAACTATTATTGCTTTAGTATTCTTTTATATTTTTATTCGTAATGGTGGTAGTCCAGTTTTAACGATTAGTGCTTTAAATTTACGTATTGATTTAGGTTGGACTTATGGTTTATTTATTTTGTTTTTATTAGTTGGTACTAGTAATGCGGTAAATATTACGGATGGTTTGGACGGTTTAGCTGGTGGGTTATCTGCTATAGCATTTTTGGCGTATGGATTAATAACGTGGAATACAACTTGGCTTGCTGGATACCAGGAAATAGCTATTTTTTGCTTTGTTTTAGTTGGGGCATTATTAGGATTTTTACTTTATAATAGTCATCCTGCTAAGATTTTTATGGGAGATACTGGGTCTTTAGCTTTAGGAGGTTCTTTGGCGGCGATTGCTATTTTAACTCGTCATGAATTATCTTTAGCCGTAATTGGTGGGGTGTTTGTAGTTGAAGCTTTATCTAGTTTAATTCAGATATTTGCTATTAGAAAGTTTCATCGCAAGGTATTTTTAATGGCTCCAATTCATCATCATTTTGAAAAATTGGGTTGGGCTGAAAGAGATATTGTAAAATTATTCTGGGTAATTGGTCTTCTTCTTTCGATGATTATGATTATTTATAATGTTTGGTTATAATGTAAAATTTATGTCTAATTTTTTAGAAAAATTAGTGGAAAAGCAAAAAAAATTTGCTTTCTTTTTTAACAATTGGTATACTGAGAATAGAGGAAGGCTGATATAATGAGAAGGAGATATCGACTAGCACTTACTGGAATATTAGTTTTACTAGTAGGGTTAGTTGGCGTCTTTTTTTCTTATTCTAATTATTTAGATGAAAATCTAATTAATAAAACATTGGTATTATCTAATAATTATTTGAGTTTAAATTATCTTAATGGAAATTTGTATGATGTACCTGAGTTTTTAAAGGATGATAAAGTCGTAAAAAAAGTTTCAATAACTAATTTAACGGAAAATATTGTAAGTTTTACTTTAGCTATTATGGATGTTAATATTGCTAGTAAAGAGATTAAGATTCAAGTATTTGATCAAGATGATAATATTGTTTATGATGATTATTTAATGGGAACCGATACTGATCTGGTTAAAGCTAAAGAAATAGGGGCTAAAGAGACTTTGAATTATACGATTGTCTTAACAAATGAAGGCGATGATACATATTTTGGCGCTGATTTATTAGTTTATAATGAATATATTAAAGAAATTGCTAATTCATTTAAAGAAACTATTCTCCGTGACAATAGTTTAAGTGAACTTAAAAGTTCTTTAGGAAGCGTTGCTACTAGTGATGAAGGATTATTAGTTAGTGAAGATGAACTTGGTGATACTTATTATTTTAGGGGAAATGTTACCAATAATTATGTAAAAATTAATAATTTATTATTTAGAATTGTCCGTATCAATGGTGATGGTAGTGTGAGGTTAGTTTTAGATAGTACGATAGATACTTCTTCAGTTTATTTGAATCGTATAAATAGAACTAATGAGTACTTAAATAATATGATTTTTGACAATAGTAAGATAAGAGAAGTTTTAGATGAATGGTATACGACTAATTTAGCTAGCGTAGATAATTATATTGCTAATAGTAATTTTTGTTATGATAATGCTTTTTATTTACAAAATGAGTCAGAATATTTTACTAATTCCTATGATCGTATTTATGTAAGTAATGTTCCAACTCTTAACTGCAAAGATGGAATTTATGTTGGTAAAGTTGGTTTATTAAATATTGATGAGATTATTTATGCTGGGGGTTCTAAGGATATTTTAAATAATAGTTTTTACTTATACAATCCAAATATAAGTAATAGTTGGTGGACTTTATCTAGTTCACGCGTAAGTGTTGGGAGTAGTTTAGTTAATAATTTTTTAGTTAACGCGGATGGTAGTATTAATATTGATGGAGCTTTAACAAAAGAGTATGGCATAAGACCAGTAATTTCTTTAGATAAAAGTGTTAAAGTGACGGGTTCCGGAACGTTAGAAGATCCTTATGAAATATTTTCATAAGTTTTTTTATTGTTAATTAGTAATTTTTTAGTAATTTTTTTTGACTTTTCTTGTGAAATTTGCTAAAGTAGGTTCCACATATTTAGTTTGACCATTATTAAAGAAGGCTGTTTTAATGGTATTATATTTGTATTTTCGTCAATGTTTTAATACTTGTAAGTTTTCTTTATTCATGGTAAAATTAAAGTTAGAAATGTGGGTGGTGCTATGCAAAAAAAGTTGGTTTACATATTTATGCCAATAATAGTGTTTTTAAGCTTTATTAATTTTGTATATGCCGAGTGTGATTATGATACAGAAGCGAAGATTAATAATGCTGCGGGAACAGTTAGGGCAGAATATCAGACCTATGAATACAATAATAATTATTATGATGAAACTTATGACGAAGAAGTTAGTGAATCTTATTGGTACGGGTTAATTCATATATACAATTTGTCCGATGAGGTATACGTTAAGGTAATCGATAATAATGGAAATTCTAAGGAATATACTGCTGATGATGTTGCAGCCGATGGGGTTATTTACGTTGGTACTGGTATGGCTAACGAAGTAAAAAATTATAAAATTGAGGTTTATGCTACTGATTCATCGTGTGTTGATGATGTAATAAGAACGATTAATATTCAGATTCCAAGATATAATGTTTTTAGTACGTATTCTCAATGCTTAGAGTATCCAGATTATTATTACTGTAGCGAGTTTGTTTCTTCTAGTAATATATCGGAAAGAGAATTTTATAAAGGTATTGAAGATTATGCCAAAAGACTGGAGGCTGAAAAAGATAATCAGGGGATAATTTCACAAACAGCCCAATTGATTAAAAACCATTGGGGGGCAATTATAATTTTGCTTGTTTGTTTAGGTATCGGGGGATACATATTCTATATTAAATTTTATAATAAGAGAAAGGGAAAGAAAAAATGAAAAATTTTAGTAATATTAGAAAATTATCATTATCATTATTTTCTTTAATATGTATATTTGGTTTTGGTTTAAATGTTTATGCTGATGATACTTACATGTATCCATCACAATCTATGGAATTTACTAATGTAGCAGATTCAAATGGCACTAATGTTTGTAAAAGCTTTAATAAATCTTGTGTTTCTGCTAATTTAAATGGTGATGTATGTACTTTACGAGGCATCGGTCAATCATGCGAGGCTCGAGTTTCTATTGGCGAGAATACTTATGAAATAAGTGTTGGTAAAATTTATCATGTCAATATGTCTACAGATGGAACACATACTGTAATTTTCTCTCGTGATTCTGGCATTAGTTGTAGCAGTTTTAATACTGATTGTGTTACAGCAACTAGCAATAATAGTTCATCTTCAACTGTTCGTTGCGTATTGAAATCAAATGATAATGTATGTAGCACTAAAGCAAATATTGGCAATAGCCTATATTATGTTAATGTTAATGCTCCAACTGAGGAAGAGGAACAAACACCTAGTGGCGGTAGTCAAACTGGTGGTAATACTGGTTCAAGTTCAAGTTCTGGCTCAACCGGTAGCACAGGATCTGGAACGTCTGGTGGTAGTAGTACCGGTTCTGGAACAACTAGTGGCGGAAGTAGCCAAACGGGTGGTAATACTGGTTCAAGTTCAAGTTCTGGTTCAAGTACGGGAAATAATACGGTTTTTCAACTTGGCCCATCTTTGAATTTTTCCCAAAATTTTGCAACTGATTCATGTAGTGGGACATGCGGCGTAGCTAATTATTTTACTGTTGATGGTAATGTAAATATTACGGCTAATGCAGCTGGTAATTGTACACTTACATGTAAGACAAGCGAGGCAATTTCTAATTTTGGCGTTGATTCTTATCAATTAAAAATTGATGTAGCAAGTGATGGTCAAGGTGGATTCGACATAAAACCTCAAGCAATTATTAATACTGCTGTAGGTGGTGTTGTATTGGATAGTAGTGGCGTTTCAATGACTAGTCCTGGTGCTTATTACATTTGCGATAACAAGATGCAATATATTGGCTCTGGGAATGCTATTCCTGAAAATTGCTTTTATAGTTTGATTCAGTTTGCTCCGGGAACAATTTCAACTACTCCGGGAAATGATGTAAGTATCAATAATGTGGCTGTTAATGTTGTTACTGATATAGTTACGCAAGTTATAAGTCAGGGAAGTACTGCTAACTTAGATCAAATAATCTCTACAACTCTTAATAAGTATTCTGGAACAGCCCTTCAAGGTGCTTTAAACTTATTATTGGGTGAAGATGGTGCTTCAACAATTACAAATATTTTAAATACGATTAACACCAATAATGGTCAAGTCAATACTTCTGATATTATTAATGCTTTATTAAATAATGGTAATGTTAGTGGTGTCTTAGGAGCAAATCCTAATGGGAATAATCTAGCTGATAGTTCTGATGCTACTAAGAATGCTTGTACATCTTTAAAGATTTTCCACACTGGCTTTTATCCAAGTACAGTTGATGGCTTTAAAGGGTTTGGTACTTATGGTGGCCAATCTGGTATTCACCTATATACAGCTACTGCTAACTGTGCGAATGATACTACGACCGTTTATGATGCGTTCTGTGTTGATCCAGCTTTATATGGACCACATCAAGTAGAAAACGGTGATAGTCGTTCATATTATACAATTACGGATACTGTTGATTTAACTACAACTTATGGAAAAGCTATCTACATTTTATATCGTGATTATTATGCTAATACTGGTAAGACTGATAAAGACCTTTATATTGCAACCCAAGTTTCTCGTTTCTTAATGGCAAAATTGGATGATCAATATAATTTCTTAGGTTTAAATAATGGACCATATAAAGATAAGGCTCAAGCTTATATTGATAGTGCGGTAACTAGTGATGTAAGAGCTGTTTATGAAGATGTTTTACAAAAAGCACAATCAGAAGATTTTAGCTCAAGTAATATTGCTTTAGATATTACTCATGAAAGTGGCGATGATGTGGCAACTGGAATTAAATTCAAGATAGTTGCTACTGGTGTTACTGATATTTCAAAAGTAACTAATCTTAGTATTTCTGTATTAGATAATAATACTAAAAAGGATATTTCTTCTTCATTTACTATTTCAAATGGTAATTGGCAACAAGATGGTGATAAATACACTTTGGAAGTAACTGTAACTGCATCTTCATTGGATGATTCTATTTGTGATGTTATTTTAGTTGCTAATGCTAAATATAATGGTGAAAATGATGTAGCAAATATTGGTATTGCAACTTCTACTTCATCAACTGGCTCTTTACAAAGATTCTTGATTTTCAATAAAGGTGGTACATCTGATATTAGTGCATCTGAAAACTTTAAGGTAAGTAAAAATTGTAACTCAAATAGTGCTTGTACACCAACTGCTGTATATTCATGTGATGATGCTGCTAGCGTAACTTATGTTGTTGAAGGTACTGAAGCTGAAGATGAAAATGTTGAATGGGAAGCTTGTATTATTGGTGAAGAAAATGAAAATGGTACTATAACTGGTGGTAAAGATCCAAATGGTAACACTTATGAATTGCAAGAAGATAATGGTTATTGTGCTATTTATTGTAAAGAAGATTATGCATTTAAGGTTCCTGGTAATTTAGATCAATATTCTGCAAATGGGAATGGATTTGCTCAGGGTAGATATATTTCTATCAATCTTGATAAACATTATCATGCTGTAGCTGGATTAGCTGGTCAAAAGACTTGCGTTACTAGTGAAATATTAACAGAAAAATTCTTAAATGATGCTGTAACATCAAAAAATGATTTATTAGATGCTGTTAATAGATATTATAAGTATAAAGCTCAAAAAGAAGCTTTAGAAAATAGTAATTATTTAAGTAATAATGGTAACGTTAGTAATCCTACTTGTACTGGTTCATGTGAAGGTGTTAATATGTCTGGTTATGAATCAGTTATTGGTGAAACATCTATAAGTTATACATATCCTGTTTATACTTTTGAAGCATCAGGCAATGGTTATGAGATAGTTGAGTCTAATATTGTTACAAATAGTAATAGTAATGATTCAATACTAATTCCTGGTAGTCGTGAAGAAAGTACGGTTGGTACTGGTGAAAATACTGCTGTAGTTGTTCATGGTACTCAAAGTAAAGATCAGCTATATAATTCTGTATTGTCTGAGGTTAATAAAAATCTATCTGAAGCTGAAAGTGATTATAGAGAAGCTTTAAATAAACTAAATACTCAAGTAGATAATATTCAAGATTGTACAACTTGGGCTGAAGAAGATAAGTTAAAAGAAAGTTATGAATTTGATCCAGAAATTAGATTTGATTATGCTGAGGAAGAATATATTTCTATGATGAATGGTAATAATCAATTACAACCAGAAGCAGATTTTGATTCATCAACTTTAAGTTACTTCTGTGAAGATAATAAAGAAACTGTTGTTGAGACTGGTAGTTGTCCTAATAGTGTATCTGATGATAAGACTATTACAGTAAAAGTTCCAAGTGCTTCAATTGAAAGTGCTACTGAATCTACTGATGAAGTATATTATGAATATAGAAGAATTACTGGTATAGTTAAATATGGTGATCCTGGTGTTGCCTTAGATGGTACTAGAAGTGATCCAGAATTGATTTATTATAAATCTAGTGTTCCTTTCTATACTCATCCAAATAAAGGTATTGTAACTACCGAAAAAACTGAGGATAGTACTTTAGTAGATCAAGGAGATCCTAATAGAAATGAAGGAACTGAACCTGATGGATTAGTTTATCCAATTAAATTAACTACTCCTGCTGGTGTTTATGATTATACAATTACATTTAAGAATATTGGTCAATACTTTATGTCTGATAATACATTAGGTCGTATTATGGGTGAGAGTAATGGTCAATCTGGATATTTAACAGTAAATGAAAGTGATTCTTACTTATGTAATTATACAGTTTGTGCGATTGATGATCCAAATTGTGATAATGTTCCTGATAGTAATGCTGTTTGTTCAAATATTTTAGCAAGTGATGTATGTAAGAGTGATGATACTGCTGATTTAGATGATTGTATTGCAGCTTTACTAGAAGAAGAATGTTGTGATGAAGTTATTAGTCTAAATAAGATGACTATAAATATGGTTGATCAGTATAATGCTGTTTGTCCAAAACAAAAATATTGTCAAGGATTCGGAATTATTGATGGTTCTACAAGTGGTGGTGCTGGTGGTTCAGCTGTTATGGTTGATGGTAAACTAGAATTTACACCAAAATCAGTATCTCTAAATAATTTGTTCCCTAATGCTGAAGATAGTCGTGGCTTTAACTGGGTTGGAACAACATATGATGGTACAAGTATTGGTAGTATTATCGAAGAAATCGAAAACGCTGGTGAATCAATTTACAATGATGATCCAGACTTCAAGATTGTAATAAATCCAAGTTGTCGTGCACAAATACTTGAATATAACGATACTCAAGAAAGTTCAAGTTTAGGATTAAATGATTACACATTAAATATGAATAGTGATGGTACATATGATACATCAACATTCTTAGCTCAATTAGAGGCTGCAGGATGTATTGTTGAAAAAGGATTTGAATAGGAGGAAAAAATATGAAATCGTCATATTGGGCATATTGGTTAATTTTGTTAGGTGTGTTTATAATTGGAGTAATGATGCTAGTTAATAGTGCAACTACAGGTTCTACTCAAGATTATTACATGCTAAAAGAGGTTACACAGGCTTCAATGATTGATGCAATTGATTATTCTTATTATCGTCTTTATGGTGATGTTAGAATGAGTGAACAAAAATTTGCCGAAAATTTCATTAGAAGATTTGCTGAATCAACAACTTTAGCCAAGGATTATACGGTAGAGTTTTACGATATTCATGAAGTTCCTCCTAAAGTTAGTGTTAAAGTTTCTAGTGTTAGCAGTTCATTTAATATTGCTAACACTTCTAACAATGCTGCTGAAGTTGTTGAAAACATCGATATTATCTTGATTGGTGGCGTTGGAAGTGGTACGGGAACTTCTGGTGGTTCTGAAAGTATCTGTTGTTTACATTTTGATGATGCTTTTAAGAATTATATTTTAACAAACGATGTTTCTAGTTATACATACTTACAAGAGTGGAAGAATGAACGTATAAATGGAAACGAAGGTAATTTTAGACAGGCTATTTCAAAACAATTCCCATGGATTACTTCACAAAAGAGTACTAGTGCTTTGAGTAGTCAATTAAGTTCTGAACCATTTTTTAGTGAAGCTTTAGCTAATAACTGGGTATATATTGTTAATAATACTACTTCTTGTAGTTAATTAAGGAGAATAAAATGGGTAATGTAAAAGAAGAAATAAAAAAAGTACTTAGTAATAAAAATACTCTTACTATATTAATTGTTTTAGCTGGTATTGTAGCATTATATGCTATATATAACAATAGGGTAAATCAAGCTGTTACTATGATAAGAGTTCCTTACGCTAGTCAAGAAATTACTAGTCGTATGCAAATTACAAGTGATATGATTGGATATACGGAGATTCCTAAAAAAATTGCTAGTTCTTTAGGAATCTTAACCAATGCTGTTAATGTAAATGGTAATTATGTTAAGTATGGAAATACTATTCCAGAAAATAGTTTCTTTTATGCAAGTATGATTGTTGATTTTGAAGAGGCTATTAGAAATGAATTTTCTGATATGAAAGATGGTTATACAGCTTATAATTTAGAAGTTGATATAGATTCTACTTATGGTAATTCTATCTATACAGGAAATTATGTTGATTTATACGTTAAAGCTGTTGATGATAATGATAAAATAATTTTCGGAAGATTGATTGAGGGAATTAAGGTTTTAGCAGTTTTAGACAATGATGGTAATGATGTTTTTGAATCATCTGTTGACGATCGAACACCAAGACAAATGTGGTTTTCTGTACCGGATGAGATATATACTTTGTTGAAGAAAACTGAATATATAGGTAGTGGTATTGATGTAATGCCAATACCAAGAAATGCTAGTTATTCACTAGAAGAACGTGAACCAGTAATTGATAGTCAATATATTGAAAACTTTATCTTATCAAAGTCAATTAATATTGGTACTGATTTTCAAACTAGTCCAACCACTGGACAATAGTAGAAAGGAATAATATGAGTAATATTTTAACACCATTTAAAAAGTTTTTTAAGAATAAAAATACCGTAACTATTATGTGTATTTTTCTTGGCGTTTTAACACTTGTAATTGGTTATAATTATCGTGTAAGTGTTGCTACAGATTTAGTTACTGTTCCATACGCTTTAAAAGAGATACCTAAGAAAACACAAATTACTAAAGATATGATTGGTCATGTTAAAATACCAGCATCATTAGTTGAAGCGGCTGATAATATTATTACCTCTGATCAAGAATTGATTAACTATTATTCTAGTTATTCAACTAGTATTCCGGCTAAGAGTTTGTTTTATAAAGAAGTTATTATGGAAGAGGAAGAAATGCCTGATTATGCTTTTATGAGCATGCAAGATGGTTATACTGTATATTCATTAAAGGTTAATAAGACTTCTACTTATTCAAACAGATTAAGACCTGGAGATTATATCGATTTATATATGCAAGCTAAAGATAATGGTAAAGTAATAATGGGATTATTAGTAAAGTCTATTAGAATTAAAGCGGTAAAAGATAGTGCTGGTAATTCACTATTAGAAAATACTATTTCTGGTGGTACACCGGCTGCGATGCTTTTTGAAGTAGAAGATTCTTTATTTGACTTATTGAAGAAAAGCGAATATATTAGAGATGTAGAGATAATTCCTGTTCCAAGAAATGCAAACTACACCAAAGAAGAAGGTGCTACACTAGTTTCATCAAGTGAGTTAACTAGCTACATTTTAGATAATTGTGTAAACATAGATTAAAAAAAGAAAAGGGTTGATGTTATGAATGGTGCTATTTTTGAGCAAATGGATTTCGGACCTTTGGCAGAGTTTTTAGCTGAAGATGATGTAACCGATATTTCTTATTCAAATGGGGGTCAAATTTGGCTGAAAACTTTGTCAAAGGGTGTTTATCAAGTTGAACGTCCTGATATCAATGATGCTTTTATGGAAAAATTGGCATTTCAATGTTCAAATGTTATGGGTAAAACTTTTAATATGGCCCATCCATTATTAGATGCTGAATCTGCAGAATTACGTATGAATTTTGTTCATGATTCAATTGCAACTAATGGCATCGCTTGTTTAATTCGTAAAACACCTGCTAAAATTCGTTTAAATAAGCAAAAGCTGCTTGATGAAAATTATGTTATCGAAAATCTTCATGATTTTCTTATCAAATGTGTCGAAGGCCACTGCAATATGATAGTAGCCGGAGAAACTGGTTCTGGTAAAACTGAATTAGTAAAATATTTAGCAGCTCATATTAAAGAAAATGAGAAAATTATAACTATTGAAGATACTTTAGAACTTCACTTAGATAAGATTTTCCCTCATCGTGATATAGTAGCAATGAAAACAAATAACATTGCCTCATATTCTGATGTTTTAGTTGCCTGCATGCGTCAAAACCCTAAATGGATTTTACTATCAGAGGTTCGTAGTGCAGAAGCTGTTATGGCTATTCGTAACTCAATTTCTTCAGGACACAATATTTTGTCTACTATTCATGCTGATAAAGCTAGTAGTATTCCTATGCGTATGTATTCTTTGCTCGAATCGTCTCAAGATACAGAACAATTTTTAAGTACTATTCATAGATATGTTCAAATTGGTATTTATGTAAAAGGTTATTTTAGTAAAGTATATAATCGTTTTCAAAGAGAAATTATTGAGGTTTGTGAATTTTTTGTTGATGATGATAATAAACCACAGGCGAATTTAATATACAAAAAAGATTTAGATGGTCATTTTGTTTTGAAAAATCCTTCTAAGCGACTTCTTGATTATATGAGTATTCAAAATGTTTTATTGCCTGATGATGTGTTTGGTTTGGGTGATAGTGAAGAGTTGGATGGCGATAAGACTACTGATACAAGAACAAAATCAGAGGCTTTAAAAGATACACAAGATATTGTTACTGAACCTCCTAGACAAGAAGCAAAGCAGCCAACTGCTAATGCTTCTGCTACGTCAGTTCAACCTCAAGCTCAAGTTCAGGCTCAAACTAATGCTCAACAACAGCCTGTTGTTACACCACAAGCTTCGGCTTCGACATCTAATACGCAGCCTGTAAATAATCAAGTTAAAACACCAGTAGCTAGTCAGCCTACTTTAACAGCTCCTCCTAAACCAGCTGGGGTTGTAAATCCAATGCCAACGACTGGGGCTACACCAAATGTTTCAAAACCGGCAACAGCTAGTGTTCAACCAACAAATCAAAACAATGATGGGGGTAATGGTAGTTCGACTAGTGGTTCAGCAACAACTGCCACTTTAAAACCTAATATTAGTTTGCAAAATCCCAATCCAATGTTAGGTAGTAATGATGATGTTTTATAGGTGGTGATTATATGGAATTAGTTATATTATTAGCTTTAGCAATCTATGCGATAAGTTATCGTATGAATCCCGATGCTGATGTTGAAGGTACCTTTAAATTTATTAAAAGTGGAATAGGTAATATTTATGAAAAATATGCTCCATATAGTTATAAGCAAATAAGAGAAAAAACGAAAGAACTAGGCGAGGAGTATACTCTTAAGCAATATGTTGGTCAAGTAATTTTATTTGCTGGTGTTGCCGGTGGAATTGCTTATTTATATTTTTATAATTTAGTATGGACAGTTGTCTATGCTCTAGCAGCTGTTTCTATGATTCCTTATTTGTCTTATTTAAGAACCCAACGAATTTATTCTGAATACATATTTGAGGAGATTCAAACCTATTGTACTAATGTAATCATGGAGTTTAATACTACTCAGAGTTTTGTTAAATCATTGGAAGGTGTTAGAGATTCAGGAATACTTGGTTCGCCCGTTAATGATGATATTAAAGTTATGATAGATATGTCTTATGCCAACGGGACCATTGATCAATCAATTGCTTATTTTAATGAGAAGTATCCATATTATATGGTTAAAAATATGCATCAATTATTCTATCAAATTACTAAAGAAGGTGCCAGAGATTCAGGTGAATCTTTAGAAAATATGTCGTTAGATATTGATGCTTTAGTTGAAGGTGTTTATCGTGATAGAATGGATAGAGCCAACTTTCATAAGAAGTTCTTAACATTCGGTATGGCTTTGTTCTTATTGGTTGCAGTTATTCAATTCCTATTAGGAAGAGACTCATATATTGAGTTAATTGAAATTTGGTATGTAAAAGGTTTGCTTCATGGTATTATTTTGATTAATTGTTACTTCTTACATTCTGGAGAAAAATATTATAATGAAGATGTGGGGGTAGAATAATGTACTTTGAAATATTAGCTTTAGGAGCAGTTTTCTTATTGGTTCTTAATTATACTAAAGTAATAGATGTTAAAAAATGTATAAATGATAATGTTATTTACTTTAGAAGATTTAAAGAAAGTGATTATGACTTTTTAGTACGTGCTAAATATGGTGAAGGTGTCGATCCTGATTATCTATTTGGAAAAAGAATAAGTAATGGTATTATTGTTGCTATCGTAATTGTCTGTTTAATGATTAATAATTTGAGCTATGTTTATTTTATCGCTGCAATCGTAATAGGTATTTTAGTTTTTAAAATGGATTATAGTAATTTAAAAAAATATTATAAGAATAATCTTCATACAATAGATGCTATGTTACCACATTACTTAAAAGGTTTAGAAATCTTGATTCAGCACTATACAGTACCTGTTGCTATTGGTAAAAGTGTTGATACTGCACCAGAAATATTTAAAAAAGGGTTACTAGTAATGATTGCTAAAATTAATGCTGGTGATTCCAGTATTGAACCTTATATGGAATTTGCAAGAACGTATCCAGTTAGAGATTCAATGCGTATGATGCGTTTATTATATCGTCTTGGTTTAGGGCGTCAAGAACGTAAACAAGAACAATTATTAACATTTTCTAGATCCATATCATCATTACAACAAAAAGCTCGTGATACCAAATATAAAGAACGTTTAGATCGTATGGAAAATAAGACTATGAGCATGCTTATTGCCACTGGTTTAGGCGTAATGGTATTATTAGTATTTGCTGTTCTTCAGATGATGGGATCATAAAAAATTTTGTTTTATATGTAAAAGAGGTTAAATTTTGCCTCTTTTTTTATTTTATTTCTTGTATATCACGTGGTAAAATGTTAAAATTAATTTGATGATAGAGGAGGTAATAATTAGTGAAGGCAACATACTGGACTTACTGGTTGATTTTGTTAGGTATATTTATAATAGGTGTTATGATGCTAATTAGTAGTGTTACATCGGGAACTACACAAGATTATTATATGTTAAAAGAGGTTACACAATCTGCTATGGTTGATGCTTTAGATTATTCTTACTATAGATTATATGGGGATATAAAGATAAACGAAGATAAGTTTTTAGAAAATTTTATTCGCCGTTATGCGGAATCAACTACAATATCTAAAAAGTTTAATATAGAATTTTATGATATTTATGAATTGCCTCCTAAGGTGAGTGTTAAGATATCTAGTAGTAGTAATTCAGTAAATGTTGCTAATACTTCTAATAACTCTTTTGATTTGGTAAATAAGTTAGATGTTATTTTAATCGGTGGTGTTTCTGGTGGGGGAACAAGTGGCGGTAATGAACAAACTGGTACGACAACAGAATCCATATGTTGTATTCATTTTAATGAGAGCTTTAAGACTTACATTAAGACTTTAAGCAATGATTATCTTTCTAGTAATGGTTTAGATTATCTTCTTCAATATAAAAATGGTGATTTAAACTTTAGACAAGCAATGGTTAGTCAATTTCCAGGAATTGTTGGTAGTAGTTATAGCAATATGAATGATTTAAGAAGCTACATGTTAAATAATCCCGTATTAAGCCATGCGATTGAAAATAATCAAGCTTATATTATTACAAATACATCATCATGTTCATAATTAATTAAAAGAGGTGTTTGTATGAGAAAAGTATTAATATTTCTAATTCTTTTTTTAGTTAGTAATAGTTATCATGTTTTAGCTGAATGTGATTATGCTGAACAAGCAAGACTAAATGATTTGGCTGGTTTAGTAACAGCCGAAGCACAGACTTATGAGCAAACAAAAGAATATTTTGATGAAGGTTTTGGTGAAAATGTAACTTTATCTTACTGGTATGGCAGAATTAATATTTATAATATTACCAGTGATTTATATGTTGAAATTGAAGATTTAGGAACGTATTATGCAACTGAAGATAACGTTATAACTATTGATACTGGTTTAACTGATGATATCAAAGAATATAGTATTGATGTTTTAGCGGTTGAACCGGCTTGTGATAAAGATCCTATACGTACTTTAAAAGTTACAATTCCAAGACTAAATCCTTTTAGTTCTTATCCCCAATGTTTAGAACATCCAGATTACTATTATTGTAATAAATTTGTTTTTTTAGATGAAATAAGTGAAAATGAATTTTT
>CALVXQ010000019.1 GCA_944371435.1 uncultured Bacilli bacterium
GGCTGTTAGCTCAGTTGGTAGAGCAACTGACTCTTAATCAGTGGGTCTAGGGTTCGAATCCCTAACAGCCCACCATATGATATTTAAGTCAATTATTCATAATTGATTTTTTTTATACCCTTTGATTACCGGACGCAAGCCACTACCGCCGGTAACCCAGTAGTTGTTGGCAAAGCCAGCCGCGTACTGAATGAACTCGACTGCAAAAGAGGTAGCAGCGTAGAAGTTGTACGGCGACATAGACCAATAATACCCATTTGGTGAGTATTAGTAAATCGATTCATATATCCGTTGGCAAAGAAAAAAAGTTAGATTATTTTTTACTATTTTCTAACTTTTTAATTGTACCTTCACATACATCGATAGCTTTCAATCTAATTTGTTCTACAGCATCTTCTAATACTGGAGTTCCTTTTTCTTTAACATAAGCAACTAAATTATCAATACTCTTTTGAATTTCTTTAGCTTTCTTCTTAGCTATATCAGCTACCTTTTCTAGACTTAATTCATCTAACTCTTTTTTTATTTTTTTAATGCTTTTATCAACATACTTTTTAATATCAGCAGCATTTAATTCTTTTACTTTATTAGCAAAATCATTTAATAAACGCATTAAATCCTCTCTTGTTTCTTTACCAGATTTAGGTGCTAGTAAAACACCAGCAGCAGCGCCAACACAAACGCCACCAACTAAAGCAGCAACAGTACTCTTTTTAGACATATTCATTCCTTCTTTCTATATTTATTATACTATAAATCTTAAATTATTTTTACTAATTTTTAGTAGTGGTTTACATTATTATTATATGTTATAAAATTATTTATATACTTATTATAAATCTTTCGTATAATCTAATAATTTTAAGAATGCTCTTATGAATAAAGAATTTAAACCTTTTCTCCTAAGTTTTTTAATAGCAATACGTCTATCTGCTATATCTTCATTACTAAATATTATATCAGCTACAGTATCTTTTAATTTAGTTGTAATAGGTAATTCACTAATAATAGCATCAATATCTTCATTAATAATACGTGTAGCATCTATTTCAATATCTCGACCTTTACAATTAATAGTTAATTGTTTAATTGTTGATACATCTTTTATATCTACTACAAAATCATTTTCTTCAATATACGATTCAAATTTAACTGGAGTATTTTCTTGCATTACTATTACTTCATTAGCATTCTTAGTATTTCTAAACCTAACTTTATAATTTCTTTTTTCCGGTATAATAGCACTCTTACCTTCAAATGGTCTTATTATCAAAGTATAATTATTTGTTAAATAGTTATAATCAAATCTTGTTACAATATAATATCCTTCTTCATATAAAGAACTAATACCATCATCTTCATATAAATTATAAATATTATCCTTACCAGGGAAAACATGTATTTCCATACTACGAGGATTATTAGTAGCATTGATATTTTCTCCTAAATCATCAAGAATTATAATAGAACCACTATGGGCAAAAACAGGATAATCTTCGTCATTAAAGAACATAACATATTTTTTATCACCAATAAACTTTTTACCTGTTTTAAAATCATACCATATACCACTTGGTAAATAAATTTGTTCAATAGCTCTATTCATTATTTGATCTTTAGGTTTAGTAATAGGAGCTATTAATAATTCACTACCGAAAAAGTATTCATTTTTAAAATCAATATCATCATAAGTTGCGGGAACCATATAATATAAAGGCTGAATTAAAGGAATTGCTAATTTATGATACTTATATCCTTCTGAATATATATAACCAATCAATCTAGCGCGTAAATTACAATAATCTTTTACGATACCAAATGTTTTTATATCCCAACGCCAAGGTTCTCTTTTATAATATTTACTACTTGCAGAGGCAAATCTAAATATTGGTTGAAAACAACCTAATTGAACATAACGAATATAAAGCTCATAATCTTCCGTTCCATCTTTAAATCCCCCAATATCATGACTCCACCAACATAAACCTAAATTACTAAAATTAGAAGTATAACGCGGAATCTTTTTTAAAGTATTCCAGCTAACTATTGTCTCCCCACTATAGCAGATAGGAGTAGTATGGGGAGCCATCCCACTAGCTCTAGTTAAAATCATACCTCTTTGATTTTGAAATTTTTTATAGTCATTATAATGATAATAATTAAGGGCTATTAAGTTATCATTTAACTTTGATTTATAATCTATCCAGAAAAAATCTATATTATCATTATATAAAGGGGTAATTAATTTATCTAAGTAAGCTACAATTAAATTTTTATCGAAGGCATTAAAAGGAATTATTTGACTATCGGTTACCCCAAAACTAGCAGCAAAATCATGATAATGAAATTCATGAGGATGGATACCTTCAGCAGGATCAATATTTACTCCTAACCGAATACCACGCTGATGAAGAAAATTAGTAAAGTTAGAAGCTGAACCTAATTTTTCTTGATTAAATGTAAAACCACTTTTATATCTTTCTAAGTTATTATTATCTTTCATATGCCAGTTAGATCCTAATAAAAGAGTACTTAAAGGAATACGATATTTATTAAATTCATAAATTAAATCTCTTATATTTTGAAAAGTGTAAGGGGCATCTTTATACCACCATATACCTAGAGCATAACGAGGTATTAAGGGAGGATAACCAGTTAAAGTAAAATAACTTTTTAAGCATTCTATAAAAGAATTTTTATAAACAAATACATATATATCGATTCTTTTTTTATCTGGTTTTACTAAATAACCATTATCATCAATAATAAAGCTTTTAGAATCATCAATACTTGCAAAGCCATCAAAAGAAAACAAACTTCTACGTTTATTATTACCAAAAATACTCATAATACTTTTAATCTTACTATCTTTTTCCGTAGTTTCTAATATAGCTTCACTCTCTGTTGTATAAGTTTTTTTAGTATCAATATCAATGTCAAAAACCTTAACATTAGCAGCCTCATCACTTCCGTAATACCAATACTTTTCCGTATCTAAAACATCAATACGTAAATGAGCATCAGGAGCAAAAGCACTAGCAGTAAAGGGTTTATTTTTAATATATTGTAAACGTAAATATTTAGTATTAATTATTAAAGATTTTTCATCTTCTGTAGCAGTAAATCCAAATTCAGGAAATTTACGATTACGAGCTAATTCAGTAAAGTCATCAAAAAATGTTCCACTTTCACTATACTCTAATCTTACTAAAGTATCACTTAATATACTAATACGA
This sequence comes from uncultured Bacilli bacterium, assembly GCA_944371435.1. Taxonomy (GTDB): domain Bacteria; phylum Bacillota_I; class Bacilli_A; order RF39; family UBA660; genus CAG-605. The sequence continues at coordinate 3,237 of CALVXQ010000019.1, forward strand.
TAATTTTTACCCTTAAAAATAGATTTAGGACTACTAAATTTATTTTCTGGATTTAATTTAAAATGATTTCCTAATACACTCATATTTATCCCTCTTTAACGCCTTTTTATATTTACAAGTATAACAAAAAAAGATAGAATAATCAAGAACGGAGGTAATATGTTTCCTTTAGAAAACACTAATAAATATTACTATACTCTCGATTATTATTATAAAAAAAAGTATGGTAAAAAAGTTTGTAAAATTTCTTTAAATGCTAATTTTTCTTGTCCTAATAAAGTAAATGGAACTGGCTGTATATTTTGTTCTAATCTAGGTAGTGGTGATTTTGCTGGTAATATAAATGATGATTTAATAACTCAATTTAATAAAGTTAAAACTATCATGAATAAAAAGTGGCCGGATACATATTATATTGCTTATTTTCAAGCTAATACTAATACTTATGCTAGTGTTAAAGTTTTAAAAGAAAAATTTGAACCCATCTTAAAATTAGATAATGTAGTCGGAATAAATATTGCTACACGTAGTGATTGTATTTCTGATGAATGCTTAGATTATTTAGAAGACTTAAATAGAAGAACTGATTTAACAATTGAACTTGGTTTACAATCTAGCTATGATAGTACTTTAAAATTTATTAAAAGAGGTCATGATGTTAAGAACTTTGTTGAATGTGTTAAAAGACTTCAAGCTAAAAATATTAAAGTAGTTGCCCATATAATAAATGGGTTACCGGGAGAAACTAAAGAAATGATGATTAATACTGCTAAGTTTCTTAATGATTTAAAAATAGATGGGATTAAAATCCATATGTTACATATAATTAAAAATACAGAACTAGCAAAAATTTATGAAGCTAATCCTTATCCTTTATTAACTCTAGATGAATATGTTGAAATAGTAGTAAAACAGTTAGAAGTTCTTAATAAAGATATCGTTATTCATCGGTTAACTGGGGATCCAAAAAAAGAGGATCTTATCGAGCCTCTTTGGGTATTAAAGAAATTTGTTGTTTTAAATAACATCGATAAGTATATGAAGAATAATCATACCTATCAAGGAAGGTTATCTTAATTACTTATCTTTTTTCTTACGACAACCACAATTATTTTTTTTCATCGCATTTGCAATCTTCACAGTCGCAGTTTTCACAGTCGCAATCTTCGCAATTGCAATCACAATCACAATCGCAGTAACAATCGCAGTAACAATCATCACAGTAACAATGATCAAAGCTAGAATCACCATCAAATCTTAACATAAATGGCAGACCATCTTCTCTTAAAGATGCGAGTAAAAATGCTCTAACGGCCGTTTCTAAATCTAAACCTAAATCGTGATATAAACTACTTGCTTCATCGTATATATCTTTTTCAATACTAATATTTACTTTTTCCTCTTTCATAATAAACCTCCAAAATTATTATAACCCATTTTCAATATTTATACTATTATTTTTGAACTAACTGCATTACTAAGTCATTATCCCGCGAAATTAAATATACTAAATAGCCATTATAATTACCAATATATCTATTCCTTATTAAAGACAATTTTTCTTCTTCATCTTGGTACTCTTCTTCTAACTTAGCAAAATACTCATTCATAAGTTCATCTATCTCTTTAGCAGACTTATTATTTTTAGGTTTAAATATCATGTAACCAGTAACATCACTGCGTAACATTGCTACCTTAACAACATAATCCGTATATAATTTAGCAGGAATATTAAATCTTTCTTCAATACTATTAGTATTTAACTCTTCTAAAATATCAAATACTCTTATTTGAGTTTGTTTAATCTTACTAACAACATTAGCATTATTACTACTATTTATATAGAATATATACCCATCATATTCTAAATATAATCCTTTAATCTTTTCTTTACTTAAAAACGTTTCAACACCATCTTTAATATCTTCCTCATGACCACTAACTGGTAAAATAGCCATATATAAACCTTTATTACTTTTATTATATTTTATAACCGCATCATTTACCCATTCTTCTTTAATATTAAAGGTACTTTCATAATCATAAACATAATAATTAGTTAAATTAGAATAAGCTTTAGAACTAGTAACTATTTCATTAGAACTATCGATATTAAAATGAACAGTTTTTAATTGATCGATATCATTAGAAATACTTTGTAAGTCAATTATATTAGCATTAGGAGCTACATATTTTAATGCTACAAATAAAGTTAATAAAAATACTAAGCCAATAATAATTAGTATTAAAGTGCGTTTTGTTATAATACCAAATATACCATACATCTTAAATTTTCTACGATACTTTTTAAGTGTACTTAATAAATTATTCTTTTTAGTTCTCTCAATCTTTTTTACATTAGATACTCTTTTTTTTCGTTTTTGAGGAACTTTATTACTAGAAGTAACTACTTCTTTTACTACTTCAATATCTTTAGTTTCTTTTTTCTTAGGTAATTCAACTTTAATAGCTCCAGAAGAATTTTTATCCTCTTGTTTTTTTCCCTTAGCTATCTTTTTAATCTTATTTTCTTCTTTTATTATCGTATCATTCTTTTTAGAAGAAGTAGTTTTTGTTTTAACGGTATTAGTCTTTTTAGGTGTACTAGTTGTTTTACTTTTAGCAGTAGTCTTCTTTTTAGTTTGCGTAGTTTTTTTCTTAGTACTTGCTGTTTTTTTCTTCTTCTTTTGATTAATAGAAGTCTTTTTTGAACCTTTTTTTACCATAATGCACCCTCTTTACAACGGATATTTTAATATATTATCGATAAATTAGCAATAATTACTAAATTTAGTATAATTTATTTTTTAAATTTCTTCAATAGATATAATCACTTAGCAATAACTTATTTTATATTAAATTATATTTAGTTATTTAAAAATAATTATTAAAGAAAAAGAAAAAAAGACTAAACTTAGTCTAAATTACTCTATAACACAATAATCATAAATACTCTCTTCATCAGTATCAATAAAAATATCTTTAATACCTCCATTACCTTCTAAACTATTACATTTAGCAAGATAAAACTTATTTCCTAAAAAATTAGCATTTGATTCGTAATATCTCGACCCACCATCATTTGCTTCTGTTAAATAATCTAATTTTTCAATTAAATCATCAATACTTATTTTTTTATCTTCTAATGCTTGTTGTAAATCAAACGTAATATCATTATCCAAATATTCAATCTTAGCAAGTTTAGAATAAATTGTGATATTATCTTCAGATTCATATAATTTAATTAAGCCTCGTTCAGATACCTTTTTATTAATCCAATCTACACTTTTATCAGTTTTATCAAGATTTTCATTATTACATGCAGTTACCATAAAAATAAGAATAAAGATAAAGAAAATTTTTCGCATATAAATAATCACCTATGTACATTATAGCATACTAATTTTTTTTGGACAACACATGGCATTTGCCAACAACAACTTTATTTTATTTCATATAATACTAAGAATATTCAAAAAGGAGGAATATTGTGAAAAATAATAAATTAATTTTAGGTATATCATTAGGAATAATATTAATTATTGCTTTAGTTATAATATTTATTCCGAAAAAAGAAACAAAATCTAATTTAGAAAAAATAACCGTAGCTGAAGTTACCCATTCTGCCTTTTATACACCATTTTATGTGGCAATTGAAAATGGCTATTTTGCTGAAGAAGGTCTAGAAATTGAACTAGTTCTAACATCAGGAGCTGATAAAGTTAGTGCGGCCGTATTATCCGGTGATGTCCAAATTGGTTTTGCTGGACCAGAAGCATCAATTTACGTCTATGAAGGTGGCGAAGAAGATTATATCGTATCTTTTGCAGGATTAACTAAAAGAGATGGACAATTTATCGTCGCTCGAGAAAATACAGATTTTAAACTCGAAGATTTAATCGGAAAAGAAATTTTAGTAGGTCGTCTTGGAGGAATGCCTGCATTAAATTTCTTAAATGCCTTAAAAAATAATAATATTAACCCCGATGATTTAAACTTAAATTATAGTGTAGAATTTGCGGCATTATCAGGGTCATTTATCGGGGGAACTGGCGATTATGTAAACTTATTTGAACCGACGGCCACAAAACTGGTAAATGAAGGCTTTGGTTATGTCGTAGCCAGCGTTGGGTTATTATCTGGCGAAGTTCCCTATACTGCTTTTAATGCTCGTAAAAGTTACATTGAAAATAATCCTGAAATAATTGAAAAATTTACCCGTGCTCTAAATAAAGGAATTGATTTTACATTTAATAATGATGAGGAAACATTAGCTAAAGTAATACTACCGCAATTTCCAGATTCTAGTCAAAATGACCTAGCCCAAATAATAAAGAGATATAAAGATAACGATTGTTTTTTAACTAGTACCTTTATAAGTGAAGAATCATTTAATAATCTTCAAGATATTATGATTGATAATAATTTATTAGATGATTATGTAAGTTATAATGATTTAATAAAAAATTTTCATGAATAATATTTTAGAAATTAAAAATTTAACTAAGAGTTATCACACCATTAATGGTGAGGTTAAAACTTTAGAAAATATTAATATTACTGTTTATCCGAATGATTTTATTGCCATTGTTGGATCAAGTGGTTGTGGTAAGTCAACTATCCTATCTTTAATTACTGGAATTATTAGTGATTATGAAGGAAGTATTAATACCTATGATAATAAAATAGGTTATATGTTACAAACTGATTGTTTACTTCCCTGGCTTACTATTTGGGAAAATGCTATCTTAGGTTTAAAACTTACTGATAAAATAGATGAATCAAGTTTAAATAGAGTTGAAAACTTATTAAAAAAATATAACTTAGACGATTTTAAGAATAAGTACCCTAGTAGTTTATCTGGAGGTATGAAACAAAGAGTCGCTTGAAGATAATAAAGACACATAATAAAAAGTCTTGTTCTTTCCTCTTTCCAAACAGACTTTTTATAAATTTACTTATTAACGTTGAAATCATTTAAAATAGAAATATCAACATAGTATTTTTTCGAATTATGAGAATTAATATAAACAGGAAATTCCTTAATATCATATTGCTTTATAAGTTCTTCAGGATCAAACCAGATATTTTCACTTTCATAAATATATTTTTTATTATCATATGGATTAACTCCTTCACATGTTATCTTATAAGGATATTTACCATTAACTCGATAATAAGGATTTAATCTAGTCTTTAAATATTTAGCTTGAATACCTAATCCCGTTTCTTTTAGGATTTCATTAGATTTTCTTTTATGCCAATTAAAAATCAAGCCACCTATTCCAATACCAATAAATAGTAACCCAAAAACAGGAAATATTAAAAATATTAATATTACTGATTTAATTAATACATTACTTGGTTTATTAGTATCATAATAAATAGTAATTTCTTTACCCTCGTAATAAGATGTTGAGGAAATATTAACAGTAGATTCATAAGCTTTACCATTAACTTCATATGTTAGATAGATTTTATTTTGACAAGATGATGAACTATTGGAACAATCTATTATACGACTTATTGTAGCTGTAGTAGCTATATAATTTTTACTAAATAAGGGCTGACAAAACATAATACCTAAAATCAAAAATAGCATTCCCATGAATGTAAACACAATGTAAATAATATTTACTTTGTTTTTCTTATGCATAAATAAAGAAGTTCCTTTCTATATATCTCTGTTTCAGTTATTTACACTTAATTTACGTAAATAAAAGAGTAAAAATCCAACTGACTAGCAGCTGGATTTTAATAATTATTCGCCAATATTTTTCAATATAATAGTCTTAGTACGAGACATTTCATGAAGTGTAGTCATTACGCCTTCATTACCTATTCCAGAATGTTTCCATCCACCAAATGGCATTTCAAATGATCTAAAGAAAGAAGCACCATTAATAATTACTCCACCACATTCTAAGCGGTCAGCAACATATTGACACAACTTTTGATCCTTAGAAATTATACAGCCACATAATCCGTACGTTGATTGATTAGCAATTTCGATTGCCTCATCAATATCGGTATATTCAATAATAGAAATTACTGGACCAAATATTTCTTCATCTTTAGCAACTGGCATATCTTTTGTAACATCTGTTAAAATTGTAGGTTCATAGAAAGCCCCCTTACGACGACCACCAAAAACAATCTTGGCTCCTAAACTTACTGATTCATTTACTTGGCTCTCTACCTTTTTAGCAGCATCTTCACTGATTAAACAACCAATTTTAGCTTGAGGATTAGATGGTAACATAACTGGTGTATCTTTTAATACTTCTACCATCTTATTGATGAAAGCTTCTTTAATATCCTTGTGAATCAAGAAACGTTTTGAAGCGCAACATACTTGACCAGTATTATATAATCTTCCCCAAACGGTTTCTTTAACAGCTAAATCTAAATCACCATCTTTATGTAAGATAAAGGCATCATTTCCTCCTAATTCTAACATAATATGCGTAACATTCTTAGCACATTTTTCCATAGTTTCCATCCCGGCTATAGTACTACCAGTTAAGGAAACTAAGGCTACATCAGGATTAGATGCTAACATATGAACTGCCTCACCACCAGCACCATTAATTAAATTGATAACACCTGCTGGAACACCTGCTTCAATTAAATATTCAACATATTTAGTTAGTGTTAATGGATTATGAGCAGATGGTTTTAAAATAACAGAATTACCCATTAAAAGTGCAGGAGGAACTTTTTGACAGAATAAGTCACTTGGAAAATTAAATGGTATAACTGCTACTACTACTCCTAAAGGACATTGAACTGTATATTGTAATGTATGTTCATTACCCTTTTCCTGACCATAAGGGACTAATTTGCCATACTCATGTTTAGCCATTTCGCAAAAAGCAGGAATACCAATAGATACATTTTCTATTTCCCCAACAGCCTCAGTAATAGGCTTTCCTGTTTCATCACTAAGAAGTTTAGCTAATTCATCTTTATGTTCTTCAATAATAGACACAAACTTCATTAGAATAGCAGCACGTTCATGTATTGGTTTTTTTGCCCACTCTTTTTGATACTTTTTAGCTTCACGAACAGCATTATCACAATCTTCTTGAGTACTTACTGGTACCGTATCAATTAATTCATTAGTAGCAGGATTTAAGATTTTTATAACATTTCCATCTTTGGCATCACACCAAGTAGAACCAATTAAATTTTTAGCCATATTAATCTCCAAATCCTGTATAAGATAATGATAAACCACCTACTGTATTAGCTGAATGTTCAGATGAACCATATTCACCAAATGTAAATACCATTAAGAATTCCTTATCAGGAATAGCTTTCTTAACTTCAGGATAAATTCTATCTTCGATTTGTGATAAAGCTAAGCCTAGACGACGACCACCACAATGAACTAAGAAATAAGAATTTACCTCATTATTCATTAATTCATTTACCTTTTTAATAGTTTGCGCATTAGCATCTAATATTCCCTCCGGGGTATTAGCAAGTTGAATAATAGCAGTATTTAAAGCTAAATCAGCACCAATATTCATAGATAAATCATCATTACCAAACATTGGATGACGTACCGCAATAACATTACCAATTGGATCTTTTACACCTAATGGAGCACAAATACTTTCAGTTAATAAGTTATTACCTTTAAGCTTTTCAACATCTTTATTTGTCCATTCTGCATACTTCTTTAATGCTGGTTCATGGTCGATTTCTACTAAAGTACGTCTATTAGCAACTTTCGTAATTATACCAACATTATTTGTTTCATTATATGCCCCTGTATAAAGATTCTTCATCTTACCTTTAGTATAGAATATAGCAATTACACAACCATCGTTGAATGCTTCACCATCATATAATAAACTCCATTTACCTTCTACAGTGTTATCAGCAGCACTACCACCAAAAACAGGAATATCACCAATTACATCTTCAATACCTTTTAAATATTCCTCTTCATTAGCAGGAGATGCACTCATAAAGAAGAAATCTGGTTCAGTATCTTTTCCTTTTAATTTACTAAGAGCTTCTTTAGCAATTCTTCTACCGATTTCTCTTGCTGACTCTGAAGTTTTTTTAGAACCAGCAGTAACTACTTCTAAATCGCCACCAAATAGCATCATTCCTGAATATCCTGTTTCTTTATTCAAATATCCAGCATGAGTACAAATAGCAGCTGATGACGTACAACCTAAAATAGGAACATTTCCTAATACACTTTTAGCTCCAGCCATCAATTTTTCTTGGTCTTGAACAACACTTGTAAAGAATAAACCAACTTGAGGATTTTCAATTACATTAGCCATTTTAGCAGTTTCAACACCAGATTCATAAGCATCTACAGCTTCACTATAACCAACTTTTGTTTTTAACATATATAAATTACCTCTTTCCTAATATGCTTTTTCAAATAAATTAATAATATCTTGTTTTGTAACTTCTCTTGGATTTCCTCCCGTACATGGATCTATTAAAGCTTTTTCAGCTAAAATATCAAAATCTTCTTTCTTAACATTTAGTTCTCTTAAATGTTGAGGAACTCCTAGTTTAGTTTCTAAATCTCTAACAGCTTTTACTACCATACTTACGCATTCTTCATCACTCTTACCAGTAGTATCTAAATCAAATGCTTGAGCCATTTTACGGAAACGTCCTTTAACGACTTCACCATTCCATTCTAGAACATAAGGTAAGAACAAAGAACATGCTATCCCATGAGCCACATCGTAGGTTGCTCCTAATTGATGAGCCATAGAGTGAACTATTCCTAAACCAACATTGGAAAAACCCATACCAGCAATGTATTGACTTAAAGCCATTTTATCCATAGCATCGTTATCTTTAGCTACAGCTTTTTCTAAATTCTTATAAGTTAATTCCATTGATTGTAAATGAAACATATCAGTCATTTCCCATGCTGATTTAGTTATATAACCTTCCATCGCATGTGTAAGAGCATCAAGTCCCGTAGCCGCAGCTGTCATTTTAGGCATACCAGCCATTAATTCTGTATCAATTATTGATAAAATAGGAATGTCATGTGGATCAACGCAAACACGTTTAACAACATTTACTTCATCAGTAATTACATAATTAATTGTTACCTCTGCTCCAGTACCAGCAGTAGTTGGTAGAGCAATTAATGGTAAACCTTTATTTTCTGTTGTAACAGCACCTTCTAAGGAATTAATATCGTAATATTCAGGATTGGTTGCTACTATACTAATACACTTAGCAGTATCAATAACCGAACCACCACCAACAGCAACAATAACATCAGCCCTGGCCTCTTCTAAAGCCATAATTCCTTCATGACAATTGTTTATTGTAGGATTAGGTTTAACATCATCAAATATTCGATATGTAACTTGACCTTCGTCTAAGTAATCTAAAACTTTTTTAGTTATACCACATTTCATCAATGTTTTATCAGTAACAACTAATACTTTTTTAAATTTTCTTTTCCGAATTTCTGGTACTAAATTCTCTCGAGAATTCCACCCAAAATAAGAAGTTTCATTCAATATTATCCTATTAGCCATCTTTTACCTCCCTATGATACAATTATAACATGATTACTAAATTCAAGTTTATAAAATAATTACTATTTACATTTTATTTTCATAATTCTTTTAAAACCTAGGACATTTATTATATGTAGAAAATAAAGTTAAACATAAAATACATTATACTTGTTATAAGTTAGAAAGGTTTTTATGGGAATAGTTAATACAAATAAAGAAATAAGCAAGAATAAAATTGCTTGTGGAGAAACATTTAATATTAAATTATCAATATCTGCTTCTCCTAACATTGTAGAAAATCCAACTGATATCGTCTTAATTCTTGATAGATCTGGTTCAATGGTGGGAGCCTCTTTAGAAAATTTAAAGAAAGGAGCTAAAAAATTTGTCGAAATAATCGATAAAGCTACAAATGGTGCTGACGGAGAAATTGGTAGTGGTAGTCGTATTGGTATTGTAAGTTTTGCTGATACAGCTACTCAAAATACTCAACTTATTACATCGGTTGAACAATTAAATGCAGCAATAGATAGTTTAGTTGCTATTGGCTCTACTAATCATGAAGACGCATTTTTAAAAGCCGTAGAACTTTTTGATCCTAACTCACTCAATGCTCGGGTTCTTGTGATGTTTACAGATGGATACACTACAGCAGGAGGTAATCCTATTCCAATAACAGATGCTGCTAAAGCTAATGGTACTCTAATCTACAGTATTGGTCTTATCGGTAGTACTGGTTTAAATGTTGAAGCTTTAAATAATTGGAGCTCTACTCCTTCCTCATCCTATGTTGTAATAACACCTGATGATGAGGATTTAGAAGAAGTATTTGAAGAATTAGCGGAAAATATTTCTAATCCTGGAGCAACAAATATCATCTTAACTGATACAGTTAATTCATGCTTTACAATCACTGATTTAGTTGATGTTAGTAAAGGGGAAGCTGAAATATTAACTACTAATAAAATAAGATGGAATATGGATGAACTGGGTGTTACTGCTAATGAAGCAGCTACCTTAGAATTTAGTGTTAAGCCAAATGAAAATTGTACGGGAATAATAGAAGTTAATGAGGGAATTGAATATCAAGATGATGAAGGAAATTTAATTGCCTTTCCATCACCAACAATAGAAATTGATTGTGATAATCCAGTTTGTTTAGAGGAATGTCCATCATCTTTTGAGATAGTAACGCCAGGCTGTGAAAATTTAGTTGAGTATGATACTGGCACAATTAAAATTAATTCTTTAGGTACTATCCTCGAACTAAAGGTCCGAATTAAAGATGTTTGTCCCAACAAAAGAATTGCCTTAGCCGTTATTTTAAACGAACTAGATTTTAATAATCGCGAATATCAAAGAGGATTTAAAACAATGGTCATACCAGCTCATACAGATCCAATGTGTCGAGATGTTGTTGTCAACTGTATTAAATTTGTTTTACCTGAAGAATTAGATATAGTCGATGAACAACATTCAATGTGCAATGAAAGAAGATTTGTCGCTAAATATATTGCTAATTATATAGATAATGATTTTTCTTGTTTAGACGAATAATTATAACTACGTAGAAATGCGTAGTTTTTTTAAAATATATGCTATAATACTTTATTAAATATTTTTATTTGGAAAGGCATTTATTATGAACCAAGAAAAGATGGGCTTATTAATAAAAAAAATGCGGAAAGAAAAAAATATGACTCAATTACATTTAGCAAGTATGATACCAATTTCCCGCGAAGCAGTAAGTAAATGGGAACGTGGAAAGACCCTTCCGGATTATGATGTAATAATAAAATTAAGTGAAATTTTTAATATTGCTATTGATGAACTTTTAAGTGGTGAATTAAAAAATAATAATGACTCAAAAATTAATTTGAAAACATTTCAGAATAAGATTAAGAAGAAGATTATAAAATCTATATTTTGGAAAATAGGATTTATTATATTAATTATTTTTCTTTCATATTGTTTTTTTAGACAATATTATTTAACCGATATATATAAAATATATTTTCATAACGAAAATTTAACCATCGAAAATGGAAACGTAATTGTTACTTCTAAAAAAGTATATTTTAATTTAGGAACTATAGATTCTAATAAGAAAATTAAGAACCTGAAACTATATTATATTGATAAAAATCAAAGGGAAAAATTAATATTATCTACTAATAATAAAAACATTTCTTTTACTGATTCTTTGGGATATGAAGAATACTTTGATTTTGCAGATATTGAAGGTTGTTTGAATAACTTTTTTATTAAAATAGTATATGATGATTATACAGAAGTTGTAAAAATCAATTTAGAAAAAC
>CALVXQ010000020.1 GCA_944371435.1 uncultured Bacilli bacterium
ACAGCAGGAATATTTCTTGAACGGGCAAGAGCAATACGCATGGTAATTAATCCTAAATATTTACCATCAGAGTTTTTCAAACCTTGACCATTGGAATATGACATTGGCTCATCAAAGAAGTAAGTTCCGGTTGAGGCATCATTATATTCGATTAATGGACCATAATCAAATATTGGTTTAGCAGTTGATCCTGGGTGTCTAAACATTTGGGTAGCACGATTATATGAAAGTAATCCAGTTTGATTACGTCCACCATATATGGCTGTTATAGAACCATCTTTAACATCCGTAACAGCTACAGCTACTTGTTCATATTCGTTAAATGAAGTATAAGCACCGTTAGCCATATTTACTAATTCATCTTGAACGGCTTGATTTAAAGTCGTATAAATTTTTAAACCGCCATTATAAGCATTTATGCCCATATCATCTTTTATTTCCTCGACTACTGTATCGATAAACCATTGATAATTACTATTATTATCTTCACTTTTACCAACAAGTAATGATTCAACAGAAATATTTTTTGCATCGTTCATTTGTTCTTCAGTTATATAACCATGACGATTCATAAGTTCTAAAACGGTATCTCTTCTTTCACTAGCACCTTCAGGATTATTGTAAGGATTTAACAAGTTAGGAGCATTAAACAATCCGGCGATTAAAGCCGCTTCCGGTAATGATAAATCACGGACACTTTTACCAAAGTATGTTTGGCTTGCTTGTTCAACCCCATAAGAATACTCGCCTAAATAAGGATAATTGACATAAAATTCGATAATTTCTTCTTTAGTATATTGTTTTTCTACTTTGAATATTGCCATGTAGATATCGGTAAATTTACGAATTATACCTTTTAATCCAGATACTAAAGTAGGATCGGTATAAACGGTTTTAACTATTTGCATTGTTAAAGTAGAAGCACCACCAGCATCATTACCGGCTAATTGGCCTAACGAAGCTTTAATAAAACGAGCTATATCAAATCCAGAATGCTGGAAGAATCTTGAATCCTCAGTAGCTACAATAGCATCTACTAAAACTTGTGGTAACTCGTTATAAGTTACAAGTTCACGATTTTCTGGACCAATTCGAGCAAATTCTTGTCCATCTTTATCATAAAGTATTGAAGATTCTGTACTATATAATAATTCTTGATCAAATTCGGGAGCATTAAAGATAATATAAAGCATAAAGATTAATCCAGTAGCCATGATTAAAATCATGATAGATATTAATACGATTAAAAAGATATTTTTTTTACTTTTCTTAATTCTTTTATCTACTTTATCTTTACTTTTTAATTTATCTTTAAGACTTATTTTATTCTTATTTATTTTAGTTTTATCTTTTTTGATAATCTTTTTTTTACTAACTTTATTATTCGTACTTGCCTTTTTAGTTTTCATTTTTATTCTCCTTTATTAAACTATCGACTGCTTTTATATAATCTAAAGCAGGACGATATCCTTCTTTTATTTCATAAGAATTTTCTTTTATATATTGATAAGGAATCGATTTTCTTTCATTATTATCAATAAATATTAATAATTTTTCACCAGGAAATAAGAAGTAATTATTACACATTTTTATTATTAAAAAAGTAATACCTCCATGTTTTATTATTCTACGCATATGTAGTATTTGATGTTCATGGATATTTAATAATGGAAAAGAAGTCTTATTATTAGTTTCTTTAGCATCAAAATCAATATAGTATCCTTTATAGATACCATTATAATCGAGAGTAGAAGGACTTTTAAAATAAGCTTCTCTTATTACTTGTTTATTTTCTTTATAAGATACTTTATTAATACCAATTGGTGTTGGTTTTTTATATATAATTGCAATATCTTTATCTATATAATACTTATTCGTTTCGTTAATTAAATTTTCTAAATTCATGCCACGATTAGCATAAGATTCTTTTAATGTGTGATATTCTTTATTTAAACTAGGATAATTCATCTCACCACCACCATAATTATACTATAAAATGCATAATTTAAAAACGATTTTATTATTTTTAATCAAATTTTACACTTAAAACTTATTTTGTAATCTTTTGTCGATAATAAAGAATAGTTTGTAAAATAAGATATAATATAGATAGAAAAAGGAGAAAAAGGAACATGAATAGATTAATGCGAGCTGATTATTTTATTAGTAAATTAATCGAAGAGATAGATAAACATCAAATCTTCTTAGTTGACAAAGGCAAAGAAATTAATATATAATTATGTTGTAAGAAGGGATTATATGTATAACGAAAAGATAATTTTAACTCCACAAGATATTGTAGAGAAAGATTTTAAAATTAATGCTCGTGGTTATAGTGCCCAAGAAGTTGATAAGTTCTTAGATTTAGTTATTAAAGATTATACTGAATTTAATAAACAAATTAAAAGACTTGTTAAAGAAAATGAGGCTTTAAATAACGAGAATAATAGCTTGCGTAAAGAAGTTAGAAACTTAAAAGAATTACAAGATGTTGTAAAAGAAGAAGCAAATAATAAAAGACAAGTTAGCAATGTTGACCTTCTACAAAGGCTTAGTCAATTAGAAAAAATTGTTTATGGGAAAAGTAATGAATAATCTATGCAGACAAATGCTGCGTGAAAAATCGTAGAGGAAAGTCCATGCTTACATAATCTGAGATTGATTATAGTGTTCGTGCTAGATGAATAAATAAGTCTAGGTAGTAGTAATACTAACGGCTTTGAAATAACCTGTAAAATGGTTAAAGTAAATATAAAAGTGCCAAAGAGACGAGTATTTTAGGAAACTAAAATAGTGGAACGTGGTAAACCCCGCGAGTAAGAAATCCAAAATTGGTAGGAGAACCCATTAAAAGGAACCAAACGGATAATGGGAGTTATTTTGTTTCAAAATAACTAGATAAATATTTGTCGCTACTTTATAGTAGTACAGAACATGGCTTACTTAGATTATTCTTTTTTTTATCAATTAATAATAACGTAAGGAAGTGAATTATCTTGAACGAAATAGGCCTGATGCTTAGAGGTGCAAGAGAATCAAATGGGGTATCCTTAGAAGAAGCTAGCCTTGATTTGAAAATCAAACCAGCAATATTAAATAATATTGAAGAAGGCAATATGGGATGTTTTAAAGATATATTTGAACTTAAAGATTACGTTCGTGATTATGCTAAATATTTAGGTATTAATCCTAAAAAAATAGTCGATGAATTTAATGAATATATTTTTGAGGCTACTTCCAAGATACCAATAAAAGAAATTGAAAGTCAAATAATAGAAAAACAAAAATTAGAAAAAACTGCTGAGGTTAGAATTGCTAGTCCTTATACTGATGATACAGCTAAATATAAGAGTAAATCTTTTTATTTATTATATTTACTAGTTGTAGTATTAGTAGCATTAGTTATATTCTGGTCTGTAAAGCAAATAACAGTTGATAGAAGTGTTGCAACTAGAATAGCAACAGTTAAATAGTAAAAGAGGATAATATGAAATTAAATTTACCAAATAAGTTAACTTTACTTAGAATAATTTTAAGTATAATAATTTTACTGTTATTAGGATTACCAACTCATTACTTTGGATTTAGTTATCCGACCTATATTTTAGGGGGGAAAGTAGTATTACAATTAAATTATATAATTGCCGGAGTTTTATTTGTAATTGCCTCTTTAACAGATATGTTAGATGGTAAGATAGCCCGTAAATATAATTTAGTTACTGATTTTGGCAAAGTAATGGATGCTATTGCTGATAAAGTTTTAGTAAATGGTTTACTTATTGTTTTAGCTTATAATCGTAATATATCACTGATTGTTCCGGTAATAGTTGTTTTAAGGGATATTATAGTAGATTCGATTAAAATGGTTAGCGGAAGTAAAGGAAAAGTAGTTGCAGCATCAATTGCTGGTAAAATAAAGACTGCTTGTATGATGGTTGGTCTTACTTTAGTATTATTTGGTAATATACCTTTTGAATTCTTTGGAATAGATGTAGCTAATGGTTTAGTATTACTAGCAACATGCTTATCAATCTATTCTGGAATAGAATACTATTTAGTTAATAAAGACTTATTTCTAAGTTAAAAGCCCTCGGGCTTTTTTATTATGTCAAATAACTATCAAATAAGATAGTTTTTTTAAAAAAGTTTTGATACAATTAAGTTGGGTATAAAATAGAGGAGGAAAATTATGCCAAAGAAAAAATATGTTTACGACTTTAATGAAGGTAATAAAGATATGCGTAATACCTTAGGAGGTAAGGGGGCTAATTTAGCCGAAATGACTAATATTGGTTTACCTGTACCTCGTGGTTTTACTGTTACAACTGAAGCTTGTAACAAATATTATGAAGATAAAGAAGTAATAAATGATAGTATTTTAAAAGAAATAGATAGTCATTTAAAAGCTTTAGAAGAAAAAACAGGTAAAAAATTAGGTAATCCTAAAAACCCTTTACTTGTATCAGTAAGAAGTGGGGCTAGAGCATCAATGCCTGGTATGATGGATACTGTTCTTAATTTAGGAATGAATGATGAAGTTGCTAAAGAATTTACTAATATAACAAATAATAAGAGATTTGTTTATGATTCTTATCGTCGTTTTATTCAAATGTTTGCTGATGTTGTTAAGGGGTATCCTAAAAGTAAATTTGAAAGAAAACTAGATGCTATTAAAGAAGAAAAAAAGGCTAAATTTGATACTGATTTGACTGAGGATGATATGGTGGAAGTAACTGATGCTTTTAAAGAAATTTATAAAAGTATTGCTAATGAGGATTTTCCTCAAGATCCCCATGTTCAGTTAATCGAAGCTATTAAAGCCGTATTTAGAAGTTGGAATAATGAAAGGGCTATTTATTATCGCCATATGAATGATATTCCAAGTTCATGGGGAACTGCTGTTAATGTTCAAGAAATGGTATATGGAAATACTGGTGATTTATCTGGTACTGGAGTAGCATTTACTCGTAATCCGGCAACTGGGGAAAATGAGTTATTCGGAGAGTATTTAATGAATGCTCAAGGAGAAGATGTGGTAGCAGGTATTAGAACTCCCCAACCTATTGCTACTTTAAAAGAAGTAATGCCCGAAGTTTATAATGAGTTTATCGATGTAGCTAAAAAATTAGAAAAACATTATAAAGATATGCAAGATATGGAGTTTACTATTGAAAATGGTAAGTTATTTATGTTGCAAACTAGAAATGGTAAAAGAACAGGTACTGCTGCTGTTAAAATTGCTGTTGATTTGGTAGATGAAGGAATGATTACTAAGGAAGAAGCCTTATTAAAAGTTGAACCAAAACAATTAGACCAGTTATTACATCCAACTTTTGATGCAACAGAATTAAAGAGTGCTAATAAAATAGCTAGTGGTCTAGCCGCATCACCGGGAGCTGGTGCTGGTAAGATATATTTTACTGCTGAAAGTGCAACTGCTGCTGATAAAAATGGTGAAGATACTATTTTAGTACGTTTAGAAACTTCTCCCGAAGATATCGAAGGTATGCAACATGCTAGAGGTATTCTAACTATCAGAGGTGGTATGACATCTCATGCTGCTGTTGTTGCTCGTGGAATGGGCCGTGCATGTGTATGTGGTTGCGGTGAATTAAAGATTGATGAAGATGCTAAGACGATAACGACTAAAGATGGTAATGTTTATCATGAAGGCGATTACATATCTATTGATGGTTCAACAGGTAATGTATATGCAGGTAATATTAAAATGGTTGAGCCAACAATATCTGGCAATTTTGAAAGATTTATGCAATGGGCAGATGAATGTCGTAGATTAAAAGTGCGTACTAATGCTGATACACCTAAAGATGCCTTAGTAGCATGCAAATTTGGGGCAGAAGGTATTGGCTTATGTCGTACAGAACATATGTTTTTTGAAGCAGAAAGAATATTTAATTTCCGCAAGATGATTGTAGCTGATAATGTCGATGATCGTAAAAAAGCTCTAGAAGCTATTTTACCTTATCAAAGATCGGATTTTGAAGGATTATATCGCGCTATGAAAGGTTATCCAGTTGTTATCCGTTATTTAGATCCACCACTACATGAATTTTTACCTCATACAAATGAAGAGATTGAAGCTTTGGCTAAAGATTTGAATATTTCTTATGAAACTTTAAAAAGTAAAGTAGACTCATTAAAAGAATTTAATCCAATGATGGGTCATCGTGGTTGTCGTTTAGCTATTACTTATCCAGAAATAGCTGTTATGCAAACAAGAGCTGTAATTGAAGCTGCTATTAATGTTTCTAAGGAAGGTATTAAAGTAACTCCAGAAATTATGATTCCTTTAGTATGTGATGTTAAAGAATTTAATTATGTTAAGAAGATAGTAACAGAAACTGCTGATGAAATTATTAAAAAGGAAAATATTAAACTTGAATATGAAGTTGGAACAATGATTGAAGTTCCAAGAGCAGCTTTACTTGCTGATGAAATTGCTAAGGAAGCTAAGTTCTTCTCATTTGGTACTAATGATTTATCACAGTTAACATTTGGTTTCTCAAGAGATGATGCAGGTAAGTTCTTAAATGATTATTATGCTAAAAATATTTTTGAAACTGATCCATTTGCTAAACTTGATCAAGCTGGTGTTGGTAAGTTAGTTAGTATGGCTGTTAAAGCTGCTAGAAAAGTAAATCCTAAGATTTCTTTAGGAATTTGTGGAGAACATGGTGGAGAAGCATCAAGTATTGAATTCTGTCATAATAATGGTTTAGATTATGTTTCTTGTTCACCTTATCGTGTTCCTCTTGCAAGACTTGCTGCTGCTCAAGCTGCTATAAAGGTGCGCCAAAATTAGAACGCATAAGCGTGAAAATAATTAAAAATCAAAAAGAACAAAAATGTTCTTTTTTTATTGGAATAAAAGGAATTAGTTAATGTTTTTTTAAATGTGTTTGTTAAAAATAGTTTAATTAGTTTTATCAAAGAAAATAAAATTACGATTAGAAAATAGTCGCAGTATAGTTAGGGTGGCTATTTTTTGTTGGAAGAAAATAAAAATAAGAAAGAAGTGATTTATATGTATTATAGAAAACCAACATTAAAAAATCTTTCACAAGGAGCTCGACTTGAGTATGTTAGGAGATTAAGACACATGAATGAAGATGATGTTGCTGAATACTTTGGGTTTGGAGGAATGTATCCTCGTAAAACGTTTAAAAGTTATGAAACCAACTATAGAGAACCAAGTAAAGAAAGACTAAAAGATATAGCAGAGTTATATGAAGTAAGTATTAATGCAATTAAAAAATATGATTTTTCTAATCCAATAGATGTAATTTATAGTCTAATGTGGTTAGAAGAGGAATTTCCATATTATGAAATAAATTTTGATTGCGATAGTTATAATAAAACAGAATACAATGAAATTGTTATAAAGACTATTAAAGAATGGCAACAAATGAAAGAGAAAAGGGAAAATTCAGAAATTTCAGATGATGAATATCTTGAATGGAAATTAAATTTTGAAATAGTTAATGAAATAAAATAGGAAAAATTATGGTATAATTGTCATATAGAGTTGGAGGTAATAGTATGTCAAAGCAAAATATCAATAATGTTTTAAAATTATATAATGCCAATTATTATTCCGAACCAGTATTAGATGAAAATTTGTTAAAATTTCATAATGTGTTAGAAGATTATATTGAAAAAATTAAATTTGCCAATAATAATAACGAAAATGAAGAACATATAAAAAACATTGTAAACACCTTTTTAAAAGATAATTTTTATCAGGATAACAAATATTCAATTAATACTGATCAATATATTGATAGCACTATTAAAACAAATGGTGATTTAAATGTAATAATTGAAACTAAAAAAATAAAAAATAAAGCTGAAATGCTCGATGAAGATAGTATTAATAAAAAAGCATTATGGGAATTAACATACTATTTTTTAGAATCTACTAGAGATACTTCAGAACAAAAAGTAAAAATGCATAAAAGAGTTGAATTAAGACGATTAATAGTAACTGACGGATTAAATTGGTTTATGTTTAACGCAAACGATTTACAAAGGTTTTGTGATGGTTATTTAGAAAATATGTACTTTAAGTATAAAAATAATCAACTTACATATGCAAAAGATATTTCTAAGTTTTATGAAGAAATAAAAGAATATTATGAAAAAATAAATATAAATGAAAAATTAGATTATTTATACTTTAATGTTCAAAATATTATTTCTAAAAAAAGATTTGAGAAATATTTATATAAGATATTTAATAGAACGTTCTTATTAAAAGAAAAATATACAGGTGTCATTCGTTCAAATACATTAAACGAAAAATTTTATCAAGAATTATTATATATAATGGGTTTGAAAGAAGTTAAGGAGTCGGCTAAATCAAATAAAAATATAATCGTAATAGATCATACTATTAAAAACTCATTTGCTGATCAGTTATATCACAAATTTAAAGATGATAAAGACAGAAGTGAAGAAGAATCTATCGATAAAACATTTGAATTAATTATTATTTGGCTAGACAGACTATTATTTATAAAATTATTTGAAGGACAGTTAAGATTATTTAATGGAGATTCATCAAAATATAAAATTTTATCTAATGATAAGATTAAATCTTTTGATGATTTACAAAACTTATTTTTTAATGTGTTGGGCAGAAAAGAAAGAGAAGTTAATGAATTCTACAATTTGTTTTATGAGATACCATATTTGAATAGTTCTTTATTTGAACGTCAAGAAATTGAATCAGCTGATATTAATATTAATGAAATTAGAAATCTTCAAATAAAATTAAAAAATAATTCAGTTTTGGGTAAAAAAGGTAATACAGAAGAAGAATTATTAAAATATGTTATTGACTTTTTTAATTGTTATATTTTTGGTGCAGAATCTGATGAGGATGGTATTTACCATGAAAAAGATGATATTATTGATGCTTCAGTTTTAGGATTAATCTTTGAAAAAATTAATGGCTATAAAGATGGTTCATTTTATACACCTAGTCCGATTACTGAATTTATGGCTGGAGATATTATTAAAAAGACTATTATTGAAAAAATAAATAAAGAGTTAGAATGGGATTGTAAGGATATTGATGATATAAGGTTTAAATTGTCATTTAATCCGAGTTTGGAATTAACTGAAAAAATTAATAAAATTGTAGATTCAATTACTATTTGTGATCCAGCTGTCGGTTCAGGTCATTTTTTAGTATCATCTTTAAATCAAATAATAGCAATTAAAGCAAGGTTGGGGATTATATTTATTAATAATAGTAAAGAATTGTTAAGAAATTGCGAAATTTTTGTACAAGATGATACACTAAAAGTAACTGATGCTCAAGGTAATTTGTTTAGATATGATAAAAATAATTTAGAATCGCAAAAAATACAAGAAACTTTATTTAATGAAAAAAGAAGAATAATTGAACAATCATTATTTGGAGTTGATATTAATAGTAAAGCTGTTTATATTTGTCAATTAAGATTATGGATTGAACTGTTAAAAAATGCTTATTATAAAAACAACGTAATGGAAACATTACCAAATATTGATATTAATATAAAAGTGGGGAATTCCTTAATAAGTAAACTAGATTATACTCCTGGTTTAAAAATAGGATCTAGAAGTTCAATAGATAAAGATGAAAAAAATACTTTAAGAGAATATAAAAATGCTGTAAAAGTGTATAAGTCTGAAAATGATAAAAATAGAAAAAAACAGTTAAAAACAATAATTAGAATATTAAAAAACAAAATGTATTCCAATTATGTACAATTAACACTTTTCGGAGAAACTGATCAATTGAATAATTATCTTAAATATCAAGATGCATTTGAATGGGCAATTGAATTTCCAGAAATTATTTCAAATGATCTTGTATTCGAAGGATTTGATATAATTATTGGAAATCCACCATATGGACTCATCAATAAAAAACAAAATCAAACTACAAGTATAAATTCATCTATAAACCAATATGAATATTATAAGAATAGTTTATTGTATGCTCCGGCTAGAGGAGGAGTTATAAATATATATAGATTATTTATATGTTTATCTAATAAATTATTAAAAAGTGGTGGAAGATGTTCTTTGATTTATCCACTTGCATTTATGTGTGATTTAAGTGCTTTTGGTGTTAGAAAATATTTATTTGATAATACTAAAATAGATTTTATCGAAGCATTTCCAGAAAGAGATAATGCAAAAAAGAGAGTATTTGAAAATGTTAAAATGTCTGTTTGTATTACATCTTTCATAAAAATAAAACCTAAAAAAAATGCTTCATTTGATTTAAGAATAAATAATGATAGGTATGTTGATGAGAACAATGTTAAAACTCCTATTGAAATTAAATCAATTAATAAAATTTCTGAAAAAACTTTAAATATTCCATTAGTTGATGAAAAAGAATTAAAGTTATTAGAAAAGATATGTGAAGATTCAACTAGATTAATTGAGTATTCAAAATGTTATACAGGTGAAGTTGATATTTCATTACAAAAACAATTTATTACTTCAAATTCAGATATGCAACCATTATTAAGAGGCGCTCAAATTCAAAAATATGAAATAATTAAAGATATTAGTCAAGGAGAATTATTTTATTTATTAAAAGATAAATACCTAGATAACAATAAAGGTGAAAGAGCTGAACATTATAAGAAACAAAGAATTGGAATGCAGGGAATTACAGGTATTAATGAAAAATATAGACTAAAAATGGCGTACATACCAGAAAATAGTTTTTGTGCTAATTCTGTTAATTATTTAATACCAAATGAGAAATATATTTATTTTCTTATAGGTTTTTTAAATTCAAAAATAATAAATTGGTATTTTAAAAAGATGAGTACAAATAGTAATGTTAATGGTTATGAAATAGATGAATTGCCTATAAAGAATATTTCTGAAATAGACAGAAATTTGATAGATAACTATGCTAAAATAATCATTTATAATAATGATAAAGAAAAAATAGATATAATTGATAAGATATTATACAAAGCTTATAATTTAACAGATGAAGAAATACAGCTAATTGAAGATACATACAAATAATCAATGTCAAATGCGATAAAGAAGTAGGAATACTTCTTTTTCTTATGTCTAAAATCGCATCCTAATAATTATTTATAAAAAATGATAAAGTTTTTGTAGAGGTGATTTAATGAAAAGAAAGGTAGCAATATATGCAAGAGTTTCAACAGAACATGAAGCTCAATTATCGGCTTTAGATAATCAAGTCCAATACTATGATAGTATTTTAAAACAACATCCTGATTGGATTCTATATGATAGATATATCGATGAGGGTATAACTGGCACTTCTACTAAGAAGAGAAAAAATTTTATGAGGATGCTAGAAGACGCTAAAGAAGGTAAATTTGATTTAATAGTTACTCGTGAAGTATCAAGATTTGCAAGAAACACAGTTGATACTTTACAAGAAACTAGGAGGCTAAAGAAGATAGGAGTTGAAGTTTATTTTACTGAAGATAATATATGGACATTTAATGATGAAGATGGAGAGTTAAAACTTACAATAATGGCAACACTTGCTCAAAATGAAAGTAAAAAAACTTCTCAAAGAGTAAAAGCTGGCCAAATGATTTCATTTCAAAATGGAGTGTTCTATGGAACAGGTAATATACTTGGATATGATAAAGTAGGTAAAGATTTAGTAGTTAATGAAGAACAAGCTGAAGTAGTAAGATTTATTTATTCAGAGTATTTAAATGGGAAGGGAACAGTTTCTATAGCAGATGAATTAACAAGGAAAGAAGTAAAAACATCAACCGGGCTAACTAACTGGAGTCCGTCTTACATATCAAGAGTATTAAGAAACCCATTTTATTCAGGAACAATAGTTTATAGAAAATCTTATATACCAGATTATCTAGAACAAAAGCCTAAAATGAATTATGGAGAAGTAGAGCAAGTAATTGTAGAAGGTAAACATGAGCCTCTTGTATCAAAAGAGGACTTTAAAAAAGTTCAGGAAATAATGGATGGCCATTCAAAACAGATTAAACTTGGTATCAGACGAGCTAAAGGAACAGCTAAAAATATTTGGAGTAAAAAGCTAATATGTGAATGTGGATATAATTTTAATAGAAGAGTTTATCATAGGAATAAAACTAACACCACATTTTCTTATGTTTGCTATAACAGAAAAATGCATCATGATAGTAAATATAAAAATACTGATTATAAATCGTGTGAAGTAAAAGAAGTTCAAGAGTGGAAATTACAATTTATGGCTGAAGCAATTTTTACAAAGCTTACACAAGATACGGATAATAGAAAAGAATTAGTTAATAAATTAATGAATGGAGTGAAGATAGATGATCATCCAGAGAAGAAAATAAAACAAAGAATTGATAAATTAAATCAATTAATAAAAAAGGAAACAGCAAAATTAGATAAACTAATTGATACATATTTAGATGAAACAATAAATATAACAATGTATGATATATTCCAAAAGAAGTTATCAAATAGAATAGAAAAATATAAAATAGAAATTAGCGAATTAGAAAAAGAATATAAATCAATTGAACCATTAGAGGTAAGAATTGAAAAAATAAAAAATAATATTCGTAAATTATTAGATATTAGTTATAATGGTGTTGATGAAAAAGTAATAGAAGAATTTGTAGATAAAATAATAGTTCATAAAGATTATTTTGAATGGAAGTTAAATTTTATGAATGAAACAATAAAGTTAGAAATAAGTGGTAAGAGTAAATCAGATTGCTTTGTTGTGGAATATAAGGAAAAATAATATTCAGTGGTATAATATAAGAAGGAGATGGTCTCATGGATCAAACATATTGTGGTGATTTAATATTTAATAACATAAAATACAAATTCGATTTTAGAAACAATGTTTTAGTTATTATTCCTGATGAATTAGAAGATTATACAAAATGGCATTTTAAAAATATAGGTAGTAAAGATAAATTTGAACGAGTAAATGTTGAAGGTACTACTAATAATGGTTTTTATATTTGTTTTATTCATGTTAAATTTTCACATATGGGAAGAGGAATATTACAAGCGTTTGTACCTGGATATGTTATTTGCAAAGCCAATGGAGTAAGTCCACTTCCTAAATGTGAAGAAATTAGTAAAATAAGATTTTTCGGTGAATGTTTAGATAGATTCTATTATCCAAAAAGAATAATTAAAACCAGTGATTTTTTTCAGTCAAACGATATAATTTTAGAGTTGAATAAAAATAAACTTAAAACAGATAATTTTATTATTAATAAAGATGTATTTAAATTTGGAGTAGCATGGAAAATTCCTTTTAGTTCTAATATTAATGTTGTTCTTGATGTTGAATCATTTTTAGAAATTGAATTTAATACTAAACAAAACATAGATGAAATTGTTGAGTATTATTTAAAGGTAAAAAAATTCTTTTCTTTTATAAATAATAGAAAATATATAAAATTTAATAAAGTTACAGCATATACTACTATTCCGGTAAACTACGGAATAAAACGAGATGATATTAGAAACGAAGAATTTAAATTTGAATTCCATTTTGTAGATCCTGATGAGAAATATGATTTAGATAAAGCTAATAATTCAATTCATTTAGAAGATTTAGACAATAAATTTTCGAAAATATATAAGTTAGTTACTAATAAGGATTTTTTGACAGAATATTACCCATTAAGTATATCAGATAATAATTATGTGGATAATGATAAATATGTTAATGTTGCTAGAGCATTTGAATCTGAATTTGATAAATTGTATCCAAAATTCAAAGCAAAGACGAGTGAAGAATATAATGCTGTAAAAAAAGCGTTATTGAAATGTTTATCAAATAAGAAGAATAATGCTAATTTAGCAATAAAAAAAGAGAAAGATATAAAATATAATAAAAAGATTATAAAAGAATGTAACTATTTTAATAAAATTATTAGCAAAATGGAGGGGAGTTTGTCAGAAAAAGTAACATACTCTTTAAGAAAATATAAAGAGATTATTTCTAATAAAAAGAAGTTAATGCTAAATAATTATCAAATTACCAAAATAAAAGATGGAGTTTTAGCTGACAAATTTAAAGAAAGAAGAAATGCTATTTCACATGGAAGTTCTGCTAATGCTTTTACTGATATAGAAGTAATAGCATATGAACTAGTAAGAATGTGTATATATTGTATAACATTAGAAAGATGTAAAATGTCAGAGGAAAAAATAGATAATATAGTTAGTAAAATATTTTAGAAAAAAATAAGTTATTTTAGTCAAAACAGAACGGTATATCGTTCTTTATAGTATTCCTAAGTATTTTGTGGCACAAGCTGCAATTAAATCTGCTGGGAAAAATTAATTGAACATAATATTTATATAAAGACTAAGACGATTTATATGTCGTAAATCTTAGTCTTTTTTATGATAATAAACTTTATGTAAATAGATGTTTAGGAGGACTGAAATAATTAAATGTTCTAGAGAAAATTATAAATGTAAAAAATAATGAAATATTTCTTTTTAGATATAATTTTCGGCAACAATTTAAAGCATTCTACTAATTATAGAGTGTTTTTTAAAATTATTAATGGTTCCTTTATTCCTAATTTTTTCATTGTTTACAATAAATATTTATGTTATTATTAAATTAGTAAGAATAGAGGTTATGATATGAATTATCAAAACATATTAAAAAAACAAACATCTATTATTCTAGTATCTGTGATTGTAATGGTCTTAATTATATTAGGTGTAAGTTATTCGTTGTTTATGCAGGTCGATGAATCTAATCAAGTTCAAGTAGTAGAAAGTGGCACTTTAGTTTTATCTTCTACTAAAGGAAATACTATTACTACTAATAATCTACCTTTATCAGATGCTGAAGGATTAGGTAATGAAGG
>CALVXQ010000021.1 GCA_944371435.1 uncultured Bacilli bacterium
TTAAAATTGACTAAAAACTAATTTTTAAACTAGAAATTTATTTCAATCACAATGAAACTGTGATATAATATCCGAAGATTAAATGTGAGGTGAACTATGAAAGTATATAAAAAGAATTTACCTGATGGAGTAAAAAAATGTTTCGCAAGAGAAAAGGGCGTTAAGGTAAAATTAATAAATAAAAAATATTTAAAGAAAAAAACAAATAAAGACGAAAAAACAAAATAATAATCGTAAAAAAAGGAAGCTGTATTGCTTCTTTTTATTTTCCATATTTTCTTCTTTTTAGTTCCTCTATATATAGTGTTTGATAATTAGAAAGATTGATTATTTCTTTACTTATACTTATTAAAGTATCTTCAATTAAGGCATTCGATAAATTTTGCAAATCTTTAATAAAAGCTTCTTTTTCTTTAATTTCCATACTATTTATTATTAACTAAATCATGAATAGATTCAACGTTCTTAGCCTGCAGCCCTTTAGGGGTTTCAATTAAATTAAAAGTTACCCTTTCTCCCTCTTTTAAAGTTTTATATCCATCACAAACTATTTGCGAATAATGAACAAATATATCTTCACTATTGCCATTTTCTAAAAATCCAAATCCCTTTTCATTATTAAACCATTTAACTCTACTTTCCATCTTAATCCTCCTTTTGGTTTACATATTTATATTATTACATATATTTTATTCCTAATATTGTAAACTTTATCTACTAATTATGTAACAAAAGTGTAATTAAAATGTAATATTAAACATTAAATCTAAATAAGACAATATCTCCATCTTGCATTAAATAATCCTTACCTTCAAGACGTTTTTTACCTGCTTCTTGAACTTTTTTTTCACTTCCTAATTCTTCTAAATCATTAAAACTAGTTACCTCAGCTTTAATAAATCCTCTTTGAAAATCACTATGAATTAATCCTGCACATTCAGGAGCTTTCATTCCTTTTTTAAAAGTCCAAGCTCGTACCTCATCTTTGCCAACAGTAAAAAATGTTTGGAGTCCCAATAAATCGTAAGTAGCAAATATTAACTTATCTAAACCGCTATAACTAATACCTAATTCTGCTAAGAAACGTTTTTTGTCATCATCATTTAATTCTGCAAGTTCTGATTCCATTTTGCAACACATTACAACAACAGAGGCATTTTCTTTGCTAGCATAATCTTTTACTAATTTAGTATACTTATTTTCGCCAATAATAACGTCATCTTCGGAAACATTAGCTACGTAAATAATCGGTTTTAAAGTAATAAAATTATAATTTTTTATAAGTAGCTTTTCTTCATCGTCAAGTTCAATTCTTCTTAATGGTATATTATTTAAAAGTGATTGTTGGCATTTCTTTAAAGCATCCAATTCTTTTAAAGCTTCTTTATCCTTAGTTGTTTCAGCTTTTTTCTGAATTTTATTTATTCTATTTTCCACAATTTCTAAATCAGCTAATATTAATTCAACATTTATAATTTCAATATCACGAATCGGATCACAATTTCCCTCCACATGAATTATATCGGGATCATCAAAGCATCTAACAACCTCGACAATAGCATCAGTTTCTCTTATATGAGCTAAAAAACGATTTCCTAATCCTTCACCAGTTGAAGCTCCCTTTACTAGTCCTGCTATATCTGTAAACTCATAAGTAGTAGGAATTGTCCTTTCTGGCATATATAAATTTTCTAGAAACTCTAACCTACTATCAGGAACAGTTACTACTCCAACATTAGGATCGATAGTGGCAAATGGATAATTTGCTGCTAAAATATTTTTTTTAGTTATGGCATTAAACAAAGTAGATTTACCCACATTTGGTAGTCCTACTATACCAGCTTTTAATGACATCTAAATCACTCTCATTTCTTAAGATATTATAAAAGAAAATATTTTTTTTAGCAATAAAAAAACTATACCTAAATATTAGGCATAGCACCAATTCCTAGAGGTAAGCCAATAACATACCATAAAATAATTATTACAAGTAACAAAACAAACGTTGCTAGTGAATATGGTAATTGGTACTTTATAGTAGTAAATAAAGAAATAGGCTCTTGAGATTGATTATATTTTTCTAAATAAGCTAAATAAATTATATAATAAGCCATAATAGGTGTTAATCCATAAAAAGCACACTCAGCAAACCTTAATATTATCTGACAAAATTCTGGAGATACTCCACTACTCATTAATTTAGGTACACAAGAACCAGCTAAAATTGTCCATCTATTTAAAGAATTTGGTAGAAATAAAGTTACAACAGCAACACCGATGAATAACAAAATTATTAAAGGTATTCCGGTAAAAGTACTATTATCAACAATATTAGCCACTATTGCACATAAAACAGTACCGATATTTGTTTTCTTAAAGACATTAATTAATACAGAAGCTAAAAATATTAATAAGATTGGTCTACCAATACCATCTAAAGAATGGGTTAAAAATGAACAAAAGTCATTATGATTTTTTATTGTCTTAGCGCCAATCCCATAAAATAAGCCAAAAATTACAAATAAAATTGTTATTATAAAGACAAATCCTTGCGAAAAGAAAGAATTTGAACTAAATAATTTATCTATGTATACTTCTTGGGTATAATCTAGTAAATTGCCACTAAAAGGCAAACCAGGAATAATATTATAAATAAATATTAATAAATATAACCCACCCATAGTTAAAGAAAATAATAAACCTCTAATTTCTCTTTTAGTTAAACGCAGTTCTTTTTTCTCTTCCTTAAATTCATATTTATTAACTTTACTCATTGTTACTCTTTCCGTAATTACCGTAATTACGACTGCCAATGCTATTATCGAAACAAGCATTATAATAATAAAGGCCCATGAGGAAATAGTATAATTAGCATCTAAAATGTGTGCGGCAGCAGTTGTTTCTTTCAATAAACTAGAATCCATACTAGTCAAAAATAAGCTAAGACCACTTCCACAGCTAAGAGCGGCAAATGAAGCAACAATACCAATAAGGGGATTACGACGACCATGATAGAAAATAAGAGCACTCAAAGGAATCATAACCACATACCCAATATCTCCCGCAATTGAAAATAATATACAGATTAGTACCATAACGAAAGTAATTGTTTTTTTCTGAGTTCTTCGTGTTAAGATATTAAAAGATGTTTTTAGAAAACCACTCTTTTCCATTATACCGATACCAATTAAAATTATTAACAACATAGATAAAGGAGTAAAAGCTGCAAAATTAGCAATTGTTGATTCAAAAATATATTTAATACCACTTAAATTAAAAAGTGATTCAACTGATACCCAAATACTATCATAAGTATTTGTTATTTCGTTAACTTCGTTATAAGAAGCTTCCAGACCAAATAATGATAATACCCCGCTTAAAACAATAGTTAAAGCAATTAAAATTACTAAAGTCATTACTGGATTTAATTTAAGGCGTATTTTTTTATTTTCCATTTTCTTCACCTAAAACTTTTTTTAATTTTTTTTCAAACTCTAATCTATCAAGCATAACTTCTCTTCCACACTTTGTACATTTAATTTTAATATCAACACCTAGTCTTATAATTTTCCATTCATTATTGCCACAAGGATGACCTTTTTTCATCATAACAAGACTACCAAGTTTATAATTATTTTTCATTACGCACCTCTATTTGTTGATAAGGAACTTTTATCCCTTTCTTATCAAATTCAGTTTTAATTATTTTTAAAGCATCACGCTTTACTTGATATTTTTGGTCTTGAATACATTCAATATTAAGTAAATACGTCACACTATTACTATTTATTTCGTCAATTCCTAAATAAACAGCACTATTATTTGTAACATATTTTATTTTATTTAACAAGGGGATAATATCTTTAATAGCACTCTCCACATCATCAATATTCTCACGATAATCAGTTAATACCTTTAATACAATAGTAGATTTTTTTTGCGATATATTTATTATCTCATTTATATTTCTATTAGCTATAGTCATAACTTGACCAGTACAATCTTTAATCTTAGTACTCTTTAAGCCCAATTCGATAACTTCACCCGTAAAATCCTTGTATATTATACTATCACCAACGATATAATAATTTTCTAAAATTATAGTTACACCGTTAATAAAGTCTTTTAAAGTATCTTGAAATGCTAAGCCAATTACCGCCGATAATACTCCTAATCCGGCTATAATAGAAACTGTATCGATACCATAAGCCTCTAAAATAATAACACCTACTATAATTACTATTATGTACTTACAAATATTAGATACTAATTCAATAATTGTTTTAATCTTCTTAGTATCATAACTATTTTTCCCTCCGTGAATAAATCTTCCTAAAGCTTTACGTATTACTTTATATACTAAAATACCTAGAAAAACAGATATTAAAGGAACATAAATCTGTTTTAAAGTAATAACATCTATTATCCACTCTAAAATTTTTTCTATAGCGTTCATTCTAATTATCTACCTCTATTTTTAAAATCTCTAATATTTTTTCTAATTCTTTAGCTGATGAAAATGGTATTTCAATCTTTTTATTAGTAATTTTTACTTTTGTACCAATTTTTTCGCGCATAATATCTTCATATATACTATACTTACTATTAACATTTTTATGGGGTAATGTTAATTTTTTAGGACTATTAATATCTCTGGCAATATTTTCTATCGCTCTAACATTTAATCCCTCATCAACAATTTTAGCAGCTAAACGATTAATTTCATCTTTATCTTCTAACTTAGACAATGCACGAGCATGAGACATTGATAACTTCTTTTCTTCAACATATTTGCGTGTCTCTTCTGGTAATTTTAATAACCCTAAAAGATTTGTTATATAAGTTCTACTTTTGCCAAACTTTTTAGCAACATCTTCTTGAGTTAAATTATAACTATGAATAATAGCATCGTAAGCCATAGCTTCCTCGATAGGGTTTAAATTTTCTCTTTGAATATTTTCAATTAAAGCAATTTCCATCATTTCTTGATCATTAAAATCCTTTATAACTGCTGGTACCGTTTTTAATCCAGCAATCCGACATGCTCTTGTTCTTCTTTCACCAGCAACCAATTCATAGCCTTTAATACTTTTTTTAACAATTACAGGTTGAACAACACCATGCTCCTTTATTGAATCAGCAAGCTCCTGCAATGACTCATCATCAAATATTTTTCTAGGTTGATAAGGATTACTTCTAATTTCACTCAATTTTATTTCTTTAATTTCATTCGGTCTAGATTCTTCAACTAACCCCTTTTCAAAGTTATCAAAATCGATTCGTTCATTTGTAAATAATTGCTCTAAGCCCTTTCCTAAAGCTTTTCTTTTAGTTTCCATTTCTACTAATTACCTCCTTAGCTAAATTTTGATAAGCTAATGTAGCTCTACTCTCAGGATCATAATCACTAATTGGCTTGCCATGGCTTGGAGCTTCTACCAAACGGACAAGACGGGGAATAATCGTATTAAACACTTTATTTTTAAAATAACCTCTAATTTCTTCAATAACTTCTAAACCAATATTAGTTCGCCCATCCAACATTGTTAATAAGACTCCTTCTATTCTAAGTCCAGGATTCATATTAGACTGAACCATAATAATCGAATTTAAAAGCTGTGTAATACCTTCTAAAGCAAAAAACTCACATTGAACAGGAATGATAACCGAATTAGCAGCCACTAAGGCATTCATTGTAGTAATACCTAAAGATGGTTGACAATCGATTATAATATAATCATATTTATCCATTAAAGGTTCTAAACTTAACTTTAATTGTTCGTTTTGACGAAAATTAGAATCTTCTAACATGGCTTTTACAAATTCAACATCAACACCAGCTAAATTTAATGTCGCCGGTATTATAGATAAATTTTTAAACTTAGTTTTAATAACCGCATCGGCTGCCTCACAAGCTCCAGTCATAACATCATAAATATCATGCTTAATATCACCATTATTTAATCCTAACCCAGTTGAAGCATTACCTTGAGGATCTAAATCAATTAAAAGTGTCTTCTTACCTTCTTTTCCTAAAGCTGCTGATAAATTAATACTTGTAGTTGTTTTACCGACGCCTCCTTTTTGATTAACTAATGCAATTATCTTTGTCATATCCTACCACCTTTGTCTTACAATTTTATTTTATCATATAAAATATATTTTGTCTTATTTTTTACTCTTAATATATTCTAAAACAAATTTCTCTATTATATCAATACATTCTGCATTAATAAAAAATCCAGCTGCTTTTTTATGACCACCACCATTTTTAGCAAAACTTTTAGCAATCTCACCTAAATCAATATTATCTTTTACCCCTCTTAAAGAACATTTCATTTTTTGCAAATTTATTATTAATACAAAATCAATTGTATCTTGATACTTACTTGCTATGGCATTACCAACAAAAGAACGATAATTTTCAGATAGTGATACAGCAATCTTATAATTTTGATAATTAGTTAATAAAACATTTTCTAGACAAGAATTTACATAGTTTTCTTTAGCATTATCAGCACTATTAATAATATTTAAGTACATTTCATCAATAATAAAATGTTTTTGAATCTTAGCACTAGAAAAAATAGAAATATAAGCTTGTGGTCCCAAAATACTATGTAATGTTCCTAAAGCCCTACCTAAATTAATAAACGGACTATTTAAATCCCAAACATCGGCACATCTAGTTGCTTCAACAAATTCTTTAAAATAATCCTGATTAATTATACATTTCTTATTTAAACTTAATAAATAATTATAAAATAACTCCGTCCCACTAGTCATCTTATCATTTATATAAACAACTTCATTTATAAAGGAATATTTTTGAGCATTTTCTAACTCACTAGCATGATGATCGAAATGCTTTATTTTTTCCTTTAATTCATTATTTCCGGCAATTAAATCTATAGCACTCGAATCAAGTGGTAAATCACAAATATATATATTTTCATAATTAAACCAAATTTCTTTTAAAATCTCTGCTATATCCGGAATAGTACAAAGAATATAATCCACTTCACTATTCCAAAAAACATTAGCTAAAATAACACTTCCCATACCATCAATATCATCGATATGTGATATAACTAATCTTTTATTATTATTAATTTTTCTAATCATTTCATAGCCTCCAAAATGAGTATATCATAATAATTTTTAAAAATAAAAAGAATTAGATTATTTATCCAACTCTTCTATAGCTTTTTCTAATTCTTCTCTTGTCATTTTATTATAATTTTTAATCTTCTTTGCTTTAGCAATTTCTCTTAGTTTAACCATTGTTGGTTCCGTAGTAGTTTCTGGTTTAACAGGACAAATCTTTCCTGTTTCAACAATACACTCAATTTGCTCTTTAGTTAATGTTTCATTTTCAACTAAAGCATCGGCTATTTGCTTAACAAGTTTCTCATTCTCTTTTAAAATTTTTGTTGCTTTATCATAACATTCTTCAATAATTTTACGAACAGCTTTATCAATTTCTAAAGCAACTTGATCAGAGAAATTCTTTTGTTTATTATAATCACGACCTAAGAATACACCTTCAGATTTTTCTTCTAACTGCATTGGCCCTAACTCAGACATTCCGTATTCAGTTACCATACTACGTGCAATACGTGTAGCCCGTTTAAAGTCATCAGAGGCTCCAGTTGTCGTAACATTCAAGAATAATTTTTCGGAAGCACGACCACCTAATAAACCAGTTATTTGACATTCTAACTCTTCTTTGGTCATAATACCAATTTTTTCTTCCTTAGGCAACATCATGGTATATCCGCCAGCAACACCTCTTGGAATAATAGTAATTTTGTGTACCTCTTGAGCATCAGCTAGTTTTATACCGATAACAGCATGCCCTGACTCGTGAATTGCCACAAGTCTTTTTTCTTTTTCAGTTATCTTACGTGAAGTCTTAGCAGGTCCCATTAAAACACGATCGGTAGCCTCATCTACTTCATCCATTGTTATTTCATTTTTATTTCTTCTAACTGCTAACAAAGCAGCTTCGTTTAATAGATTTTCTAAATCGGCTCCACTAAACCCTGGTGTTCTTTGAGATATAGCAGTCAAATTAACGTCATCACTAAATGTTTTACCACGAGCATGAACTTTCAAAATTTCTTCTCTTTCTTTAGCATCTGGCAAACTAACTGTAACTTGACGGTCAAAACGACCTGGTCTTAGTAAAGCTGGATCTAATACATCCGGTCTATTGGTAGCAGCAATTATAATAATTCCTTCATTAGCACCAAACCCATCCATCTCGGTAAGTAACTGATTTAAAGTTTGCTCTCTTTCGTCATGACCACCACCGATACCAGAACCTCTTTGGCGTCCAACAGCATCTATCTCATCAATAAAGATTAAGCATGGTGCTGTTTGCTTTGCCTGCTTGAACATATCACGAACACGTGATGCACCTACACCAACAAATAATTCAACAAAATCTGATCCTGATATATAGTAAAAAGGTACATTAGCCTCACCAGCTACAGCCTTAGCTAATAAAGTTTTACCAGTTCCGGGAGGCCCTACTAATAAAACACCTTTTGGAATTCTTGCTCCTAGTTTTTGGAATTTTTTAGGATTTTTTAAGAAATCAATTAGTTCAGCAACTTCTTCTTTTTCTTCCTTTAACCCAGCAACATCAGAAAATCTTACTTTACCACCGTCTTCACTTAACTTTGCACGTGAACGACCAAAATCCATTGATTTATTGTTTCCTGATGCTAATTTTATAAATAAGTAATAAGCTAAAAAGGAAATAATTACGATAGGTAAAATATTTACAACAATATATAGCAGATTACTAGAACCTGGATCCTTATTTGTATCATACAAATCTAGATTATGGGTTTCAGCATAGTTTGTAACTACATCCATCTGTTCCCCAATTACTTTAACGGTAAAATATTCATTATCATTATAACTATCCAATTTACCATTAATATAATAGACTGATTCACTGCTCTTAGGAGTTATAGTCATTTCTGTAACTTCTCCAGAATTTAGGTAACTTAACAATTCACCAGTTTTTAACTCATATATCTTTGTTTGCGTGCCGCCATACAAAAATAAAACACAAATTATAACACCAACTAAAATTATATATGGTAGCATCTGCATAAAAGTATTTTTATTTTTTTTATTCATAAATTTCTCCTTCTTTTTCGCACTTTAGTATTATATCATACTTTTCATTTTTTTCTTTATCAAATTTAGATTTTTTTACTCCTGGTATCCAAATAATAGTATTATTACTATCAACAACAATCGGTAACTCATCACGTTTATCTAAAGCTATTTTTTCATTAATAAAAATATCTTTTATTTTCTTTTTACCAAACATATTCTTAACCAACATAAAATCGCCATCTTGTCTAGTTCGAACATATAATGGTAATTTTATTTCACTAGTTAATAACCTAGTAACATAATTACTCTTACTTGATGAGGCTGCAACTTTTTTAATAACAAAGCCATTATAATTAACTAAATCAGTAAATTCAACAGGATTATGCATTATCTTATGCTTATCTTTAGCTAAATAAAGAATATTATACTCTTTAATAAAATTTACATTATTCGGTAACTTAACTTTACCATTCGGTTTACAAGAATTTATCAACTTCAATATTTCTTTACAATTACTATTAGTAATTAAATATAAATCATTATTATAAATTCTCTGTAAAATTATTTCTAAAGCCATTTTTTGAATTAAAGGATCTAATTCTTTAAAAGCCAATAGATTTAATCTATTATTAAGATATATTTTAGCTAAAATACGATTAACATAATTATCCATAAAGTCGGAAATAGCTGTTATTTTTTGACTAAACTCTAAAAATTTTAAATGAACGTTACCATTTTCTTTTTGTAAACTTGGTAATACAAAATGACGAATGCGATTACGAGTATTAAAATTCAAGTCATTAGTCTTATCTAGACAGTAACTAATTTTATTACTATCTAAATAAGCTAATATCTCTTTCTTATTCATATATAATAAAGGTCTTACTAAATAATAATTCTTGACTTTAGTTATTAAATCTATTCCATGATATCCTTTAAAAGAAGAGCCTCTAATAAGACGCATAATAATCGTTTCAACTAAATCATCACCATGATGAGCCGTAAATAAGTACTTAGCATTATATTTATCTACAAGTTTTTCAAAAAATCTATAGCGCAGCTTACGAGCTTCGGCTTCAAAATTTCCTTCTATTTTAGGTAATTTCAATGATTCAAAGATATATTTTTTGCTGGTAGCAAACTCTTTTACAAATTCTTCTTCACTAGCCGATTCTATCCTTACATTATGATTAACATGGGCAACAATTATATTAAGCTTTACCCCAATTATCTTCTCATCTAGAAAAGATAAAAGACACATCGAATCCGGACCACCAGAAACACCGATAACCACCGTATCATTTTCTTTTAAAATACTCTTTAAATAAAGAATAGTTTCCCGCATAGTTTTCTCCCTTTACAAGTATTCTACATAAAAAGAATACTTTAATCAAGCCCTTTTTACTTTATTTCTTTTTTCCTTATTTATGTAAACTGTTTCATAAGAATTACTAACACTAATAAATGCGTTAGGATCGATAGATAAAATATGTTCTTTTATCTCATAATAATAATTACGTTTTACTGATACCATTAAAACAGGAAATTCTTTATGGGAATACCCACCTTGAGCATCGAATAAAGTCATCCCATAATCATAATGCTTAGCTAAGTAATCTTTTACTTCCCTACTTTTGCCAGTTGTTACAAATAAAACTTTATCATCATTAATTTCCAGCATAAACTTATTGGCATAAACACTCATACATATTAGAATTGTAAGAGCATAAATCATATGTTCAATGCCAAAAGTATAAGCACATAAAATTACTATTAACCCATCAACTAAAATAATTGATTTATCCATGGATATTTTTAAATACTTAGATAATATACTTTCAATTATATCTGTTCCACCCGTATTAAAACCACTTTTAAAAATCAAACCAAAAGCAAAACCATACAAAAATCCCCCAAATAAGCATTTAACTAAAGTATCTACCTCATTTAATGAAATATAAGGAATTAAATAACTAGTTATTTTAATAAAAATGGGAAAAAGAAGCGAACCTAAAGCACTTTTAATGGCATCTTTTTTTCCTAATAAAAAGTAAGCAGCGAAAATAAGAAAAACATTCACTATTAACATAAAGATAAAAGGATCAAAATCAAATATATAATCGACAATAATCGATAGACCACTAACACCAGATGCTACCAAATTATCTGGAACAAAAAAAACATTAAAAATAAGTGCCGCCAATACTATTCCAACCAGGAAATTTAAATACTTTTTAATTTTTACCCCTCCTTTTTTAAAACTGACTCCATTATATCTAATATATCACCATCAAGAACTTTAAAGGCCTGCGCTGTTTCATAACCACTTCTTAAATCTTTGACTAAAGTATATGGTTCTAAGACATAATTTCTAATTTGACTACCAAAATTAATACTACTAACTACGCCTTTTACTTTATTTAATTCATCATTCTTTTTTTCTAATTCTAATTGGTATAACTTAGATTTTAACATTTCCATTGCCCGCATTTTATTTAATAACTGAGATCTTTCAATTTGACAACTAACTACTATTTTAGTTGGTAAGTGGGTTATCCTAACTGCGGAATCACTTGTATTTACAGACTGACCACCAGCACCACTACTATGGTATACGTCTATTTTTAAATCACTTTCTTTAATATCAATATCTTCTACCTTCTCAAACTCGGGAATTACACTTACAGAAGCAAATGAAGTATGTCTTCTTTTATTAGCATCAAAGGGAGAGATTCTAACTAATCTATGAACACCGTTTTCAACTTTAAAATAGCCATAAGGATAATATCCTTGAATTCTAATCGTAACTGATTTAACTCCTGCTTCCTCACCTTTTTGATAGTCAATTATCTCATACCGATAATTATTTTTTTCACAAAAACGTTCATACATTCTAAGAAGCATCCCGGCCCAATCATTAGCCTCAGTTCCCCCAGCACCCGGATGAATTTCCAAAAAGCAGTTATAACTATCATATGGACCATTTAATAATGTCTTTATCTCTAGCTCAGAAATTAACCCGCTTAACGTATTCAAATTTTCTTCTAATTCCGGTAGAATAGAAAGATCAGTTTTCGCAATATTTAATAATTCAGTCA
Organism: uncultured Bacilli bacterium; assembly: GCA_944371435.1. Classification (GTDB taxonomy): domain Bacteria; phylum Bacillota_I; class Bacilli_A; order RF39; family UBA660; genus CAG-605. The sequence continues at coordinate 12,237 of CALVXQ010000021.1, forward strand.
TATCCTGTAAATCTTTATCTACTTTACGATAAGTTGTTACTTCTTTTTTTAAGTTTATTACCTCTTGATTAACCTTAGCCGATTTTTCTACATCTTGCCAAAAGCCTTCTTGATTCATTAATGATTCTAATTCAGAAATCTTTTTTTCTTTACTTTCGATGTCAAAGCAACCTCCTAATAGTATCTTCTTTTTCCTGTAAACTATCTAAAGCAATTTTAATATCTTCTAACTTCATATCTAACCTCACTAAAAGTATAACATGAATTAATAAATTCTTAAAGTTTATCTTTTCCTTCTTATAGCCTTACGCATATCGCCTAAGGTTTGAACCTCACAATTTTTATGATTATTTATAATTTCTAATAAAGTCTTAAAATATAGAGAGTAATCATTCAAATCACCATTAAGGTATTTAGCATCTAAACTTTTTAACTTATCGTCCTCTAAATAACTACCATCATAATCTCTTGCTAACGTTTCCAAATCTGTTATAGATTTAGAAAAATATTTAAGCGTTCCTAGCTCAGAAACCAATATATACTTAATAGATTCCAAAATATAATTCATTGTTTCAATATATATAGTCTCATAACTTATCTGAGTATTAAAAACACTTTCATCAAGGTCTAATAAATACAAGTGATTTTCATCATAAATTAAATTACGGCAAGCAACATCACAAGGAATAATCCTATTTTTAGCGATTTCCCAAATCGTATTTCGTATTTCATTAATCGAATTAAATAAGGGCATTAAGTATGTATCATCTGGTAATTTAATTAACGATTGCCCATTAACTTTAAGTGTTGTATACCCTAATAAAGAAGTATCAGATTTTAATATATGAACTGGTTTAATAAAATAAGGAACATTATTTAATCGACTTAAGATTTCTAACACTTTTAACTTATAAAAATTATAATGTCTTCTTAAATCTTGATAATTCCTACCATTTCTCTTGGAAAAAAATAGCTTAAAATAATAATTCTTAGAAAAATCATAAATAAAACTGGTTGCACCCATATTAACAGGCTTTTTATCCGCAATAATATTTTCAACATTTTTAACTTTAATAATCATTAAACACCACCAAAATGTCCATATATAATAGCACAGATTAATTTTAAAAACAAATAACTAACTAATCTTGATCCTTCTAGTTGACACTATAGTTAACATATTTACCGGTGTATATCAATTTCAAATTATCTAATTTTTCGAAATCTTTAGGTTCAATAAAATAAGATTCTTTTTTAAACTTATATACTCCTGTCTTCTCCAGTAATTCAGCAATAAAATAACTACATACATATTTATTTCTAAAACTAATTGGTATTTTAAAATATCTAACAACTATTCCAATATAATCATATTTATATTTACTAGATTCTAATTTTACAGACGTAATTGCCTTTTTTAATTTAATATATTGTTCTTTACTAACATTTAATTCATATATTCGACATAAAGTTTCCTTAAATTTACGATAAAATTTTCCCCGCTTATTTTCGATACTAAATCCCGCATTTAAAATTGAATCAAATTTTTTTCTTCCAAAACTATAAATAGTATTGCAATTTTTGTCAAAAGAAATGGCAATATGTGTATACTTATAATGAGTAAGTAATCTTATGATTCTGGAAGGTATTGTTTTAGAATACATCTGTAAAATATATATTTTATAATCATCACTCATACTACTTCTCCCTATTATATACAATAATAAAAAACATTATCTTATCTGTCAATAATCTATTTTTAATAAAATTACCATATCAGACTTTATATTTGTATGATAAAATATTTTTAGGTGGTTAGAATGTTAAATATATACGGGGTTAATGAAAAAAAATTAGTTAATATAGATCACATTACAAAAGGATGTTGGATAGATTTAATTAATCCTTCTCAAGAAGAAATTAATAAAGTAGTAGAAAAGACAATGATTGACAAAGATTTATTAATAAAAATGCTTGATGAAGAAGAATTACCACGAATTGAAAAAAGAAATGAAGAAACATTGATAATCTTAGATACACCTTATCTTGTAGATACGAGTAATAAACTTAAATATAAAACTAATCCCTTGGGCATAATAATTAGTGAAAAAGGTTACTTAATAACCCTATCTTTGAAAGAACAGCCTTTCTTAAATTATTTTAAAAATATCGATATTGAAAATTTTTCTTTAAAAAAGAAAAGTAATTTGATATCCCAAAT
>CALVXQ010000022.1 GCA_944371435.1 uncultured Bacilli bacterium
AATAAACATTTTATAGTAATTTTTTCTTTAATTATCATTATTCAATTATATTTGATTTATTATGGGGGTCCTTTATTTAGAACTTACGGATTAACATTTAAAGAATTAATGTTTACTATTATCTTGGCTTTAACTATTATTCCTATTGACTTTATTAGAAAGAGATTAACTAAAAATCGAACCGATAAGATTTAGATTATAAGGTATAATCTTTTTTTTATAATTAAAATATGTTATTATTTAATTAGGATAGTGATATGATGAAGAATAAAAGAGGCTTTGCTTTTATAGAAACTGTTATTGTAACTGTGGTCCTTGCAGTTGTACTGATAACCAGTTTAGTAGCTTTTAATAAAATTTTAGCAGAAGAAAAAAGAAGGTTAATGTATGATGATACTTCTTATATATATACGACTTATCATATAGAAAATTTTATTGTGTCTTTGAATATAGAAAATTATATTAAAGAATATATGCTGGAGGAAAATTCTCGAACTGAATATAAGCGAAAAATTCTTGAATTTAATTGTAGTGACCGAACTTTATATGAGTTAGTCGATAATGGTGAAATAGATCCTAAAGAACAACAAAAAATGAATTTTTGTACTAATGTCATAAATTCTGATGCTCTAAATGTTAAACATATTTATATAACTACCTATGATGTAGAGTCAATTAAAGATTGTCTGGATAATAATGGTAATGTAATCTGTAATACAGCTGATAGGGAAGTTTTAGATAATTTAAGTATGAATGCTATATACTACTTAAGAACATTATTTGGTTTCAATAAAGATCCTGATAATCCAGATTATCGTATAATAATAGAGTATGAAGAAGCAATAGATAATTGTAAAGTTACCAAAGATCCGGTTGCGGGAGTATGTCCTTCAAATTATAGTATGGTAAATAATAGATGTTGTAAAAAAGATGTAAGAAATTATTATAGTAATGTAAAATTAGTAATAAGAGGTACTTATTTATGAGATTAAATAGAAAAGGAATGTCTTTAACTGAAGTAATCGCCGCATTAGTAATTTTATCGATAGTAATGATATTTTTATTTAATATATTATCAGATTTACGATATGAGGATTATTTAAGTTTAAGTCGTAACGAAGATGCAATAAATCGAGCAAATTTAATTAATATAATTGAAAATGATATAATTGAAAATGATTTATATAAATTATCTACGTGTGAAGATGAAAATAACATTTGTTTGTTATTTGATTTTAAAAAAGCTAATCAAAAAAAGTTGATTGTTGCTGAAACATTTGTTGCCTATGGAACAGATGATATGTTAGAAAAATGGGATTTACAAAACGGTAAATATGATTTGCAAAATTTCTCATACTGTCTAAAAACTTCTAGTTATGATGAAAATCTATCAGAAATAATTAATATGCAATATAGTGAATATTTTTATTTAAGAATAAAGGTTCCAGTTGTTGATGTAGCTGATAATGGTCGAAAATCTGATTTAGATTTAACTTATGTTAATAAGAATATTAATCATCAGTTTCCATATACGGTTACTGTTCGTGGAACAACTTATTCTTGTCTTTAATCACTAAAGATAATGAATTTTAATTTGTTTTTTATAACTTCTAACTAACTCTTTAACAAATATTGATTCATTTGATTTATTAACTAGTAGAATACAATAGTTTTTAGTTCGAGTAAGACCAACATAAAAAAGTCTTCTTTCTTCCCCATAGGGGTATTTTTCTTCTACTTTATTAACATAATTAAGCATCGTGTTATTTTTCATCTTACTAGGTAAACCACAGATACTATTTTCTAAATTTATTATAAAAACGTTATTACTTTCTAAGCCCTTGGAACGATGAATAGTCAAAAAAGTAATATTTATTTCTTCATAATTTTTAATAATAATTTTATTATCTTTATAAGTAATATCTTTATTTATTAATAAATTTATATCTTTATTATTTCTTCCTAAAATTAAAAAGTCATTACCATAAGTATTAAATAGTTGAATAATAATTTTTTTAAAATCTAATTTTAAATTTTTATAATATATTATTTGAATTGGATAAGCTAGGGATTTAAGCGATTTTAAATCTTTTTTTATTTGAAGTTTATTTTTCATAATAAAATCGCCGGCTATCTTTATTAATTCTTTACTATTGCGATAGGTGGTATTTATTTTTAAAATTTTAGCATCAGGAAAATAAATTTTAAAGTTAACAAATAAATCTAAGCTACACCCTGAAAAACGATAAATAGATTGGAAATCATCGCCAACTACCATTAATTTAGCATTAGTTTTAGCAAGAATAGCATTTATTAATTGAAATCTAATTAAAGATGAGTCTTGATATTCATCGATTATTATATATTTATATTGAGTCTTAATTCCTTTTTCTATAATAATATCCCGAGCATTAGTAATCAGATCATCAAAGTCTAGTTCCTTATTATCTAGAAGATATTGTTGATATTTTAAATAAATATTTAAGACTATTAAAAGAAAAGCTTTTCTTTTTTTGAAACTAAAAATATGATATCGAGAATTTTTTAAATATAGATAAAAGTTTTTAACATCATTATTATTACATTTGAATAGTCGAATAAAAGTATTTATTAGCTCACCATTTTTTTGCATTTCTTCATAATTTTGATTTAAGTAATTTAAGTAATCATTACTATTTTTAAATTTTCTATCTAATATGCTAGAAACATATTGCCTTTGTTTTAAATTAGAAATTGTATCTATATAAAAATATTCATGTATACATCTATCTAATGTTTCATTATCTGTAATAGTAAAGTTTACATTATAACTTTTTAAAATTTCGATACTTAATTTATGAAATGTAAAAGTATCTATTTCGATATTAAATTCTTTTATAATCTTGTTTTTAAGACTTAAAGCTGCATCTTTAGTGTAAGATATACATAATATATCATTTTTTTGATAATTTTTATTATTAATTAAATAATTAATTTTACCAAGAATAGTAAGAGTCTTACCGGCACCAGCTCCAGCAACTACAAGTAAATGTTGGGATTCATCACGAACAATTGCTTCTTGTTCTTCATCTAATTTATAACCATTTATTAGCATAATATTACTTTCTATTCTTATAATATTATCTCAACCAATTAGGTATTATAACACGTATAAAAAAAATTAGGAAATAAGTTAGTCCTAATTTAATAAAGTTTTATTATCGATATTTTTACTTTTATAATCTTCATATAATTCTTTAAAGCGATTATAATGGATAATTTCTCTTTGTCTTAAAAATAATAATGGTTGGATAAGATCTGGATCAGTAGCTAAATTAAGTAAGTTTTCATAGCCCGCACGAGCCTTTTCTTCTGCCGCCATGTCTTCACATAAATCAACGACTGGATTACCAGTTGAAGCAAAATAATCTACTGTAAATGGTACTCCAGATGGATTTACAGGATAAACTCCTTTTCCATGTTCTGTATAATATTCAGCTAATCCGACTGCCTCTAGTTCTTCTAATGTAGCATCTTTAATTAATTGCCTAAACATTGTTGCTATCATTTCACAATGGCCTAATTCTTCAGTTGCTATCATATTTAACAACGCTTTTCCTTTCGCATCCGGCATAGCAAAACTTTGGGAAAAATATCGTAAAGCAGCTGCTAGTTCTCCAGCGTACCCTCCTAGTGCACTTATAATGTATTTAGCCATTTTTAAATCCTTTTTTTTGATATTTATCGGAAATGCTAAATGTTTTTCATACTTATACATATTTTATTCCTCCATCATTATCCCAAGGCCATGGGTTTTTATAATAATCATACATATTAGTATATGTTGAACATAAATCTAAAGGCCTAAATGTTTTTTCATATTCATCTAAACAAGCTTTATATTCTTTAACATACATTTTAAATTTATCATATATTTCTTTATTATCTGGATGTAAGTCTAAATAAAGGCTCAAATCATTTAATGCAAATTCTGCCTCACTTAATCTTATAAGTAATTCATCTTCTTTATTGTTAGCAGTTAATTCTCTTACTTTATAATTTTTATAAGGAACATATTCATTAGCAAACATATTACCTCGTATATATCCTAGTTCTTTAGAGACTACTTGGGAATTATTTTGATTATTTTCTAGAAAAAAATTAAAATCGTCAATTAACATATATTTATCCTCCTAAGTTTATTTTATGTACTTTATTTTTAGTGTGTATGTAATTTACCTATATATTTATTTTAACTTTTTGCATAATTTTTATACTTATGATATAATCAAAACAGAAAGTAGGTTGATATTAATGGCTAAGGCTAAGAGTAAGGCTTTAAAAAAATATGAAGAAGACTTTAAAAAATTTGTTCTTGCTGTTACACTTATAATTACGGTTTTATTAATTGGTTATTTTAGTTATGCAACATATGATCAGTTTACTAATTCTAAAATCCAAAAATCATATCTTGTGAGTAAAAAAATGGTAGAAAAAGATTTTAATATTGAGGAAGATTTATCTGAGTTAAAAAATATGACTGGCGAAAGATTTATCTATATATCTTATACTGGTGATAAGGGAATATATAATTTAGAAAAGGAAATGCGAAAGTTAATTGAAGAATACGATTTAAAAGATAAATTTTATTATGTTAATATTGATTCGATAAAAAATGATGATAATGTGATATCGGCAATTAATAATTTATTAGATATTGAAGAAGGATTAGTAACTAAGATTCCAACTATTATTTATGTTAATAAAAATAATGAAATTTTAAGAGATAATGTGATTACTAGATTAGATGATAATTTAATGGAAATTGGTGATTTCCAAAAACTATTAGATATAAATGGCTTTTAAAGTCATTTTTTCTTTAAAAAAATCGCGAAAACTATTTGACTTTTATATGACTTTCTTATATACTTTTAACTGGTACATTTTATTTATGTAGAGGTTTTTGATGTGGGAAGTTAATTATTTCTATATAATTGAGAGGGAAAGATTATGAAAACATTTATGCAAAAAAAGGAAAATGTAGATCGTAAATGGTATTTAATCGATGCTACAGATATGACTTTAGGTCGTTTAGCAACTAAAGTTGCTACTATTTTAAAAGGAAAACATAAGCCAACTTATACTCCACATGTAGATTGTGGTGATTATGTAATTGTTATTAATGCTAAGAAAGTTAACTTAACTGGTAAAAAATTAGCTGATAAGGTTTATTATAATCATAGTCGTTATGCTGGTGGTTTAAGAGAAAGAACTGCAGGAGAAATGCTTGAAAAGTATCCTGAAGAAATGATTGAAAGAGCTGTAAAAGGAATGCTTCCAAAAGGTCCTTTAGGTCGTCAAATGGGCAAGAAATTATTTGTTTATGCAGATGAAAAATATGAACAAGTAGCTCAAAAACCAGTTGAATTGAAAGTTAAATAGGAGGAAATTACATGGCAAATAAACAAGTATGGACTGCAACCGGTCGTAGAAAAAGATCTAGCGCACAAGTTAGAATGACAACAGGTAAAGGTAAAATCACTATTAATGGTGTTCCTGTTAGTGAATATATGCCTTATGAAACTTTAGTAATGGATATTAAACAACCATTAGCAGTTACAAATAATGAAGATAAATTCGATATTGAAGTAGTTGTTAAGGGTGGCGGTTTTTCTGGTCAAGCTGGTGCTGCTAGATTAGCTATTACTAGAGCATTAATCGAGTATGATGCTAATACAGATCAAACTAGAGAAGATTCTTATCGTAAAATTTTAAAGAAGGCTGGTTTTGTAAAACGTGATCCAAGAGTTAAAGAACGTAAGAAATATGGTTTGAAAAAAGCTCGTCGTGCTCCACAATTCTCAAAACGATAATATATGCTATTTACTTCATAACGCGTGTTATGAAGTTTTTTTCATAATATTAATGAAAATAATACATATAATTAAGTATGAAGAAGTTTATAGTTTTAATCTTTTTATTTGTTGCCGTCGGTTTTACTCAAGCTTTTGCTATGTTGCCATTAAGTGGAAAATTAATTGTCATTGATGTTGGCCATGGTGGCAAAGATGCTGGAACTAGTTATCAAAATGTATTGGAAAAAGATCTTAATTTAGCGATTGCTTTTAAATTAAAAGATGAACTTATCAAAAGTGGTAGTGATGTAATTATGACAAGGGAAGGCGATTATGATTTAGCTTCTCCGGATGCTAGTAGAAGAAAGAAAAGTGATTTTGATAATCGGATAAAATTGATAAATGATTCTCAAGCTGATTTATATATATCGGTTCATATAAATTATTTAGATGATTCTAGTTATAGTGGGGCTCAAGTATTTTATGAAGGAGATAATAATAAGATTTTAGCAACTTATTTACAAGAACAATTAAATATGATAAGTTATCCTCGTAGTATTAAACCAATGCCAAATATTTATATGTATCAATATTTAAAAATTCCTGGTGTATTAGTTGAATGTGGTTTTATCTCTAATACTTTTGAAAGAAAGAAGTTACAGGATGAAAGTTATCAGCAATTATTAGCTACTACGATAACTAAAGGGGTTATAAATTATTTCACATAATCTTCACAAAAATAACTTATTTTTGTCATTTAAAATAGGTACCATTTAAATGTCTGTTGTGATATAATTTAACAATAGGTGATAGTATGAAGGGTAAGGAAAAAACGTTTAAGACTCTCGATGAGCAGATTGATATTCTTTTAGAGAAAGGCCTTATCATAGATGATATTTATTATGCTAAATCAGTCTTATTACGTGAAAATTATTTTTTCCTTATGGGGTATCGACATTTATTTTTAAAAACTGAAAAAGAAAGATACTTTATTACAAATACTAACTTTCGTGAATTATATGGAATGTTTAATTTTGATAGACAATTAAGGAATATAATTTTTAAGAATATACTTATTGTAGAGAATAATGCTAAAAGTATATTCTCGTATCAATTATCAAAAAAGTACGGTATAAAAGAGAAAAATTATCTGAATCCCAAAAATTTTAATCAAGACCCTCAAAGACGCCGTCAAGTACAAGATTTAATAAAAAAAATGCAACGTCAAATTCGTGTGAATGGAGGCCAGCATTCAGCAACAATGCATTTTATAACAAAATATGGTTATATTCCTTTATGGATAGTAGTAAAAGTTCTTTCTTTTGGTATAGTTAGCGAATTATTTACTATACTAAAAGCAGAAGATCAAAAAGATATTGCTAATATTTATCAAATTAATGCTGAAAATTTAGCTCTATATCTACCAATATTAGCTAATTTCCGAAATTTATGTGCTCACGAAGATATTTTATATAATCATAAATCCCAAAGAATTATTCCAGATACAAAATATCATAGTATGCTAAATATTCCTAAAATGAATGGTGAGTATATTTATGGAAAAGATGATTTATTTGCCCTTATTATTATTTTAAAACAGATGTTAAGAGAAGAACAATTTCGTTTATTATTAAATGAAATTTCTTATGAATTAGATGTTTTAGATGGAAAATTAATGCATATAAAGATAGATAAAGTATTAGATGCAATTGGTTTTCCTAAAAATTATAAAGATTTACTAAGGATGGATTATTGATGGAAAATGAAAGAGTATATGAAGCAAGAGTAGTTAATAATAAAAAAAACAGTAATAGTTTTTTAGTAAAACTACTTGTAATAGTTTGTTTAATTGCGATTGGTGCTGCTGGAATGTATATGATAATCGAGGTTATTCCTGGTGATACGGTTATTAATAAATTAGAAAAGGAAGTAACTGTAAATGAAAATGGCATTGCTGATGCAGTTGAAAAAGTGTATGATGCTGTTGTAGTTGTTGAAACGTATCGTCGTAACATGTTAGTGGCAACAGGTACCGGTGTAATATTTAAGCAAGATAATAATAAATATTATGTTATGACTAATTACCATGTTATTGAAGACGGCACTGCTGTAAAAATTGTCTTGACTGATGGAAACACTTATGAGGTAGATATTGATGGTGGTGACATTTATTCAGATATAGCAGTTTTATCATTTGATTCTAAGGAAGATTATACTGTTGCTGAAATTGGTTCAAGTACTGATGCCCGTGTTGGGGATACTGCCTTTGCTGTAGGAGCTCCATTAGATGCAGATACTTATTCTTGGACTGTAACAAGAGGAATAATATCTGGTAAAGATAGAATGATAGAAGTATCTACAACTAGTTCTAATGATTATATTATGAAGGTGCTTCAAACTGATGCTGCTATAAATTCTGGTAACTCCGGTGGACCATTATGTAATTCTAATGGTGAAGTAATTGGTATAACTAATATGAAGTTGGTGTCTGATGGTGTAGAAGGAATGGGTTTTGCTATTCCAATTGAAGATGCTATCGATTTTGCTAATAAAATTATTAATGGTGAGGATATAACTCGTCCAAAACTAGGCTTATCAATGGTATCTTTAAGTGGTGCTGCAATTTACGGAGTTAATGTTCCTGATAACGTAGAATATGGTGTAGCAGTTTTAAGTGTTAACTCTGGCAGTTCTGCCGATGTAGCTGGTTTAGAACGTGGTGATATTATTATTGAGTTTGATAATGTTCAAATCGAGTCTGTAGCTCAGTTAAAATATGAATTATATCGTCATAATGTTGGCGATGTTGTTACAGTTAAAATCAATCGTAATGGGTCAATAAAAGACTTACAGATGACCCTTACAAAAGGAGACGAGTAAGTCTTTTTTTTATTCTAAATATAAAATGTCTAAATCAACATAACCATTAATTCCCGGAACGATTCCTGTATTAGTAAACTGCCATATATAGTAGTCTTTATCATAGTTTGTTTCATAAGTATAATGGGCTAACCATGTTGGATAATCATTAGTATTCCAAACGTTATTAAGATAATATTTACTACCATATATCATACTTTGAAATCCATTATTTTCTAGAATTGTCATAAATTTTTTAGCAACTTGATTAATATCATAAAAATTAATATTATATGTGTTGAATTTGGCCCAGTCCTCATAATCAAATGCTATTGGTAAATCAAGTTTAATCCCTTTAAGAGCATTTACTATAAAATTAGCTTGTTCTTCTGCTTCCCACAATTCAGTAGCATACGAATAAAAATAACCTCCTACTTTAATACCAACTTTTTGAGCTTCAGTTATATTTTGAATTGCATAATTATCTAACATTATTCCATTTACAGTATGGCCATAACCTATTCTTATCATTGCAAATTCTACCCCGCTGTCTTTAACCTGTTGCCAATTTATATTACCTTGAAAAGTTGATACATCTATACCAATCATTGTTTCATCAGTTTTATATTTAGAAATCATGTCTTCTAAATTATCTTCGATAATATCGGTATTATTATTACTTTTACTGATTTCTTCTACAACATGCAATTTTATATCTTTTTCGGTTTGATTATTACTATCATCAATTATACTAATTTTTAAATTATAAGTACCTAATTCGTTAACATCATAATCTCCTGTTATTAAACATGTTAAATTACGATCAGCAATATCTCCATAAAAGCTTGATTTACATATATCTGGTTCATTCCCAATAGTGGTATAAAAGTTAGTACTAGTATTTAAGATAGGAGCTATAGTATCAACTAAATTAATATTGACTTGTATAGAATCTTTATGTTTTTTAATATCCATATAATCTATATTTACTGTCAATGAACCTACATCTTTATAATCAATTAAGCCATCATTAGTTATCTGGCCATCAGTTATATTAATTAAATCATGTAAATAAATATCTGTTCCATATTCAAAAGATAAATTATTATTTATTTCTATAATTGCTACGTTTTTACCACATCCTGACATAATTAAACAACCCAATACTAGAAATAAAAATTTCAACTTCATATTATCACCAATTATGTTATACCATATATTAAAATATTTTGCATTAAATAGAATTATATGTTATATTTATTTTATAATAAAGAGGGATTTTTCATGGTAAAGAAAAAAGAAGTAGCAAAGCTATGTAATAAAAATATATTATCTTTGGGAATTTTTATAACATTTGCAGGTATTATTATAGGGATAGTAATGATGTCTTATGGATTGTTGAAATTAGATTATTATCAGAATAATTATACGGAAGAAAAAAAGTTAGAATATGAAAGAAGTATTTCTTTAGTAGATACTGAGTTAGAAAATATTGAACAAATAGCAGAAGAGTTAGAAATTCAAAAGAAGTTATTACAAGAGGAATTGAATGAGATTTATGCTGAAGAAGGATATAATGAAAGATATTATGAAAAAGAAGAAGAGCTAACTCAAAATGAAAATGAAAAAATTAAAAATGATAATTTAAAATATGAAAGAATCGCAACTAAGAATGAATTAAAAAAAGAGCTAAATGAGATAACAGAAAATTTAGATTTTAATGATAATCGTCTTATATATGTATTACCTGGCTTTTTAGCTACTATTGTCTTTATTATTATTGGCTTTATAGTTATATCAGCTTCTTATACTAAAGATAAAGATGAATTAGCTTTGCATTCAACTCCTGATGGTCCTTTACAAACTATTGATCAAATTGAAAAAAGTAATAAAAATCAGAATAAGAATGACGATATTAAGTTACCAAGTTATAGAAGAGATAAAGAGAAGGAATCTACAAAGTAAAGTAGATTTTTTATTATGCTAATATATTTTCTTTAAAAATGTGATACAATGTTATCATAAGGAGGATAATATGTTATCGATTTACTAATTTTTATTTTTATCAGAGCAATTATTAACTTTTAATTATACTATTTACTTCATCATCAGAAGAATAAAAATTCTTGTTTTGTAGTAATTGTAACTTTAATTTGTTAATAATTTATAATGTTAAAAATAAATACAAACAAAAAAAATTAATGAAATATTATCATTTGTAGTATTACAATGAGCTTTATCAAAATTAAAGATTTTATCTTTTCTTAAATTCGTGTTTTACAAAAATGTGATAAATTTATAAAAATATTAAGTAAAAATGTGATTTATTTTAATATATTTTCTTTAAAAATGTGATATAATGTTACTAGAGGAGATGATACTATAAAAAGATTTATAACAGAAAAACTAATTAATTGGAAAAATAGCAAAGATAGAAAACCTTTAATTTTAAAAGGTGCAAGACAAGTTGGTAAGACATATATTTTAAAAGAGTTTGGCGCAAGTTATTATGAAAATGTAGCTTATTTTAACTTTGACCATGATGATGGACTAGCTGAACTATTTTTGAATACCAAAGATCCTAAAAGAATTATTGAACAGTTATCTTTAGCAAATGGTAAAAAAATAAATCCTAGTACTACATTAATTATATTTGATGAAATACAAGAGTGTCCTAACGCATTAAATTCTTTAAAATATTTTTGTGAAGAAGCAAATGAATATCATGTTGCTTGTGCAGGTTCACTACTGGGAATAAAGCTTTCTAAAACATCTTTTCCAGTTGGTAAAGTAGATTTTTTAAATTTATATCCAATGACCTTTAGTGAATTTTTAATTGCAGATGATTCAGAAAATTTAGTAGAAGTTATGAAACAAATTAGAGAAATAAAGGAAATCCCAAAAATATTTGCATCTCAACTTATCGAAAAATTAAAAATTTACTATATTGTTGGCGGAATGCCAGAGGTAGTATATAGTTGGGTAAATGATAAAGATATAGAAAAAGTCAATAAGATTCAAAAAAATATTTTAGATTCTTATGAAAATGATTTTGCAAAGCATACAGATGCAAGAGAAGCAAATAAAATATCATTAATTTGGAACGGAATACCATCACAATTAGCAAAAGAAAATAAAAAATTTGTATATCAAGTAGTCAAGGAGGGTGCTCGTGCAAGAGAATATGAAGGAGCATTAAACTGGTTAAACGATGCTAATTTAATTTCTAAATGTTATTTAGTTAATAAATGTGCTTTTCCTTTAAAAGCCTATTATAATTTATCTGCTTATAAGATATACATGAATGATGTTGGATTGTTAAGAAGAATGTCTAATCTAGATAGTAGAATTATTTTAGATGGTAATAAACTTTTTGAAGAATTTAAAGGCTCATTTACTGAAAACTATGTTGCTAATGTATTGAACTACTTGTTAGATGAATCACCAAATTATTATACTTTTGATAGAAATGAAATTGATTTTGTAATACAAAGAAATAATAAAATAATTCCTATAGAAGTAAAATCAGATAAAAGTACTAATCATAATAGTTTAACAAAATATAATGCTAAAAACGATAATGAAGTGTCATTTAGATTCTCTTTAAATAATTTAAGTAAAGATGGTAAAATAGTTAACATCCCACTTTATTTTATAGAATATATTGATGAATTAAATTTAGATTAAATGAAATTGTATATATGATAGAAAATAAATTTGATATATGCTAAATAATTGATAATGTATTTAAGAGGTTAAGATGAAAAAATTTAATTTAAAAAATATTCATAATTATGGTTCTTATAGTGCTAATATATTAGATATATGGTATCAAGGTAATAAAATCGTTGCCTATGTTGAGGGCACATATATTTATAAAATAGAAATGATTATTAAAAATGATGAAGTATGCAATTATTATTGCAGTTGCCCATCTAGTGAAGGTGGAATGGGTTTTTGTAAACATTTGTCAGGTATTGTAAATTATTTAAAAGAAAACGAAATATTAGAAATGGAAAGTGCTCCAATACAAGAAGAAACAATAGATTTAAATTTAAGTTCAAGCGAAATATTGGAAAAATTTAGAGTTACTATTTATAGTTTAATAGATTCTTATTATGGTAGAATTAATTGTTATAATTCATCAAAATATTTGGAAACAATAATAAAATATACTAAATATATTGATAATTTGCTTAAAAAAGATAAAATTGATGAGGCATTTAAATTAGTAATACAATTTTTAAATGTTACTACAATTGTCAGTGTGGATGGTGAAGACGAATATAATGAAGGAATTAATGAACTAACATATTATGTTGAAAAACTTATAGATGAATATAATTATAAGAATAATATTATAACTTATATTAATGATAATTATAAAGAAAATGAAGTTTCAACTATTGGAATAAATTTAATTTATATTTTAATTAATAGTGTAGAAACAAAAGAAGATGCAACAAACATAATAAAATTAATTAATAACATAAAAAAAGGTGCTTATTATAAAGATGATTTGCTTGAAGAAATGCTTAATCTTACATACAATTATGTTGGTTTAGATGAAGCAATAAAATTAGCAAATAAATATAGAGATATTTATAGTGTTAAAAGAAAACTGGTAAAATATATAGAAGAAACAAATAACCAAGATAAGTTAATTAAAGAATTAAAAAAACAAATTAAAGAATCAGGAAATCGTGATCTATATGAAAAATTGTTAAGTATTTATTTAAAAGATAATATTGAAGAGGCAAGAAAGTTACTTTTAATTATGATTAATAAGTTTTATAGAATAGAATACTATAAGAAATTAAAAAGTATTAGTAATAAAACTAAAATGAATGAGTTTAAAAACGAAATATTAAATAATTTAAGTAAAAATAACTATCATGGTAGATTTTTATTAGAAATATATGAAGAAGATAACATGACAAAAAAATTATTTGACCAAATAAAACAATATAATGATTTAAACTTGCTTAGTAATTATAAAGAAAAAATAAATGGCGAATATCATACAGAACTATTAGATTATTATAAAAAACTTATAATTAATAAAGCACAAAAATGTTATGGAAGAAATGAATATTGTGAAATATGTAGATATATAAAAGATTTATATCAACTAAATTGTTCGTCCGGTTATATTATAGAAATGTTAAAAAATATGTATCCTTACTATAAAACAAAGAAAGCTTTTAAAGAAGAAATACTTAGAGTTTTAAATTTAGAAGATAAGAAAAAATTTGAAATTATTGTACATGATTTAGATATAGCAAATAAATAAAATATTTTGTTATGGCAGTGAATTTAGTTGAAAAGAAAGTTGAAGAATTAGTATTACTTTTAATGTATTTAACGTCATGGGAAGAAGAATGCTTATATTACGATGAAGATAATAACTTGAATAAAGATACATTTAAAAATACTT
>CALVXQ010000023.1 GCA_944371435.1 uncultured Bacilli bacterium
TTTTTTTAATAATTGGGACGAATCGTCTAAATGTTCATCTATAAAAGAACACATTGTTGTAAGAAAATTATTATAAACCATTATATACCCCCACAATTAAATTATTCTAACGTTTCTTTAACCTGTTCACGTTTTCTAATCAAACTAAAATCTTCAATATTATAGTAGTACTCATCAGTATAATGAGTCTTTGAACTTTCTTTAGGTGTAGATATCTTTAACTCATTTCCATTTAAACTAATATATAATGGTTTAACTCCATAATCAGTCATTTCAAAATAAATTGGTATTACTTCTTTATTCAACTTCTGACCATTAAAATCTACTATATACACTTCTTTATTCTTAATATAAACCATAAAATTACTAAATATTTCTAAATAAAGTATAGTATCATCACTGAATACATTAGTTCCACTACTATTATATACTTTATAAAAATAACTATTATATTCCTCTTCATTAGGAACTTTAGTCAACATATATACTTCATTATCTACTAAATATATATCACTAATAGCCTCAGGTATATAACTCGTCTTCGTATTATTAAAAGCATCATAAACTAAATAACCATTACTATCATGAAATATATAACGTTTACTATCAGAATCATAATTTATCTCATCGTATAAATAATCAACGTAATTAGTAACTTTTCCTTTAACAACTTGATCAATTCCCCATTTATCATTCTTTTTTATTATATATTTAGAAGAATCAATATACCCTTTATTATCATCACCAATCATTGAATAACGAACATCATCATATTGAGCAATTAAACGTTTAGCTTTAATATCATATAAATAAATAGTACTTTCTTCAACTTCTGTATAACGACTACGATATTCGCGAATAAAGACATAACGATTATCAATTATTCCCATCTTAACTTGATCGTATTGATTATCATCATCAGCATATATTACACTAGAAGCAATTTCACAATCATAATCTGACCATAAACACTTATAGGTATCTAGTAACTCTTCCCCATTATAAAAGAACAAAACTCCATTTACCTTTTCATACATTTGAGAATTATCTGGTATCATATAATCTGTTTCTATCTCTGGTAAATTACCTTCATTTACGCGATTTAAAACATTATCCATCCTGATTCCTTTCCAAAATGGAACCATTTCTGAATCTTTGATTGTTTCTCGATTGTACTCTCTAAATACCCAACCTAAAGAATAATAAGTTCTTACTGTACCATCATCGTACTCTTTTACCTCTTCTTTTATAGTTATTAAAGGTTTTAAACCATCCTTATATCTTCCTGTATCAATTAATAAAATAACAAAATAACTTAATAATATTAAAAGAAAAATAATGGCACAAATTCTTTTACGTAAGACCTTACGACGATGAAACATATCAGTTCTCTTTTTTTCCTGCTGTTCATACATTGCCCCCGCTGAATCATTATACATAAATCACACCTACCTATCTTTCGAATCTATAATAATTGTAATTGGCCCCTCATTATTTATATTAACGTGCATATCTGCTCCAAACACTCCAGTTGCAACAGGCACAAATTTTCTTAAATTTTCATTAAACAAATTGTATAACTCTAAAGCCTTATCCCTAGCCATTGCTTTAGTAAAACTAGGACGATTACCCTTTTTCGTATCAGCATATAAAGTAAATTGGGAAATAGATAAAATACTACCCTGAATATCTAATAAAGATTTATTTAATAAGCCGGCCTCATCAGGAAATATTCTTAAATTAACTATCTTTTTAACTAAATACTCAATATCTTTTATAGTATCTTTTTCTGTAAAACCAACTAAAATTACTAGTCCTTTATCTATTTTCCCTACAATATTATTATCTACAACAACTTGAGAATTACTACTTCTTTGCACAACTACCCGCATTAGCTTCCTACTCTTTCTACTTTAGAAATATAGGATTTATTATATAAAGCATTAATAAAATTATTCAAAGAATCAATATTTTTTAATTTAATAGTTAACTTATATCTAACTAAAGAATCACTAACTTTAGTACTAACAGAATCAATTATTATTCCTTTTAAAGTAGCTAAAGCAATAATATCCGCTAAATAATTTTTATCATTATATACACTAACTTCAATATCAGTATAATAATAATTATCACTATTAGGATTCCAAGATACATCTATTAATCTTTTGCTATCGGCTATATTTATACAATCTTGACGATGAACTGATATCCCAGATCCTTTGGTAATATATCCTACTATTTCATCACCTTTAACAGGTTTACAACATTTAGCAAGAGAAACTTTTATATCCCCAGCTCCCGCGACTATAATATCGCTCTTATAATTAATTTCTTCTTTCTTATGATTACTAACTCTTTCTAATAATATATCTTTAACATCTTTTTTATCTTCATAAATTATATTAATAATATAAGATGGTGTATATCTTAAAGATCCTATAGCTAAATAAACATCTTCTAAATCATCTAATTTTAAATCATGACATATTTTATTAATATTATTAGTATTCAAAACTTCATTAAAGCTTAATTTTTGACGTCTTATTTCTTTTTCTAATAACTCTTTACCCTTAGTAATATATAATTCTCTATCTCTTTTAGAAAAATAAGATTTAATTTTATTACGTGCTTGAGAAGTCTTAACAAAAGTTAACCATTCTTTATTAGGAGTACTATTAGGATTAGTCATAATATTAACAATATCACCATCAAATAACTCTTGATTTAAGTTAACAATATTATCATTTACAATAGCCCCAACCATAGTATCGCCAACTTTTGAATGAATACGATAAGCAAAATCGACTGGAGTAGCTCCCGCCGGCAATTCAACAACATCACCCTTAGGAGTAAAGCAATAAATCATCTGGCTTAAAGCCTCAACCTTAATTTTCTCCCCAATATCAGCATCAGAATTATCTAATTGCTGTTCAATCAAGTTACGAAATAACTCCAATTTTTGTTCAAAAACATTTTTAGCTGCCCCAGAAGTATGTTCTTTATAAGACCAATGTGACGCGATTCCTTTTTCGGCTATCTCATCCATTTCTTCAGTCCGGATTTGAATTTCATAAACATAACCATCGATTCCAAAAACTGATGTATGTAAAGATTGATACATATTTTCTTTAGGCATAGCAATATAATCTTTAAAACGCTTTGGTACTGGTCGATATTTAGCATGAATTAACCCAAGTATTTGGTAACAATCACTTACCTTCTCTACAATAATTCGTAAAGCTAAAATATCATATATTTCGTTCCATTTTTTACCCTTAGCCATTTTTTCATAAATACTATGAATACTCTTAACAC
This sequence comes from uncultured Bacilli bacterium, assembly GCA_944371435.1. Lineage (GTDB taxonomy): Bacteria > Bacillota_I > Bacilli_A > RF39 > UBA660 > CAG-605. The sequence continues at coordinate 3,319 of CALVXQ010000023.1, forward strand.
GGGCTTTAATATGATATTTAATACCTTGTTCTTCTAAAATATCACACAAGCTTTGTTTCATTAACTCTAACTCTTCATTTAAAGTAGTTTTAGTATTATTTAATTTTTCTTCAATCTCTTTATATATATCTGGTTTCGTATATTTTAATGATAAATCCTCTAATTCTGATTTAATACTATTAATACCTAAACGATGGGCAATAGGAATTAAAACAGAAATTGTTTCATTAGCTTTTTTTATCTGACTTTCTGGATCTAGAGCCCATATAGTACGCATATTATGTAATCTGTCCGCTAGCTTTATATATAAAACACGTACATCTTCACAAAGTCCCACTAAAACTTTTCGTAAATAAATAGCGGAACTTAACTTATCATCATTTAAAGTTAATTTATTAATCTTAGAAATACACTTAACAATATCAGCAATTTCTTTACCAAAAACTTCTTGAATTTCTTTTACTGTTTTACCACCATGATTAACTGTTTCATGTAAAAGAGCTCCACATAATGTAATATAATCCACATTCAAATCAGTTAATATCATTGCCACATTTAAAGGATGACTTATATAAGATTCATTATTTAATCGTTTTTTACCTTTATGAGCTTCACTAGCAAATAAATAAGCTTTATTAATACAATTTAATTCATCTTCATTATCGATATAAGTTTTAACTTTATCAATAAACTCATCATATGTTAATTCCTTATTCAATTTTATTCCTCCTTTATTTTAGGCAATTCAACCTTTTTTCCTAATCTATCTAAAACAAAACGATTAAATTTATTATAATCGGTATTCAAAATATCATCAACAATAGTAGCTAAATTAAGATTACTAGACTTACTCCATTTATAAATACGTAAATATTCCCAGATATCATCACTATTAACATAGTTAATTCCTTTTAAACGTAATTCCTTAACCTTAGAGTTTAAAGCTGGCTTAACTCGTATTTTTAATTCTAATAAATTATTAAATATAATATCACTCATTTTAACACCTAAATTCAATTGCAAATTCATATATTATTATATACTAATTTATTTGTTTTTTAAAGGAGAAGTAGATGCAAAAGAATAAATTTCTAAGAAGTACTCTCATTTTATTAATTGGTAGTTTTATCACTAAAATACTTGGCTTTTTTATTAAGATAATGTATACAAGAATCATTGGCCCCGAAGGTATTAGTTTATATACTTTAATAGTCCCACTATTCTCATTAAGTGTTACAATTGCTGGTTTTGGAATGCCATTTGCCATTTCTAAAATAATAGCGGAAAATAAAATTCGAAGTAAACAAGTAATATTACATGGGGCAATTATTTTGTTATTTCTTAATGTATCATTAATGATTGGAATTATATTAGCTAGTGATTTTATTGCAACTTATCTATTACATGAACCTAAAGTAAAGATATTAATAATCGGTTCGGTTATGGCAATGCCTAACGTTGGTCTAGCCTGTCTTTTAAAAGGCTATTTTTATGGCAAACAAAAAATGCTTCCTAACACAATATCTAATATTATCGAACAATCTATTAGAATTCTATTCATTATATTCATTCTCCCTTTTATAGTAAAAAAATCATTAATTATCGGTATATTATCTTATTTGCTTTTAAATGTTCTTACAGAATTAGCTAGTATAATAACTTTTATATTCTTATTACCTAAAAATGTTAACTTAAAAATTAACGACTTTAAATATAATAAAAATACTATTAGTACTATATTAAATACGTCTATTCCTTTAGTATCAAGTAAAATAATCGGTAATATAGGTTACTTTTTTGAGCCAATAATTCTTTCTAATAGTATGCTTTTTGTTGGTTATAGTGCCTCTTACTTTTCACAAGAATATGGAATATATAATGCTTATTCAATTGCCCTGCTTCTTATGCCATCATTTCTAATTCAAGCTATATGTACTGCTACTATTCCAGAAATATCCCGTTTAAATAGTACGAATAAATCTTTATTAAGAAAAAGAATAAAACAAATAATTTCCATATCTCTTTTAATTGGCTTAATTTCTACTTTCTTTGTAACAATATTTAGAGAAAAATTATTATTATTAATATATAACACTACCTTAGGGGCTGACTATATAAAGTATTTGAGTTACTTCTTCTTCCTCTATTATTTAGAAGCCCCAATGTCCTCAATTTTACAAGCATTAGGATACGGGCAGAATACGTTAAAAATTACTACTGTCGGTGTAGTAATTAAGTTATTAGCTATGTTTATATTTACAATGCTAAAAATAGGATTATATGGTCTTATTATTGCTGAATTTTTAAATATCTTATATATCGTAGGCAGCTATATCCAAGAACTATTACAAATCAAGAAAAAGCAGTATATCTAATGGTACTTGATTACCGGACGCAAGCCATTGCCGTTGGTAACCCAGTTGTTGCCGGCAAAGCCAGGCGCGTGCTGATGGAAATCGATTCATATATCCGTTGGCAAATCCTGCATACATTAAAAATATTAAGGCATAAAAAAAGATAAAATTTCTTTTATCTTAAACACGATAGAATTTATTTTTTCTACTTACAGCTATAATTGCAATTAAAGCAACTAAAGAAACACCGCCTAATACAGCATAATTAGCAAAAGCACCTGTATCTGGAGTTGGACAATCTTCTTCCGTACATTCAGATTTATCTACAGTTGGTCCAAAGCATACACCACTATCTGGTAAATCAGCAGGAGTACTTTGATTAAATAATACAGTACTTATACATAATTGACCACAATTACCCTCTGGTAAATTTTTAGCTTCAGTTGATAATGTTAATGTAAATGAAAATATTTCACTTCCTGCACTAATATCAATACCAGCATTATTAAATGAATAATAACTAGTTGCCGTAGTATCTTGAGTCCATCCAGCAGCAGTATTAGCTTGAATATTTGACATAGATAAATATTCAGATGTTGCTATTGAAAATATAGCATTAGTTACTTGTTCATCATGAGTTGCAGTTACAGTACATACAGTTGATTCTCCCGGTCTAATATACGTATCTTCGCATGAAATAGCAGCTGTTGAAGCAGCACTTGCACTCCCTACATATAAAATACTTATTAATAGACCAAATAATAATTGTTTAAAACCTTTCATATAAATTACCTCTCAATTCTATTTTTCCCTATTATTATAATTTTATTATAACAAATTTTGTCACAAAATCAATATTTATCATTTTAAATAATCAAGGTATCGTCAACAAAATGTAAATTTAATAATTTTTCGCATTTTTTCACAATTTTTTGTTGCCAAAACCTTATTATCTATGATATCATTAACTTGTCGTTGGGGAATTAGCTCAGCTGGCTAGAGCATCTGCCCTGCACGCAGAGGGTCAAGAGTTCGAATCTCTTATTCTCCACCAATTTGTTATATAACTCGGATTTCCGAGTTTTTATTTAAACTAACGTATACCGTTAGTTTTTTCATTGTTAATTTGTGGTATTAAAATACGACCATGAGCGTATTCACGAACTAATGTTGAATATGTATTACTTCTTAAAGGTATCTCATATTCTTTTAAATAAGCAATTATTGCCTTTTTTTCTTCTAACAAAAGATTTCTCTTTTCAGAACCGATTGTCATGTAAAAGTTTAAACCCAAGGCTTGCTCTTCTGTCAAATGAGAACTACGAACATTGCTAGAGATAAAAGTCTTTAATGCTCTAAATTTATCTGCATCCATCTTTAACCCTTTAGTCATAATATCTAAAGATTCAACAGATAATGTAGTTAGTGAATAATAATCAATGATTGTAAATCTACGGGAAGTTCCATCGGCTAACTTTACCCCATTATTTAGATAATAATATACAACATCTATTAATTTATTAACTAACTCTTTTTCTTTTTCAATATGTTCTTGGTATCTTGCATATAATTCTGGATTTTTAACTTTAACCTTATTAACAACAGTTTGTAAATTTCTAGTTGAACCATAAAATAAACGAGCCCAATCAAATCTAAATAAGCCACTATCAAGCATCATCTCTACAATTAATGAATCAGGATCCTTGATATTAGTATCTGATTCTACATTTTTGGTATTATTAACAGGAGATTTAACACTCTTTTGAATATAATTTGATGTAATCATATCCTTAACTGAATCTGTATACCTTATTAAAATCTCTAAATTTCTATTATTTGTAAATCTAGCCGCATATACAATGAAATCAGCAAAAAAGTTCTCAACTTTATCTTTAATAACTTTCATATCTTCTGCAGTTAATTTATTCAAGTAATAATTTTTATTAAATAAAGGTATACTTGGATCTAAAACAGTTACAATATTATCCTTATATTTATCAGATAAATCACTAGAAGCTAAAAAACCAATTTCAATTGCATATTTAAACATATGACTACAAAAATCTCTAATTGCTAAATCTTCAAACGTACTATTCTTCTTAGAAAACAAGGTACTTCCCATAGTCTCATGTAATAATACACTACTATCTTTCTTAATTAAGCTAGAATCATATTGCTTAAAAACTATTTCCATAAGAAGTGAATGTACTCTTTCATTGTACAATCTTTTTAAACGATTAATATCATTATTATAGAAATAAGACTTAATGTATTTAATATTACTACTATCTAGAATAATAGCAGTTACATCAACTAAACTAAGATTATTATCAATACCTATGTTTTTAACAAAGGTAAGCATATCAGTCTTCACATGACGATAAATAAAGGCTGTTAATACTTTTTTACTTTGTTCTGAATATAACATATAACAATTCCCCCTCAAAGTACGTCCTACAATAACACAAGATAAATGATTTGTCAAATACTAACTAACCATGTGTGTTAATCACTTATCTAAATTTAGTTTCTTTACTGGTTCCTTAATCATTTTATTAATTTCTTCTCTAAATTTTATCAAAGCACTCTTTAATATTTTACTAACTGTTTCCTCATCAACTTGTAATAACGCACTAATCTCATTAATTTTATAATAATAACCATTAGCGTATCCCATTAATAATGTTAAAACAATAAATTCTGCAACACTTAAATTACATAAGCTATTTATAAGATTCATTCCCTTTAACTCAGTTAGATGTTCAATATCAATCTCTTCTAAACATTCTTCATTCCTAATACCTTTAGAAACATTTAACTTATTTAAAGCATTATTTATATCTTCATCACTAACAAATAAATACTTCTTTAAATGAACATCAGAATACGTTTTATTAAAATAACCATCTTTTAAACAAATTATAATAACATCTTTAATATCCATCCGTAATAATAAATCTTTTAAAGAAACTTTTATATCTACTGAGTTGTTTTCCCTATTTTCCATTAATTTTCTTCTCATTTTAGGAATTAAATTACGATAAAAATTATGGGCTAAATTTATATTCCATTCCGGCGAAGTAACGGGATTATCTAAATCATTACCATATCTTAATTCTAATAAATGCTTATAATTAAGACTTAAATTTTTTATTACTAAATTTATTTCCTCTTTCTTAAACCCATTAAGTAGTTCATATATCGTCTTTATTCTTTTTACTTGCTTAGTATCCGTAGTCTTACTATCTTGGATTTTAATTTTTTTATTTCCACCCTTATTATAAAAATTTCTAATGTTTTGAAGATTAGCTAATGTTTGATCAGGATTATCCATGTAAAAGGCAAATTCTTTAATACTTGAAGAATTTATAATTTTCTTTAATGCTCTACTTTCTATTTGTCTAACTCGCTCACGAGTTATCTTAAGTAAATTACCAATTTTTTCTAAAGTCATAGGCTTATCACTAAGAAAACCATATTTTAATAATATAACCTTTTTTTCTCTTTCATCTAAACCACAATTATCTAATAATACTATAATATTTTGCTGTAACTCTTTAGACTCAAAATCACCTGCTATATCGATATTATCATCAGGAATAACACTTCCTAATTCACTTTTTTCTTCGTTATCCATAAATGAATTTAAACTAAATGGAATAAATGAACCATTTTTTAACTTAATCAAAGCTTTAGCTCTTTCCTCAGTTATACTCATTTCTTTAACTATCTCATCTACAGTAGGATTTCTTCCCAATTCATCTTTTAACCTATCATAAGTAGTATTAAATTCATTATACCTCTCAACTAAATTAACTGGCACTTTAATACTACCAAACTTTTCATTTATTGCCCTACCTATGGCTTGATTAATCCACCAAAAAGCATAAGTAGAAAATTTAGTTCCTAAACTTACATCAAATTTATCAACAGCAGTAATTAAACCAAGATTACCTTCTTGAATTAAATCCTGAAACTCCACCCCACGATTAATATATTTCTTAGCAATCATAATAACTAATCTTAAATTCTTCTCTATAATTATATTCCTAGCATTTTTATCGCCATTCCTATATCTTTTAAATAAATCTACTTCTTCCTCCGGACTAAGAATATTACTATTTAACTCCCTTAAATACAAAATAGTATTATCTCTAGATATAAAACTTTCTTTATAATCTTCTTTTATCGCAATATTATTTAATATACAATATGTTTCTATAAAAGATAATAACATTTCATCATTAAAAACTTTATCTACTTCACCATCTTTAATAATAGTAATATTTTCTTTAACAACCATATCTAATAAATCATTAACTATACTATTCATATTTATTAAACTCATTATTAAATCAAGATTATCACTAAAATCTATAAGTCTTAGAAATCTAATTACTTTTTTTAATTCCTCTAAAATATCCTTATAACTATATATATAACTTAAAATTATTATCAATAAAACTAGATATTAAACTTAAATACTTATTCTTATCTTTCTTAAAAGACTTGATATATAAATATACTTTACTATTTAATCTTTCAATAAAAACTAAATCAATATTTCGACTTATCTTACTTCTTTTTATTTCTTCAATAACTTTTAAACTAATATCATCATATTCACTCTTACTAAATAAATAATTATACTTAGAATATAATTCATCTTTAAAACTTTTTAAATCAGTTATTTTCATATTATTCCTCTTTCGTTGTTTAAAACGAACCTATTATAACCCCTATTTTCTAAAATAAAAAGATTACTAATCAGTAACCCTTTTTACATCAATATAAGTACTATGATTATTTAAGTCATACTCTTTACCTTTAATATCCTTAACTATATCTAAAGCTAAAGTTTCTTTCTTAATAAACTCATTAAACTTATTAATACATTCATTAACTAAATCATCACCACTATAATAAATAGTAATATGATCTTGAATATCAAAATCTTTTTCTTTTCTTAAATTTTGAACTTTAGAAACAAATTCTCTAGCAATACCTTCTAAAATTAAATCTCTAGTTAAATTAGTATCTAGAATAATAAAGTCTGTATTATTCATAGCAACATTAAATCCTTCTTTAGCTTCAATTCTAATATCTAACATATCTTTAGTAATATTTAACTTACTATCTAAGAAAGATACTTCTAAATCATTACCATTATATAAACTTAATTTATCTTCATTATCTAAATTTAATAATAACTCTTGAAATTCTTTAATATTCTTACCAAACATCTTACCACAAATCTTAAAATTAGGTTTAATAATAAAATTCATATAATCATTAATCTTATTAGTATAAATAACTTCTTTAACATTTAATTCTTCTTTAATTAAATCAATATTATCCCCTATAACATCTTTAATCTTACCATCTAATATACAACTACTAATAGGTTGTCTAACCTTTATTTTACTATCTTCTCTAGCATTTCTTCCTAAAGAAATAATATCTCTTATTTTATCCATTTTTTCTTCAATAACATTATCTATTAAAGATTCATCATACTTAGGAAAACTTGCTAAATGAACAGATTCTTCTGTAGTTAAATCAGTATATATTTCTTCTGTTATAAAAGGAGTAATTGGCGCACATAACTTACATAAAGTTACTAATACTTCATAAGTAGTTAAATAAACAGACTTCTTCGAATCAGTTAATTTACTATCCCAGAATCTTCTTCTGTTAATACGAATATACCAGTTTGATAAATCATCATTTAAGAAAGGTACTATTAATTTAGCTACTTTATTTAAGTCATACTCTTCATAAGCTAAAGTAACATTCTTAACTAATTTATTTAACTTAGATAATAACCATCTATCAATTAATTCTCTATCACTTTCTTTAATATAATAACTTCTTGGATCAATATTATCAGCATTAGCATACATTTGAAAGAAAGAATAAGCATTTTTAAAAGTTGATATATATTTAGAATAAATTTCTTTTAAACCATTTTCATCAAACTTTAAAGGAGTCCAAACTGGAGAAGCATATAACATATAATATCGAACTGTATCAGCTCCATATTCACTCATAACTTTAACTGGATCGATAATATTACCAACTGATTTACTCATCTTTTTACCATAAGCATCTAACATCATGTCGTTAACGACAACATTTTTAAAACTAGATTCCCCAGATATAATAGTAGATATAACAAGTAAAACATAGAACCAACCTCTAGTTTGATCTACTCCTTCGGCTATAAAATCAGCAGGAAATTGTAACTTAAATAATTCTTTATTTTCAAAAGGATAATGAAATTGAGCATAAGGCATTGAACCAGAATCAAACCAAACATCTAAAACATCTTTAACACGATTCATTACTTTACCACATTCAGGACATTTAATATGTAATTCATCAACATAAGGACGATGTAATTCTAATTTGCGAACATCAATATCTTCGATTATCTTTTCTTGTAATTCATCTAATGAACCAATTACTTCTTTATGACCACAAGAACAAGTCCAAATAGGCATTGGACAACCCCAATATCTATTTCGAGATATTCCCCAATCTACCATATTATCTAACCAGTTAGCAAATCTTTTTTCACCAATATAATCGGGATACCAGTTAATCTTTTTATTAGCCTTAATTATCTTATCTTTATAAGCAGTTGTTTTAACATACCATGCTGGTTTAGCATAATAAATTAAAGGACTCTTACAACGCCAGCAATGAGGATAATCATGAACTAATTTAATTTTCTTAAATAACTTATCATTTTCTTTTAAATATTTTATTATTTCAATTTCTAACTCACTATCAGTAACAAGTCTTCCCTGCCATAAACCCTCTGTATAACAACCATCTTTACCAACTGGATTTATGAAAGCAATCCCATTTTCCTTACATACACGATTATCATCTTCACCAAATGCTGGGGCAATATGAACGATACCAGTACCATCAGAATCAGTAACATAATTATCGGCTAGTACTTCAAAAGCCTTACCATTTACTTTAACAAATGGTAATAATTGTTCATACTTAATACCTTTTAAATCACTACCTTTATAAGTTTCTAATACTTTATAATCATCACCTAAAACATTATTAGCTAAAGTTTCACAAACAATAAACTTATAACCTTGACTTTCTACTTTAATATAAGTTAAGTTAGGATTAACACATAAAGCGACATTAGCTATTAAAGTCCAAGGTGTAGTAGTCCATACTAAAAAGTATACATCTTCATCTACTATCTTAAATGGTACTATTACAGTATTTACAGAATCTTGTTGGTAACCTTGAGCAACTTCATTACTAGATAACTCAGTACCACATCTTGGACAATAAGGTAATACTTTATTACCATTATATATTAAACCTTTCTTATCCATTTCTTTAACAATCCACCACTCAGATTCAATATAATTATTATCACAAGTAATATAAGGATGATCACAATCAATTAATTGCCCCATCATATCCGTAATCTTTTTTACTTCATTAATATTAGTAATAGTTTCCCTATTACATTCTTTACAAAAGTTCTCAATTCCAAAACGTTCTATATCCGATTTATTCTTAAACCCTAACTTCTTTTCAACATTAACTTCAATTGGCAGACCATGAGTATCTAACCCAATCTTTCTTAGAACTTTATATCCTTGCATAGTCTTATACTTAGTAAAGGAATCTTTAATCGTCTTAGCAAAAACATGATGTATCCCAGGTTTAGCATTAGCATAAATTGGTCCATCATAGAATACGAAATAATCGCCATTTCTAGAATCTATACATTTATCAAGTAAATGCATTTTATTCCATTTTTTACTTATTTTACTTTCTACTTCATTTATTCTCTTCTTATCTAATTCTTTAAACTTCTTCATAAGTTCCCTCCCAAAAATAAAAAGTCCATATTATAAGGACGAATAATTCGTGGTACCACCTTACTTTATGAACTTTATTCACACTCTAATCTCTTAACGCGAGTAACGGTTACTTTTAATAACGCAATCCAAAGTGATCTGTATATTATTCATCTAACTACTATTTCACCATCCAAGTAGCTCTCTAATAGACTCCCAATATACCGTCTTTTTCATCTGCTTTACTACCATAGTATATAATATTTTTTTTAATATTTCAAACTATTTATTAAAAAACAGAAAAAAAGAGTAAATTTTTTTCGCAAAGAATTTGATATAATTATCACATAATAAAAAGGTGGTATGTAGTAGTG
>CALVXQ010000024.1 GCA_944371435.1 uncultured Bacilli bacterium
TAATATTAAAATATAAGAATACTCCTAAAAGTCTTTGGCTATTAGGCATTGTAAGTAATTCCTGGCCATTTAGTAAGATGAAAAAGTATCATAAAAGTAGAGAACTAATAGATGCTTTAAAACTATTAGAAATATTAAAATCTTATTATCAAAAAATATTTGCAATTAATGAAGAAGATAATTAATTAGATATTATCTTTTTATTTTGGCTGGTACTTTATTTTTTTCTTCTATTTTTAGATTAACATCTGTTTTAATAATACTATATAATATTGAACATAAAGGAACACTTAAAATCATTCCTAAAACGCCGTATATACTTGCTCCAATGGTAACTGCTACCATAACCCAAATACTTGGTAGACCAACTGATTTACCGACTACTTTAGGATAGATTAAATTTCCTTCTAGTTGTTGAAGAATAATTATAAAAATAATAAAGATTATTGCTTTAATAGGGGATACCATTAAGATTAAAAAGGCCCCGATTGCTGTTCCGATAAAAGCCCCAAAAACTGGGATTAAAGCTGTAAAACCAACTAATACGGATATCGTTGAAGCGTAAGGTATTTGCAAAATAAGCATACCTATAAAGCAAAGAAGACCGATTATAACTGACTCTAAGCATTGACCGCTAATAAAATTACCAAATGTTATATTAGATAAACTAGCTATTTTGCTAATTCGTTTTTCATATTTGGTTGGTAAATAAGCTTTTAGTAACTTTTTAAATTGTCTAGCTAAATCTTCTTTCTTTAACAAAATATAAATAGCAAAAACAATTCCTAGTATTAAAGAAGTAATAGAGCCAATAAAACTACTAGCAAAGCCAAGAGTAGTTTGCATAATTTCATTTCTATTATTATTAATATAATTAGTTATTTCTTCTTTTAGATTATTTATACTACTACTATATTTATTAATATTTTCACTATTAAGACCAATTTTATCTAGAAGGGTAATTGTCTGTTCTTTATAAGTATCAAAGTTTTTAGTAAATAAACTTATTGTATTTTGTAATTGTGGTATTAATAAACCTAATATAAATGCTATAATAGTAATAATTATTATAAAAGTAATAATAAGGGATACTGGTCTTTTTATTTTAAGCCATTTCTTATTATTATTTAATTTTTTAAATAATTTATTTTCTACTACATTTAGTAAGACATTTAAAATAAAAGCAATAAATATACCTATTATAAAAGGCATTAAAATTTTTACGATGTATAATATAAAGTTTCCTATTTCTTTTATATTTATAAAAGCAAAAATTACTATAATTGTAAATAAAATTAATTTAATAATAGTTTTTTTATTTTTTTCTAAATCCATAATTTTCTCCCGTATTGGGGGTAATTATATCATATAAATTATTTTTTTTCAAAAAATATTTGGTTGAAATTGACAGTAATATTTAAAAATGATAGGATAATGGTGAATTAAAGGTAATGTGACTTTAATTTAATCAGGAGGAATTTTAAACATGAAAAAAGAATTAACAGGATATCCAAGTATTGATTTACCTCAATCAAGAGAGGCAACTTTTATGGAAAGAAATCCTATTATACCAAGTATTGATATAACAACAATATTTAAGTTACTTAGTCTTAAAAATCGTAATCTACCAGCTGTAGATTCTGATGCCTTAAAGGCTAGTTATCAAGAGTTAATCGATGATGCTCATAATTTGAGTTTAGCATTCAGAGAATTAGGTGTTAAAAAGAAAGATATTGTTACGATATCTTTACCTAGTAATTATCAAGCCTTATTATGTTTTTTTGCTCTAAATGAAATAGGGGCAATTACGACTTATATCGATAATTATGCTAGTGAAGTTGAAGTATTATCTTATTTAAGTAAATATCAATCACCAATATTGATTAATTTTGATAAATCTAAAGAATATAATGAAAAATTAAAAAGCAAGTCGAATGTAAGATATATTATTACTCTAAATGAAAAGTTAGCAAATTCTAAAGATATTTATTATGATTATAACTTAAATAAGAGCGATTATGCTATAGATTTTCATACTTTAGGAAGTCTAGCTAACTTTCAAAAAGATAAGTTTCATTTACCTAATAAAGGTAGTGATGATGCTTTAATATTATATACTAGTGGGTCAACCGGAGAACCTAAAGCCGTTGTATTAACTAATAAAAATATTTTAGCAGCTGAAATGTATGCGGGAAACACTAGTCATACGGAGAATATTACTGGTACTAAGACAATGGTTTGTGTCCCTTTAAGATATCCATATGGATTTGTTACATCTTTATTAACTTCCTTATTATGGGGAAAATTAGCTATATTAACGCCAAGATGGGATATCGATACGGTTATTTATTACTTTAAAAAAGAACCAAATATTATATTCGGTAGTCCAGCCGTTTTGTCTATGGTAACTAAATGTATTCCTGAAGGCATGGATTTATCGCAAATATCTCATTTTATTTCCGGAGGAGATTTCTTAACTATTTCTCATGCTAATCAAGCTTATGCTTTCTTTAAAGAACATAATAATAGTACAATTGAAATTGGTAATGGTTGTGGAAATGCTGAGACGGTAAGTATTGGTTCGACTCCCGTAGGTGTCCCTTTAAAACAAGCAACCGCTGGGAAGATTTTAGTCGGAACAACGCCTCTGGTAATCGATAAAGATATTCCTGATGATTTGCCAATATTAAATGGTGATGAATTAGAAGAAAAGAAATATAATGAGATTGGCGAACTTTGTTTAGCTGGGGAATTTGTATTTAAAAAGTATTTTGGCGAACCGGAAAAAACCGAGTGTGCGAAATTCAAAAGAAATGGCAAAACATTCTTTAGAACTGGTACTTTAGGTTTTATCGATGAAGAAGGATATTTTACACCAACTAATCGTAAATCAAGATTCTTTATTAGAAGTACTGGTCATAAAGTATATTTAGATAATGTTCAAAGAATAATCGGGGCAAGTTATAAGGGGATTGCAGATATTGCTTGTGTAAAAGTACCGGATTCGAATGAATTATATATTACAAAAGCTTATGTTGTTTTAAAAAAAGGCGTACTACCTAATGAAGATACAATAAGAAGTATTTATGATAGCTTATTAAATCCTATTGTCATCGATGGCAAATTAGTTCAATTAAAAGAATATGAAATTCCTAAAAGTATTGAGTTTGTAACTGAATTGCCAAGAGTTTACGGCTCAGAAAAGATTGATTATAAAGTATTAGAAGAAGAAGCATTACAAGAATTAAACAAGGCTAAGACTTTAACAAGAAAGAAAATATAAGAACATTTTAAAAACTTATTAATATAATAAAGTATAGCTGTTAGTAGCTATAAGATATCCTTTTTAAGTTTCATATTTTCTCTCTCTCTTTTCTTAAATTATTATAATTGAAGTGGAAGACCACTTCTTTTTTGCAATGTTTTTTTAATAACCTAAAGACTTTTCGACAGAAATTTGGTATAATGTTGATAATAGAGAGGTGATAAATTATGGGAAGCGGTATCTTTTTTCCTATAAGTGCTTTGCCCATTATAATTACGATAATTTTAACATTTAATTTAAAAAAACATATTAAGACAACAGAAACTAAAATATATAATATGTTAATTATTACTAATTTAATAGGTTTGATAATTGAACTTGCTTGTGCTGTTGCTTGTAGAATATATGATACTAATAGAATACTAAGTTTATTTATTTTAAAATCGTATTTAGTTTATTTAATAGTGTGGACGGCTATTTTTTATTCTTATATTTTTAGAATATCAAAAGAAGTAGATAATAAATTACTTACCCAGTTACATTTAGTATTTTTAAGTTGTATTATTGTTATAATTTATATTTTACCTTTAAATGTAGTAATAAAAAATGATTTTCAAATTTTTTATACCGAAGGAATGGGGGCTAATTTTTGCTATTTTATAAGTTTTATCTATGTCGTAGCTATTTTAATCGTAATGCTTAAGAATTTTAAAAATTTAAAAAATAGAAAATATTTACCAGCGTTTCTATTCTTAATTATTGGTACTATTGCCATTATTATTCAAAAGACTCATCCGCAATACTTATTATTAACTTATGCAGAAACTTTAATTTGTTTATGTATGTACTTTACAATTGAAAACCCAGATATTAAGATGATTGCTGAATTAAGTTTAGCTAAGGAACAAGCGGAAAAAGCTAACCGTGCTAAATCTGATTTTCTATCTAGTATGTCGCATGAGATTAGAACACCATTAAATGCTATCGTTGGCCTTGCTGATGATGTTGTTACTTATACAAGTGAAATTCCTTTAGATGTAATTGAGGATTGTAAAGATATCCAGAATGCTAGTCAAACACTTTTAGAAATTGTTGGTAATATATTAGATATTAATAAAATTGAATCTGATAAAATGGAACTTGTTAATAGTCCTTATAACTTTAGAGAAGAAATTACTAATATGTGTAAAGTTACTAAGACTAGAATAGGGGAAAAAAATATTAAGTTTAATTTAAAGATTGCTGATGATATTCCTTATGAGTTAATAGGAGATAAAGGTAAAGTTAAAGAAATTGTTAATAATTTACTTACTAATTCTATTAAATATACTGATTCTGGTGAAATTAATATTAATATTAAATGTGTTAATTCTTTAAATAAGAATACATCACTTATTTATATTACTTGTCAAGATACAGGAAGAGGAATAAAACCGGATCATATAAAGAAGTTATTTACTAAATTTGAACGTCTTGGCTTAGAAAGAAGTAGTACAATCGAAGGTACAGGGCTAGGGCTAGCCATTACAAAAAGTTTAGTTGATATGATGGGCGGGAAGATAAATGTTCAAAGTGAGTATGGTAAAGGAACTACTTTCTTAGTTATATTACCGCAAAAAATTAGTCAAATAAGTAAACCAATGAGTGAAGAAGATATCGAGGCTATAGTAGAAAATAAATCTCTAAATAAGGAAAATGCTATTTATAAGGGAAAGAAAGTTTTAATAGTTGATGATAATAAACTTAATATTAAAGTAGCAAGAAGAGCTTTAAAAGATCTTGATTTAGAAATTGATGAATGTTACGATGGTCAAGAATGCTTAGATAAAGTAAAAGCAGGAAATAAATATGATGTTATCTTAATGGATATAATGATGCCTAATATGAGTGGGGAAACTGCTCTTAATAAATTAAAAGATATTAATAATTTTCATACTCCTGTAATTGCTCTTACTGCCGATGCCATAGCAGGATCGAAAGAAAAATACATTGAAAAAGGATTCGTAGATTATATGGCTAAACCTTTTTCTAAAGATGAAATTAAAGCTAAACTAGATGTTATACTGGAATAAATAAAAAGTTGCTAAGAAGTTTGGTCTTTTGTATAATAAACCTGTAAAGGTTTTTTCTTTTGGGGAAAGGAAATGGATTATGCAAAAATTAAAGTATTTTAAAATATTTTGGCACTATATCAAAGATGATAAATTAAAACTATTTATTTATATAGTTCTAGTATCTTTATTGTGTATTCCGCAAATAATTACTGCTTATGTTTGGGGAGTAGCTGTCGAAACTCTTTTAACTAAAGATTTAACTAAATTCATTATCTACATATTAATATATGAGGGAGTATTAATTCTATTTTATGCAGTATTACAAGTACCAAAAGACTTTTTATATAATTATTTAGAAATAAAATTCACTAAAAATGTCAGCAAAGACTTATATAAGAAAGTTGATAAATTACCGGCCATTGCTTTTGAAGAGATAGGAGTAGGGGAATTTACTAACCGATTGTATTCTGATCCTAATAAAGTAATGGATTTGTTATCGAGAATTGTAAGATTATTTTGTAATGGATTAGTCGTTATTATATTGATTATAATATCATTTAAAGTATCATATATTTTATTTTTAGAAATGTTATTATTAATTTTAATTATGGGTTTTATTTCTAATAAGATATTTCCTAAAATAAGAAAGGGTCAAGAAATGATTTCTGATGAAAATGATGCTTTTGTAAAAATAGCTACAGAAAATATTACTGGGATAAGAGAGGTAAAAGCTTTAGGTATAACTAAAAATATTGAAAAAAATTTATTTAAGATTGTCGATAAATTATTTGTTAATTCTAATCAATTAAAAAAGAATGAAATATTGTATTATGGGTTAAATGATATGGCTTATTTTTTGATTGAATTATTAATTTTATTAACATCAGGTAAACTACTCATTGATGGCTTAATTACTTTACCTTTATTTTTAATGATGCACTCTTACATGGGAAGAATAGATAGTTTTGTGGAAAACTTTAGTGATTTTGGGGTGAGTTTTAATAAAGTTGCTGTATCTTTAAAGAGAATTAATCAAATTTTAAATAATGAATTGTATCCTGATGAAGTATATGGTAATAAAGTTTTAGAAAATCCTCAAGGTATAATCGAATTTTCCCAAGTGAAATTTAAGTATCGTGAGAATGAAAACTATGCTTTAAATGGTTTAGATTTACTTATTGAACCCCATAAGAAGATTGCCATAGTAGGACGTAGTGGAAATGGTAAGACGACTATATTTAATTTATTACTAAGATATTTTGATGCTAATGAAGGAAAAATTTTAATCGATAATATCGATATTAAAGATTTAACAGAAGAATCTCTAAGAAAGAATATATCGATAATTCGTCAAAATCCTTATCTATTTAATTTAACTATCTTCGAAAATTTTCAATTAGTAAAAGAAGATGTTACTTTAGAAGAAATAAGAGAATGTTGTAAAAAAGCTTATATTGATGAGTATATTATGAATCTACCAGATAAGTATAATACTTTAATAGGTGAAGGAGGAATAAACTTATCCGGAGGGCAAAAACAACGTTTAGCAATTGCTAGAACTCTTCTTTTAAATACCAAGATTATTTTGTTTGATGAAGCAACAAGTGCTCTTGATAATGAATCCCAGAATTTTATTAAAAAATCAATTGATGATTTGGTTAAAGAACATACTATTATTATCGTTGCCCATCGTCTTTCAACAATTATCGATGCTGATGTTATTTGTGTTATTGAGAATGGTAAATTAGTAGGTAAAGGTACGCATAAACAGTTACTCCAAGATTGTTTACAGTATCAGAATTTATATCTTTCGGAACCAGAATTTTAAAAAAATTAGCTACTTTATCTTCTTATAGTTTATAATAGGAGTATAAGCATGATATATGTTTAAAAGATTAAGAAAGAAGGATTGAAATGCGTAAAAATATAAAAACAACGGAAGCAATATTTCCGATGCCCGTATTAATGATAGCGACATATAACGAAGATGGGAGTATCGATGTTATGAATGCTGCTTGGGGGACTATGTTAAGTAGGGATAAAATAATATTAAATTTAACCGAAACTCATAAAACAGTACAAAATATTAAGGATCGTCAAGCTTTTACTGTTAGTATTGCTGATAGTAAACATGTAATAGAGGCTGATTACTTTGGAATGGTATCAGGTAATAATACTGCTGATAAATTTGCTAAGAGTGGATTAACGGCGACTAAATCTTTAAATGTCGATGCGCCAATCATTAATGAATTTCCTATATGTATGGAATGTGAATTTATCGAATATCAGGATGATGAATATGGTTGTGGCGTAATTGGGAGAATTGTAAATGTAACTGCCAAAGAAGAAGTTATGCGTGGGGATAATGTCGATATCGAGTTAGTCGATGCGATTGCTTTTGACCCTTATACGCATGGATACTATAAGGTTAATCAAAGAGTAGGTAATGCTTTTAAAGATGGCTTACAATTAAAGAAGTAAAATATAAAATAAAGGAGTATTGAATGAAAAAATATCGCTGTACAATTTGTGGCTACATCTATGATGAGGCTGTAGAAAAAGTTAAGTTTGCTGATTTGCCAGCAGATTGGAAGTGCCCTTTATGTGGTGCTCCTAAAGAAATGTTTGAAGAAATTATAGAAGAAGAAAAAGAAGAAGAAACTAAGGATAATTTAACTAATGTAGTTAATAGCGAAGAAGAAGAGGATTTAAGATTGTTATCTAATTATGAAATATCTTTAATTTGTTCTAACTTAGCTAAGGGTTGTGAAAAACAATATTTGGAGGAAGAAGAACATCTTTTTAAGGAATTAGCTTCATATTATGAAAGTAAAGAAGATAGTAATAATGGAACATTTAACGATGTTTTAGATAAAGTAAATAATGATTTAAACGAGTTAAGTAGCGCTATGGATATTGCTAGTAGTGTTGGTGATCGCGGGGCAAAAAGAGTAATTACTTGGGCACTTAAGACTTCTAATATTATTAAATATATTATTGAAAATTATCAAAAAAATGGGATTAACTATTTAAAAAATACGAAGATTTGGGTATGTGATATCTGTGGCTTTGTTTATATCGGTAATGAAGTTCCAAGTGTTTGTCCTATTTGTAAAGTGCCAAGTCTAAAAATTTTGGAGGTGAAGTAAGATGGCTGATATGCATGCTTATCGTGATTTAAAATTATGTACTAAGGATTGTCTATGTTTATTTGTTTGTCCAGTTGGGGCAACGGATACTGAAACTGGGCAAATTGATTTTACTAAATGTAATGGTTGTGGTGCTTGTATGAAAGCGTGTCCTGCCCATGCTATAAGTATGTTGCCAAATAAAATGCCTCCTCAACAAAAAAAGGATAAGCAAGTTTGTACTGCTTTATTTAAAATAGCTAATAGCAAAATAGAAGAGATAAAAGTTTTAAAATATTTACTTAATAATGCCAAAGATAGTGAAGAAAAAAGATTATTGCAATCTTTAATTCATTCTAATAAAGTAGTTATCGAAGATATCTATCGTGAAGCTGGTTATATGTTACCTCAAAGTAATAATTCTAATAAATTATTAAATTATTTACTTACTAAAGATGATGATAATAAAGATAGTATTAAAAAGTTATTAGAATTATTAGAGGTTAATGATTGATATAGTAGTATAAGTTCTTCATAAATAATTAAATTGTTAGTTGATTCATATCAATTTATAAATAACTAATATGTTATCTTAATTGTGTCTTAAAACTTGATATAAATCCTAAAATTATAGATGGTTTAAGTAGTACGATTGTTTCCATCTATATATTGGTAATAAATAAACAAGTACTAAGTAATAGTTATATAAATATTAAAAAATTAGGGTTTGGAAAAGATGTAGAATATGGTGGTGGAATACCTTCGTTGTTAGGCAACATAATATGGATTATTTTATTTGGCATTCCAATGGCTATTGAAAATTTTGTTTTTGGTTGTATTTGGTGTATCACTATTGTTGGTATTCCATTTGGATTGCAGTTTTTTAAAATTGCTAGACTTGCTCTTACACCATTTGGGCTCAAGTTAAGTAAAGAATTCCAAAATCGGAATTATATCAAGCTTTAAGACATGATTGATATATGAAATATAAAAGTTATTTATCTTGTTAGTAACCAGTTCATAATTTTAAAATCATGAGCTACTAAACTACCACCAGTAGGAGTACTTCCATAATATTCATCGCTTTTTCCAACAAAGAAGTAGACTGGTACTTCATTTTCAACAGTACTTTCAAATGATCCATCCCACTTTGAACTTATTTGCAGATAGGCATCGATTAAATCAGCTCTTTTTCCCATAACTAAAGACATTGTCTCTCCACAACCAGAAAAACCACTTGTATAAACTTTATTAATATTATAATTTTTTTCATCTAAAATCATCTCGTTTTCATAATAGAAGATAGGTGTTACCCATGGTCAAGTTTAAATTTAAAAGTGATTGACATAGGAGCTACCCATCCCGGTGTTAATCTATCTATGTATGTTGCTACCGCTTTTGCTAAACTCGGCTATGTTTCTTTTATTATTCATTATAGAGTAAATCCTTATGCGGAAGAAGAATCAGGAATTGATATTGCGTGCGCAGTAAAATATGTAAGGTATCATGCAAAAGATTATGGAATAGATGAAGATAAAATTGCTGTTGTTGGTTTTTCGGCTGGTTGAATCGCCAATGGCCATGCTATTTTTTATTTAATTCTCATATTATGTCCTGTTATTTTTATCTTTTGTAAGTTATGATTATTCTTGAAATGAGGGATAATTATGAATCAAGAAAAAATAGGTAAGTTTATTGCCGAATGTCGAAAAAATAATGATTTAACCCAAGAACAATTAGGAGAAAAGTTAGGTGTAACTAGCAAGTCTATTAGTCGTTGGGAAAATGGTAAAACTATGCCTGATTTGTCTTTACTAAAGCCGTTAAGTGATGAGTTAGGAATATCTTTAAATGAGTTATTGAGTGGGGAAAAAATAAAAGAAAAAGATTATCCAGAAAAGTTAGAAGAAAATATAATTAAGACAATAGACTATACTAATAAAAAGCTTGAAAATAGAAATAATTTTATTGGTTTGCTATTAATAGCATTTGGTGTTTTGATTTCAATTACTGCTATTGCAATATTCCCAAGTGAAAGCAGTTGGGGATCTATTTACTCTGTTTTTGGAGTAATAATTTCTTTAGTAGGTATTAGTAAATTTACAAAACGATTAACATATATAAAAAGATTAATTTGTAACTTTAGTTATTTTTTAATATTTGTAGTAGTATTGCTGATAATAGATTATATCGGTGTTGTTAATATTCATCAAGCTCCAAGATTTTCTTTGATAAAAGTTACAGGAGAGAACGTTGTTTATTATGATACTCCATTTTATGATGTAGTAAGATGTAATGTAGATGATGATAATGAAACATTTAAGATAATTAAAAATCAAGATTATGATAGAAATAATATAGATAATTATTGTAAATAAAATAAATTAACGATTTATAAGGTAGGCATTGGTCTACTTTTCTTTTACTTTAAAACTATGATATGATAGGATAGACTTATGCAAGGAAGATTATGTGGCAAATGGAGAAAAAGGTTACCAAAAGTACTGAATGGGTAACTCCCTATATATTTTTAGAAAGAAGGTAAACTCATGAGTAAAAAAATAAAAAATATTAATAATATCTTAAGTAGCGGTTAACTTAATGTGAAAACTTCCGTCGGAATTTCCGACATAAATTTCGGAGGAAGAAAACCAAAGATATATAACCTCCATTGGTTATCGTGTAAATTCAATAAATAGTATCAGTTGCTTCATATCGATTTATTTAGCCTTATTTTACAGAATAGATAAAAAATGAGGTAAAATATTTTATTGATCCCGGATAGGTAACCTCTCATATAAAATTTAAAAGAAAGAAGAATTGTAAATATGTTAAATGAACAAAATAATTTATTAATTTATAAAAATAATGATGGCAATATTATAGTAGATGCAATATATAAAGATGAAACGTTATGGTTAACACAGAAAGGAATGGCAAAAGTAGTTGTCGAGGATTCCTCGGTAACTGCTTCAGATGGAAAAAAATATAAACCAAAGATATATAATTTAGATGCAATAATAGCAGTAGGTTATAGAATTAATTCTAAGAAAGCGACTGAGTTTAGAATATGGCCACAAACATATTAAAAGAATATATGATAAAAGGTTTTGCTTTAAATGATGAAAGATTTGTCAAAGAAAATAAATATGATACAAAATACTTTAATGAATTATTGGAGAGAATTAAAACAATCAGAGAACTGAAAGGACGTTAAAAAATGTTAGTTATATATGAGATATTTAGGTGGTACTACAATAGAAACCGATAGATTATTATTAAAAGCATAAACCATGGATGAACAATATTATTTGAAGTAAAGCATGCTAATGATAAAGATGTATTTAGATGGAGCTATTGTAAATGAACCTTCTTGGAGAATAATGGAAAAATTAGGTTTTAAAAGATTAAGCAAAACCCGTATAGTACAATATAGTTTTGTTGATGAATTAGTAGGAGATTTTGAATATGCTCTTACAAAACTTAGAATTTAACAAAGACAAAAATATAAGAAAAAATAGATAAAGAAAAGTAATAAGGAAGTGATACAAATGAATGAAAATAAAACAAATATCAATTTTTATCCGGGACATATGGCTAAGACTAAGAGATTAATTAAAGAAAAGTATGATTTAATTAATATTGTGTATGAAGTAATTGATGCTAGAATACCTTATTCATCTAAAATTAGAGATATTGATGAATTATTAAAGAATAAACCGAAGATTTTAGTAATGACTAAATATGACTTATGTGATAAAATGGTAACCGATAAGTGGATCAAATATTATGAAAATCTAGGATATAATGTATTACCACTTAATTTATATGATAATTCGTGCGATAAAAAGTTAATCGAATTAACTAATAAAATTATGATTCCTTATCTTGCTAAATTGAATAATAAAGGGATTAAAAGTCAGAGAATAAAAGTAGCTGTAATTGGAATTCCTAATGTTGGAAAATCTACTCTTATCAATAAATTAGCTGGTAGAAAGGTATCTAAAGTAGGTAATATGCCCGGAGTTACTAAAGATTTAGTATGGTTAAATACAAGTAGTAATATTACTATTATGGATACTCCTGGTATTTTATGGCCTAAATTAGATAATGAAGAAGTAGCATTAAATTTAGCTAGTATGACATCGATAAAAATAGATGTTCTACCAATCGATAAGGTAGCTACGCATATTCTAGAAAAGTTAATAAAGTATTATCCTAATATATTAGAAGAAAGATATGGTATCAAAAAAGATAATAATTATGATATTATAGATATCTATGAACGAATTGCTTTAAAGATTGGGGCAT
Source organism: uncultured Bacilli bacterium (assembly GCA_944371435.1). Taxonomy (GTDB): domain Bacteria; phylum Bacillota_I; class Bacilli_A; order RF39; family UBA660; genus CAG-605. The sequence goes on from CALVXQ010000024.1 coordinate 12,759, forward strand.
TATTAAAGAATAGGGAAGTAGATTATAAAAGAGTATCCTTAAGAATTATTAATGATATTAAAGATGAATATATAAAGAATATAACATTTGATAGGATTGATTAAAGTGATAGATGAATCTGTAGTAAAATTATTTGAAGAAAGTTTAGATTTAAGGAATGCAGCAAGTACTGAAGAACAACTAAATTTTTGGCAAAGTATGAAAAAGTATTTAACTCATGGTCGTAAGGAAGATATAATAAATGGTCGTAGTTTAAATTATTTAACGAATAATTTAACGGAAATAATTAAATTTTTAAGAAGTATTAATTGTAATAATCATGAAATTATATTAATTTTAACTAAAGAGCCTTCTTTACTTAATATTATAAAAGACTTATATAATAAATATTTATTTTTAGGTATTATTGAAAATCCAGAAAATAATTTTAGAAAACGTAAGTTATTAACTAAGACTATTGAATTTAGAGTTAGTTTAAAAAAAGTATTTCAAAGATATTGTTTTATTAAAGATGTAAAATATCCTAGTATAAGTTGGAATATTTTAATGCATGCTAGCGATAAAGAATTTGCTGATATCTTCATTTTTAGAGCATATAAAAAACCTTATCAATTATTTGAAACTGAAGAAGATGTTTATTATCAATTAAATAAATATAGTTTAGAAGATTTAAATATTGATGATTATAAAGATTTAGATGTTAATAGAGAGATAGTAGAACAATATGAAGGTAAAAAAAGAAGATAATGATTTATTAAA
>CALVXQ010000025.1 GCA_944371435.1 uncultured Bacilli bacterium
TTATTTACTCAAAGTGTAAAATAAAAATTGCTTTTTTTGTAAAATTAATATATAATTAAACATAAGAAAGAGTGATTAAAATGCAATATTTATCAAGAATTGTCGATAAAGAAATAGATGAACTTATGCAAATTATGGGGGCAGTTTTAATTGAGGGTTGTAAATGGTGTGGTAAGTCTACGACAGGTGCTCAGCATGCTAAAAGTATAATAGAATTTCAAAATCCTGATAAAAGACAAGAATATGATAATATTAAAAATACTAAACCATCATTATTTTTAAATGGTGAGAAGCCAAGAATGTTTGATGAATGGCAAATGTATCCGGTTGTGTGGGATTCAATTAGAACAGATGTTGATCATAGTGGTCTAAAGGGACAATATATCCTTACAGGTTCAGCCAAACCTAGTGAAGGTGCTACCATGCATACCGGAACAGGTAGGATATCTAGAGTTTTAATGCGCCCTATGAGTTTATATGAGTCTGGAGAGTCAACTGGTGAGGTTTCATTAAATGATTTATTCCTAGGTAAAGATATTTCCGGTGTCTCTAAATTGTCATTAGAAAATTTGGCAAGCGTTATCGTTAGAGGCGGATGGCCAGCAAGTATTGGTATAGATGAAGATATAAAGTACCGATTTGCCAAGGAATATGTAAAGTCGTTAATACATGAAGATGTTAAAAAAATTGATGGGATTGAAAGAAATCCGGAAAAAATGCAAAATATACTAAGAAGCTTAGCTCGAAATGTTACAACTCAAGTTTCTAATTCTACTATTGAAAGTGATGTAAAAAATATTTTTGCTGATGATATATCTAGACCAACTTTAATAGATTATTTAAATACTTTAGAAAAATTATTTGTTATTGAAGATTTAAATGCTACTAATTTGAATTTTAGGAGTAAGTATGCCTTAAGAACTAAGCCTAAAAAATATTTTGTTGATCCTTCAATAGCAACTGCTATTCTTGATATGAATCCAAACGATTTAATTAATGATTTAAATACTTTTGGTTTTATGTTTGAATCTCTTTGTATTAGAGATTTGAAAATATATATACAGAGCTATGGTGGCAATATATCTTTTTATCGTGATGAAAATGATTTTGAAGTTGATGCCATACTTAGAGCCAATAATGGTAAATGGGCTGCTATAGAAATTAAGCTGGGTGCTGGTTACATTGATAGTGCGGCTAGTAATCTTTTAAAGTTTAAAGATAAGGTAGATGTTGAAAAATGTGGTGAACCAGCTTTTTTGGCAGTACTAACTGGTACTGATTATTCCTATAAAAGAAATGATGGGGTTTATGTTGTATCTATTGGCACTTTAAAAGATTAAAATGTAAATCATCATAATTTATTTAATAATTTAACTGATTTTATTGTATAATTAATGAGTAGATAGGAGAAAGTATGTTAGAATTAAAAAATATAACCAAGGTATATAATGTTGCTGATAGTAAACAAGTTGCTTTAAATGATATTGATATTCGCTTTCGTGAGAGTGAATTTGTAGCTATTTTAGGACCTAGTGGAAGTGGTAAGACAACACTTTTAAATATTATTGGTGGTTTAGATAAATATACTTCAGGGGATTTAATTATTAATAATGTAAGTACTAAAGCTTATACTGATCGTGATTGGGATCGTTATCGTAATCATCGGGTTGGCTTTGTTTTTCAAAGTTATAATTTAATTCCTCATCAAACGGCTCTACAAAATGTTGAATTAGCTTTAACTTTATCGGGTATTAGTAAGGAAGAACGTCGTAAAAGAAGTATCGAAATCTTAAATAAAGTAGGATTGGCTGATCAAATTAATAAGCGTCCTAACCAGATGAGTGGTGGTCAGATGCAAAGAGTTGCCATTGCTAGAGCCTTAATAAATAATCCTGATATTTTACTTGCAGATGAACCAACTGGTGCCTTAGATTCTGAAACAAGTATTCAAGTAATGGAACTTTTAAAGGAAATAGCAAAAGATAAGCTAGTTATTATGGTAACGCATAATCCTGATTTAGCTAATACTTATGCTACTAGAATTGTAAAATTATTAGATGGGAAAATTACCGATGATACCGATCCTTATTTTGCTTTAGAAGAGAAGAACAAGGAAGAAAAAAGTGGTAAGACATCGATGAAATTTTTAACAGCTTTATCATTAAGTTTAAATAATTTGATGACTAAAAAAGGACGTACTTTTTTAACCGCTTTTGCTGGTTCAATAGGAATTATTGGTATTGCTTTAATTTTATCATTATCTAATGGTATTCAAACTTATATTGATAAGACAGAAAAAGAAACTTTAGCCTCATATCCTTTATCGATTCAAAAAGAAACGATTAATATGTCGGGGTTATTGGAATCCCTAACTACTAGTGATGGTAATAAAGAATATGATGACGATTTAATTCATTCAGTTGATATAATGGGCGATGTTTTAACGACTATAACTGATGAAGTTCAAGTTAATGATTTAAAAAAGTTTAAAGAATATTTAGAAAGTACTGAGACAAATATAAATGATTATGTATCAGCTTTAGAATATACATATGATGTTACTTTAAATCTTTATAAACCAGATGCTGATGAGGTAGTTCAGGTAAATCCAACTACTATCTTTGATGCCATTGGTATGTCAACATCAGGAATTTCCAGCGCCTATAGCAGCTATATGTCTAGTTATGATGTTTTTTATGAATTATTAAATAATGATGAATTAAATAAACAAACTTATGATTTAATTGATGGCCATTGGCCTACTAATTATAATGAAGTAGTTTTAGTAGTTAATAAAAATAATCAAATTTCTGATTATACTTTATATTCCTTGGGAATATTAGATCAAGATTATTTAAAAGAGCAATTTAATAATATGATTAATGGTCAAGAAGTAACCTTTAATGAAACTTCTTATGAAACTAGTGATTTCTTAGATATGACTTTTAAATTAGTTCTTAATACAGATTATTATACCAAAGAAAATGGTATCTGGGTTGATAAAAGAAATGATACTGAATATATGCAAAATCTAATTAACAATAGTATTGATATTAAGATAGTAGGTATAATAAGACCAAATGAAGAAGCCGTTGTTAGTAATTCTGGTGTTGGTATGATAGGTTATACCCATGAATTAGTAGAATATTTAATTAATCAAATAAATGAAGCTGATATTGTTAAAGAACAAATAGCTAATCCTAATATTAATGTGTTTACTAATACTGAATTTAGTCAAAATGGTAAATTTGATATTAATAATTTAACACCTGAACAGATGCAATATTTACAGGGCTTATCTGAAGAAGAATTAGCTATATTTATGCAAAATTATGCTGATAATGCTAGTGCTACTTATGAAGATAATTTAAAGAAGTTAGGGGTTGCTGATTTAGATGACCCTGATGGAATAAATATTTATCCTAAGAATTTTGATTCTAAAATTGAAATAGAAAATATTATTAATAAATATAATGAGTCTTTAAGTGATGAAGAAAAGATTAAGTATACCGATATTGTTGGTATAATGATTAATTCTGTTTCAACGATTGTTGATGTTATTAGTAGCGTTTTAATTGCTTTTGTTGCTATTAGTTTGATAGTATCTAGTATAATGATTGCTATTATAACTTATATATCTGTTATTGAAAGAACAAAAGAAATTGGTATATTACGTTCTATTGGTGCATCAAAGAAAGATATATCAAGAGTATTTAATGCTGAAACTTTAATTGAAGGTACTGCTGCTGGTGTTTTTGGTATAATTGTTACATTACTTTTAAATATCCCAATAAATATAATTATTAAAAATGCTGTAAACATTAGTAATATTTCAATATTACCAGTAGATGGGGCCATTATCTTAATAATAATAAGTATCTTATTAACAGTTATTGCTGGGTTTATACCTGCGAAGATAGCTAGTAAAAAAGATCCTGTTGTAGCTTTAAGAACAGAGTAGATGTTTTATGAAAAAGAAAAAGAAGTATTTTTATTTAAAATTATTATTAGTATTAATAGTTATTATAGTGATACTTTTAATATTAAAGTTTAAGATATTTACTAAAGAAGATTATAGTATTGAATTAATAGATAACTTAAATATCGAGATTAATAGTGCTATTACTAATTTAGATTTAGTTAAAAGTTATAAAAATCTGGAGATAGTATCTACTGAGGAAAAAATAGATACTAGTACTCTAGGAGAAAAGACTATAAATTTAGTTATTAAAGATAAATCTGATGAACAACATGATTATAGTTTTAATATAAATATAGTAGATACTACTATTCCTATTATAGAAGGAAAAGAAGAATTTAGTACTACTTTAGGTAATAAAATAGATTTATTAGCTGGTGTTAATGTTACTGATAATTCTAATGAAGATATCGAAGCTTCTATTGAAGGAGATTATAGTTTTGATAAAGTAGGTTCTTATAAATTATATTATGTAGCTAAGGATAGTAGTGGTAATGAGGCTAGAAAAGAGTTTAGTTTAGAAGTAGAAGATGCAAATCTTGTTAATGATGAGCCTCAAGATGATGGGCAAGAGGAGGTAATTGAGTTTACTACGTCTAAAGGATTTAAAGGCGTTACTAAAAATGGTGTTACTTATATCGATGGAGTATTAGTAGTTAATAAAACCTATCCATTACCAGAAGATTATGGTAACGGGTTAACTAGTACTACAACTAATGCCTTTTATGAGATGCAAGCAGCATCAAAGTTAGAAAATTTAAATATCTATTTATCAAGTGGATTTAGATCTTACAGCACTCAAGATCGAATATATAATAACTATGTTGCAAGAGATGGTAAACAGATGGCTGATACTTATTCGGCTCGTCCAGGCCATTCAGAACATCAAACTGGTTTAGCTTTCGATGTTAATCAAATAAATGATACTTTTAATGATTCTGCAGAAGCTAAATGGTTAGCTAATAATTGTTATAAGTATGGTTTTATCTTAAGATATCCTCAAGGTAAGGAAGATATAACTGGTTATAAATATGAATCTTGGCATTTTAGATATGTTGGGGTTGATTTAGCTACCAAATTATATAATAATGGTGATTGGATTACTCTAGAGGAATACTTTGGTATAACTAGTTCTTATGAAGAATAACAAATAAGTTATTCTTTTTGGCTTGATGTTTGAGGCTTTATGTATAAGGGATTTAAGAGTTTAGGCGGAGAGCATTAATGATATTAACCGCATCTAATATGCTTATAAAAGGGAAGATAATATCTTAGTAGTACCAATTGGCTGTTTAAAACCATAAAACTGATAAATTTTGCTATCAGTTTTTATTGTGCGGACATTTTCAGTACTGTTAGTAAAAACTACCACTTTTTTTTAAAGTATGATAGAATACTATTAGGGAATGAGTATTATGGAATTGAGTGATATTAAAAATAATCTAGATCATGATGATGTATATTCGATTTATGCTTGTAAAAATAAGGATGCGATTAGATTTAAAGAAGAAAAAGGGGATATTAGGCCTCCATTTTTACATGATAGCGATAAAATAATTTATTCTTTAGCTTACACTAGATATATTAATAAGACTCAAGTTTATTCTTTAGTAGCTAATGATAATATAAGTAAACGTATGACGCACGTTCAAATGGTAAGTAAGATAGCTCGTACGATTGGAAGAGCTTTAGGTTTAAATGAAGATTTAATTGAGGCAGCAAGTCTTGGACATGATTTAGGTCATCCTCCTTTTGGTCATTGTGGAGAAGCAATTTTAAATAAAATAAGCTTAGAAGTTAAAGAGGGATACTTTAATCATAATATTCAAAGTGTCCGTAGTTTGATGTTTATTGAAAATAATGGCAATGGTTCCAATGTTAGTCTTCAAGTATTAGATGCAATTATGTGTCATAATGGCGAGTTAGAGCTTCAGTCTTATAAGCCAATTTTCAAAAGTAAAGAAGACTTTTTAAAGGAATATTATGATTCTTATAAAATTAAAGATAAAGTTAAAACTTTAATTCCTATGACTTTAGAAGGTTGTGTTGTTAGAGTAAGTGATTTAATAGCCTACTTAGGAAGAGATATTGATGATGCAATTAGATTAGGTAAATTAAAAAGGAAATTAATACCTAGTTCTATTACTAAAATATTAGGAAATACTAATAGTAGTTTAATAAATACTTTTGTTCTAGATATAATAAATAATAGTACTTCCGAAGAAATAAGAATGAGTGAAGAAAAGTTTGCTGCTTTAAAAGAATTAAAAAAATTTAATTATGAGAATATATATAATAAGGCTAATGATGTAAAAAAAGTAGAAAAATGGGAAAAGATGTTTAGATTAATTTTTACTACTTATTTAAAAGATTTAGAAGATAAGAAAGAAGATAGTAATATTTATATTTATTTTTATAAATATAAGAATGATTATTATAAAAATAATACTTCTTTAAATCGTGTTGTTATAGATTATATAGCGGGAATGACTGATGAGTTTTTTATAAGAGAATATAAAGATATAGTTAGGAGGAATAAGAATGTTTAGAAGAATGAAAAAAATTGATGATTATGAGTTAACTGCAGAAGAAATTGCTAACAATCATATTGTGCAAAATAATAAGTCGTATTTTATTGTATTTGGGATTTTATTTTTATCTATTTGTTTATTAGTGGTAGGTAGTTTATTCCGTAATAATATTACTCCCGATTATCCCTTAGTATTTATTGATGCGAATAATAAATTAATGGTTATTACGAAAACTGGTAGTAGTAAAAATGATATAACTAATATTGAAGATGCTAACATTGTTTATGCTAATGAAGATATTCGTTATATTTTATATACTAATAATACTAGTTTATACTTATTAGATACTACTAGTGGGGGAGAAGGAACATTACTTAGTAAGAATGCTAAGGATTATGGATTTAGTAGTGATGATGAAGCTATATATTATATAGAAGAAGATAATTCGTTATATGTTTATATAAGAAAGAATAAGACATCTTATTTAATAGATAATAATGTTAAAAAAACTATTGATGTTATAGATAATTATGTTATTTATGGTAAAGAAGATAGTTTACTTATTAAAGATTATTTGAATTTATCAGTTGATACAATAGCTAGTAGTTATGGTGATGTATATATAAGTGAAGATTATGATTACATTTTATATTCCACAGATAATAGTGACTATAAAGATTATTATCTTTATAATATTGCAACGACTAGTAATAATAAAATATTAAATAGAGTATATGAATTATTAAATTATAATACTGATTTTTCAGAGTTTATTTATACATCAAAGAATGATGATTCCTTAAATATTTATGAAGAATTAAAAGATTCTTTAGTCGATAGTGATCGAAAGTTTGTTGTTTATAGTGATAGTGATGTGGAAAATGGAACAATTACGGAAGAACAGAAGACGCAAAATGAAGAAGAAAGCATTTTAGTAAGTGAACGTAATAGGATGCGAGAATATGCCCGTAATTATCCTAACAGTGGTTATAATTTATATTATCAATTAAAAGAAACTAAAACTCTTTTAGCCAGTGGGGTAATTGATGTTTACGTTGATGATTATGAAGATAAAAGAGTTGTATATACTAAAAATACTTGGAATAATATTTTAGATTTAAAGGATTATAATACATTTGATGATTTTAAAAATGCTTTAGAGACTAATAAAACAAAAGGCTTATATTATCAGGTAAATACTGATACTCCTTCACTTGTTAAGGATAATATAGGAGATAATATTGAACTAATTTATAAAGAAAATGATGGTATATATTATATCGAAAATACTAATCTTTATTATAGTCAGGTTTTTGGTCATAAAGCTTCTACAAGTACCTTAGTTGATAGTAATTTAATTACTACCAAATTAGACAAAGTACTAGATTTAGGTGTTGTTTATTTAACTAGTGATAATAACTCTTTAAAGTATGTTAGTAAGGGACGTAGCCGTTTAATTAATCAGGATGTTTATCGTGAGTTTATCGAGGTATCAGAAAGTGAAGATGCGATATATTACTTACGAAATTATGCTAATCATTCCGGAACTTTAATGTTATTTAATGGTATTAGAAATTCTAAATTAAGTGATAATGTATCTAGTTTTATTTATATTAATGATGAGTTAATGTATGCTACTAAAGATTATGATGAGGAAACGAAAACTAGTGATTTATATCGTATAAATGGTAATAAATTTACATTTATTTATAAAGGAATATTAGAGTGGTTTAGTCCGGTTGCCTAAAAATTAATATTATATGTTTATAATATTAAAAATGTAACATAATAGATATAGGGAGGTATTTCATGAAATATAAGGAGTATAAGAGGGATAGTTATAATTTATATACGATTAAAACTGATAAATTTAGAACATGTGAGATAGAGATTGTTTTTCGTCAAAAACTAAGCAAGGAAAAGATAACAATAAATAATTTACTTATTGATTGTTTAACATACACTTCAAAAAAGTATCCTAAACGTAAAGACGTGGTAATTGCCCTAGAAGAATTATATTCTGCTAATATTTTAGGAATTACATCTCGTGTTGGTAATGCATTATTTTCAAATATTATTTTAGAGTTTTTAAATCCTAAATACTGTGATAAGGATTATTTAGATAATGTTTTGGCATTTCCTTTTGAAATGCTTTTTAATCCGAATGTTAAAGATAATGAATTTGATTTGCATACCTTTAATTGTATGAAAAATCGTAATCGAGCTGATATTAAAAGTACTAAAGATATTCCTAGTATGTATGCTATTAAAAGAGCTTTAATTAATATGGATAATAGTAGTCCAACATCTTTTATGACTACGGGTTATTTAGATGATTTAGAAGAAATTACTAGTGAAGATTTATATAAAGCATATAATGATTTATTAAATAATGCAGTTTGTGATATTTATGTAATCGGCGATTTAGATATGGATTATGTTGATAAAAGAATTGCTAAGTTATTTACTAATCGTTATATAAAAGAATTAGATATAGATTATTTTGTTAATAATAAGAATCGTAAGAAAATATTAGATATTGAAGAAACCGGTAATTATGAACAAGCAAATTTAGTAATGATATATAATACGTCTAAGTTAACTGATAAAGAGAAGAATTATATAATTCATGTATTTAATTATATTTTTGGTAGTGGTTCATTAACTACTAAGTTATATAAGTATTTACGAGAAGAAAATTCTTTATGTTATAATGCTTATAGTTTATATCAAAAATTAGATAATTTATTAATTATATTTGTAGGAATAGATTATCAGAACAAGAAACAATGTGTTAAATTAGTAAATAAAGCTTTAAAAGAAATGGTAAATGGTAAGTTTACTGAAGAGGAGATAAATTATGCTAAGAACTCTTTGATTTCTAGTACAGAAGCAATAATGGATAATGCTTCCTCTTTATTAGATAATTATGTATTTCATAATATTGTTGGAACACCTTTATTAAGTGAACGTCGTAAAGAATTAAATAAGGTTACTAAAGAAGAAATAGTTAATGTCGCAAAGAAAATTAAGTTAAATACGGTATATATTTTAGGAGGACCATCTAATGAAAAAAATTAAATTAGAAAGATTTGATGAAATTATATATTACGATGTTTGCTCTAATGGGTTACCTATTTACATGTGGGTTAATGAGAAAGTAAGTAGTTTTTATGCTACTTTATCTGTTAAATATGGTAGTATAGATACTGAGTTTATTTTAAATAATAAGAAAAAGTCTTGCAAAGTTCCTAAAGGAACAGCCCATTTTTTAGAACATGTTAAATTTAATGAAGGAGAAAATAAAACTGCTCATGAATATTTTAATAAGTTAGGTTCTTCGATTAATGCATTTACTACTTTTGATTATACTTCTTATGAGGTATTTGGTAGCAGTAATATAAAAGATAATATTGAACACTTATTAGATTATGTAGAAACGCCTTATTTTACTAAAAAGTTAGTTAATAAAGAAGCTGGTATTATTAAAGAAGAAGTAAAAATGGGTAAGAATAATCCTTCCCAAGTACTTTTATATGCTTTAAATAATATTATTTATCAAAATAATAATCGTAAATATTATATAACTGGGGATGAAGAAGATGTAAGTGCGATTACGGAAGAAGATTTAAAATTAGTATATGATTCTTTTTATCATCCTGAGAATATGTTTATAGTTATTACTGGTAATTTTAATCCATATCATGTTGCTGCTATTATTAAAGAAAATCAAGCTAAGAAAAGATTTAATAATTATTTAGAACCACAAAAAATATATCCTAAAGAAGATTCTAAATATTTAAAAAAAGAAGAAATTATTAAAGGTAATGTTTCTATTCCTAAAATTAAGATTGCTTATAAGATTCCTAAAAAGAAGTTTAATAATTTAAGTGATTTAGAAATACTTTTATATACTCGAATTATTTTAAATGCTAATTTTGGTAATACTAGTGATTTAAAAGAAGAATTGTTAGAACAAGAACTAATTACTATTTTAAGTACTAATGCTAGTATTGTAGATGATTTTGTGATTTTAGTTATAACTGCAGAAACTAAGTATCCTAATGAAATAAAGAAGATTATTAAAGAAGCAATGCAAGAATTAACTATATCTAAGAAATTATTAGAAAGAAGAATTAAAACTAATATTGCTGATATGATTTATAGTTTTGATGATATCGAATATATTAATACTATGATTCAGGGAAATATATTAAGATATGGAAAGATAGTAGATAATTTATATGATGTATTAAAGTCTTTAAATGTTGAAACTAGTAATAAAATAATTAATATTATTAAAGATAGTAAATCTTGTGATATTATTATGCTTCCTAATGAAACATGATTTAGTCATGTTTTTTTCTTATAATTTACTTCTAAAATTTTTAATGATATAATTTTTTAGAAGGTGTAGTATGGAAGTAATTACTAGTTTAGATAATAAATTAATAAAAAGATTAGCTAAGTTAAAAGATAAAAAATATCGTGATTTAGAAGATATATTTTTAATTGAAACGGAACATTTAATTGAAGAAGCCTATCGATGTGGTATGCTAGAAATGGTTTTAGTTTTAGAAAATGAAGACATAAATTTAGATGTGAAAAAAGTCTATGTTACAAAAAATATTTTAAATAAATTAAGTTCTTTAAATAGTAATATTAAATATATTGGGATAGCTCGTAAATTTATTCCTAAAGGATATGGCAATAGATTAATTCTTTTAGATAATTTACAGGATCCTGGTAACCTTGGTACTATTATTCGTAGTGCTGCAGCATTTAATATTGATACTATTATTTTAGGTAATAATTGTGTTGATTTATATAACGATAAAGTAATACGTGCTAGTGAAGGAATGATATTTCATGTTGATTGTTTAAGAAAAGATTTAACTTCGTTAATAATAGAATTAAAAAATAATAATTATATGATGATAGGAACTGATGTAAATGAAGGAAAAGTTTTAAATACGTTTAAATTTCCTTTAAAATTTGCTATTATAATAGGTAATGAAGGTAATGGAATTAGTTTGGAAATAAAAAATCTTGTTGATAAGAATATTTATATTCCGATGAATAAAAAGACTGAATCATTAAATGCCTCCATTGCAGCTTCGATAATAATGTATGAAATGAGTAAAGTAGATTATGATTGATTATGTATATGTTGGTAAAATTATTAATACTCATGGTATAAAAGGAGAATTAAAAGTATTAAGTGATTTTACTTTAAAAGATAAAGTTTTTTTAGAAAATAAAGAAATATATATAGGTACTAATAAAATAAAAGAAATTATTAATACTCATCGGATTCATCAAAATTATGATTTAATAACTTTAAAAAATTATACAAATATTAATGAAGTTTTAAAATATAAAGGATTATCTGTATATGTTAAAAGAAGTAGTTTAAATGTTAATTATGTTTTAAATGATTTAATTGGTCTAGATATTATAGATGATGATATTAAATATGGTAAAGTAGTAGATTACTATAATTTTAATGGAAATATTGTATTATTTATTAAAGGAAGAAAAGAATTTTATATACCTTATAATAAAGAATATATAAAAGAGGTAGATTTAGCTAAAAAAGAGATTAAATGTAACAACGTAAAGGATTTGATATTATGAGAATAGATGTATTAACTTTATTTCCTGATATGATTAAAGGATTTCTTGACGAATCTATTATTAAAAGAAGTATAGATAAAGGATTATTAACTGTAAATATAATTGATTTTCGAACCTATTCTAAATTATCTAATCATCAAGTAGATGATACGCCTTATGGTGGTGGTGCTGGTATGGTTTTACGATGTGAACCAATATTCGAATGTTTAGATGATATTAGAACACCTGACTCATTTGTAATATTAACTACTCCTGATGGCATTAAATATAATCAGAATATTGTTAAAGATTTAAGTTTAAATAAAAAACATATAATTATTATTTGTGGGCATTATGAAGGATTTGATGAACGAATTAGAAGCTTATGTGATATGGAAATTTCTATTGGTGATTACATATTAACTGGAGGAGAACTAGCCAGCTGTGTTATAATTGATTCAATTACAAGATTAATAGATGGTGCGATTAATAAAGAATCTTTAGAAAGTGAATCTTTTACAGATAGTCTATTAGATTATCCCACTTATACTAAACCTCGTGTTTATCGTGGTTTAGAAGTTCCTGATATTTTGTTAAGTGGAAATCATCAAAAAATTGCTGAATGGCGCTATCAACAAAGGTTAGAAAAGACTAAAGAAAGAAGACCAGATTTATTAAAACAAAGGGGAGAGTAGGATGCGTTTTTTTCTGTGTAAAGATGATGATGATAAAAAAATATTTAGTTATTCTGGAGAATTTGATGGTTATAAATTTAATTCTAAAAAAGAAAAGAATTTAATGCAAGTAAGTCATATTACGGTTGTTAATCCACAAATGATAGATTCGATACTAAGTTTAAAATTTAATAAAAGGTTTAATAAATTATTAAAATATATTAATTTTATATTAAATTCTGATGATAGTGATAGTACTAATATTGCCATTGCACTTAATGAAGTAGAGTTATTAAGAAGTATCTTATTAAATAGATATCAAAAATTTTTAAATCAAGAAAAAGAAGAATTATTTCTTCGTAAATTAAGAATTGTAGAAAATGAATTAAGATTAAAAGAAGTGATGCTTTTAGCAAATGAAAATACTTATTTAGAGCAAAAGGAAAAAGGGCGCTAAAATTTAGCT
>CALVXQ010000026.1 GCA_944371435.1 uncultured Bacilli bacterium
CATAACAATTCCCCAGTGGCATCATCAATAGCAATGTGTAAAGAGGATTTTCTACCATTTTGAAACCAATCATGAGGAGTACCATCAATCATAATTAAGATACCTCTTTGAGGAGAGGGTTCTCTTAAAGGATGGGAATCATATTCTTTAATAAAACATCTATGTTTAATAGGTTTAACCCAATTAAATCTTTCATATAAGGATTCATAAAAAGAATAGCTTCTTACCTTAAGATTATTATCTTTGACTACTTTAGACATTTTAGGATTCCAAATAACATCTTCATGATAAATATCTTGAAATTGTGATATACTAATGACTGGATATTTAGATTCTTTAAAGTTCTTAATAAATTCAATTTCTTTGCTGGAAGGAGAATTATTAGACGGTTTATTAGTTAAACCATGAACCAACAAAGAATCGATATCCTTTTCATTTAGTTGTTTGGAAAATCGAATAATTTGTAACTTTTTGTAACCAGTTAAGGTTGCGATTTGAGAATAAGAATAATTATTTAAACCATTCATTTTATCTTGAACAAGTTTTAATGCATACTCTTTATTATGCATATAATAAAATACATCTCCTTTCAGCGATATATTATACAATAGTATGTTGGTATCATTTTAACTAATGATAAGGTATCATTTTAAAAAAGGATTAACAAATAAATAGACTTTTATTGAAAAAATCGATAATATATGATATAGTCTTTAGAAGAAATGGAGTGCTTTATGGAAACTATATTATTAGTTGTTTCAATATTATTAATTGCAATTGTATTGTTGCAAAGTAATAAAGCTAGTGATGCTGGCCAAATTATTACCGGTGGTAATGAAGCTTTATTTACGCATCAAAAAGAAAGAGGATTAGAACTTTTGATAAGTCGTTTGACTTTCATATTGGGCGTGTTATTTTTCGTTATTTCTTTTATAATTTTTTTACAAAAATAGTCATTTTTGACTTTTTTTCTATGGAGATTTTATGAATAAAAAAAAGGGTTTTACAATTATTGAACTTTTAGCAGTTTTAGTAATAATGGCTTCCGCAGGAATCGTTATTAGCATGAATATGCAAGGATTAGAGTCGCAGGATAATAATGAAAATAAGCGTGAAAGCATAAGAAGAATTGAAGAAGCGGCTTGTAGTTACGTTGATAAGATTGGTTTTGATTTAGACGGTAATGGTAAAGATCGTGATTATTGCATGGAGTTAAATGATTGTGATATTACTCTTGCTGAATTGATAAGACAAGGATATATAGATGAAGATGCTACTTATGATGATGAAGGTCACTATTATCGCGATTTTAAAGATGATATAATTGTCGAAGTGCGTTGGGTTGATAGTGGTAAATATAAACAGAAGCAGTGCACATGTAAGATTGATGGTCATGATTGTATAGAATAAGTAAAATTTGATTAAGTTTTACTTTTTTTGTTTTATTTATGTTAAAATTATAATGAAGGGAATGATTATTATTAAAGATGGATTGCTAAAAATACTTGAAAATATTCATGAAGCTAAAAGCTTAATAGAAATTAATGATTTATTAAACTTAAAAACAGTTGATGAGTTAAAAGAATTACAAGCAGTTTTAAAGGAATTAGTTGATGAATATGTAGTATATAATACAAAAAGTGATAAATATATATTATTTAAAAATTGTCCTAGTTTAAAAATTGGACGTATCTCCGTAAATAAAAAAGGTTTTGGCTTTTTAATCTTGCCCAATGAAGAAGATTTGTACATCGATGATGATAATTTGAATGATGCAATCGATGATGATATTGTTTTATGTGAAAAGTTTAAACGTGGTTTAAAGATGGAAGGCCGTGTTTTAAAGGTTGTTAAACGTGAATTAAAAAATCTAGTTGGGGAAGTTTATTATGAAAATAATATTCCTTATTTAAAATTAGACGATAATAAAAAAAATATTAAAGTCAAATTGGATAAAGAATCAGCAGCAAGATGTGTAGCTGGTCATAAAGTTTTAGTGACGGTTGAAAAAGAAATTAAAAATCATCTTTATTTAGGTCACGTTTTAAAGATAATTGGTCATAAAGATGACCCTGGAGTTGACATTCTAAGTATTGCTTATAAATATGGTATTTATAATGAATTTCCTGATAAAGTAGTAGCAGAATTAGGAGATTTACCGGTTGAGGTAAGTAAGGATGAGTTAGTAAATAGACGTAATTTAACAGATAAAATAATTTTTACAATTGATGATGATAGTACAAAAGATATCGATGATGCGATCAGTTTAGAAATGCATGGAGATAATTATATATTAGGAGTTCATATTGCCGATGTATCTTATTATGTTAAAGAAAATACTGCATTGGGAGATGAAGCGTTCTTAAGAGGAACTTCTTCTTATTTAGCAGATACTGTTATTCCTATGTTACCTCATCAATTATCAAATGGGATATGTTCTTTGAATGAGAATGTTATTCGTCTTACTTTTTCCTGTCAAATGACTTATGATCCAAATGGTAAATTACTGGATTATGATATTTTTCCAAGCTATATAAAAAGTTGTAAGAAAATGACTTATAAAAAGGTAAATGATATTTTAATGCGTGATATTGTTGATCCTGAGTATGCAAAATACAAAGACATTTTATTAAAAATGAATGAATTAGCCCATATTCTTCGTAAATATAAAGAAAAACGTGGATATATTGACTTTAATTTAGACGAAGCTAAAGTTATCCAAGATGAAAATGGTAAGGCGATTGATATTCAAAAACGTTTACGTGAAGATGGGGAAAAATTAATTGAAGATTTTATGATTGCTGCTAATGAATGTGTCGCTACGCATATCTATAACATGGATTTGCCTTTCATCTATCGTGTGCATGAATCTCCTAAACCGGAAAAAATTGAAGAATTTTTAACTATGATTAAACTGTTAGGATATAAAACTCATACTAGTTTAAAAAATATTACCCCGCATACTATGCAAAATTTATTGGCTGAATTAAATGGTGTGAAAGAATTTAAAACTTTATCTAGTATGCTTTTAAGAAGTATGCGTAAAGCAATTTATTCTAAAGATAATATTGGTCATTTTGGAATTGCTTCTAGTGCTTATACTCATTTTACCTCGCCAATAAGAAGATTCCCAGATTTAGAAGTTCATCGTCTTTTGAAAAAATATTTGGTTGAACAAGACTTTTCGATGACGACAATTGATAACTTAAATACTTCTTTAATTGAAATAGCAGAACATTCTTCTGAAAGGGAAGTAGCGGCTCAAAATGCCGAAAGAGATGTTGAAGATATGAAGATGGCCGAATATATGGAAGAACACGTTGGTGAAGAATATGTTGGTAAGATAAGTTCGGTTACTAATTTTGGCTTATTTGTTCAATTGGATAATTTAATTGAGGGCTTAGTTCATATTAGTACTTTAAAAGGGGATTACTATAATTATGTTCCGGAATTATTAAGTATTATTGGTAAAAGTACAAAAAAAACATATCGTTTAGGCGATGAGATTAAAGTTAAATGTGTAGCCGCTTCTAAATATACATCTTTAATCGATTTTGAGGTGATAGAAGAGCATGGAAATAGTAAACAGGAAAGCTAGATATAATTATTTTGTTGAAGAAACCTATATAGCAGGAATCGAGTTAAAAGGAACCGAAATAAAAAGTATTCGTAAAAATTCTTGTGATTTAAGTGATTCTTTTGTTGTTATAAAAAATAATGAAGCATATTTACTTAATACATATATAGCTAAATATGAAGAGGGGAATCAATTTAATCATGAAGAAAGAAGAACGCGCAAATTACTATTACATAAATCGGAGATAAGAAAGATTTTGATAAAGACTCAAAAATCTGGCTATACTATAATTCCTTTACGTATTTTTATTTTAAATGGAAAAGCTAAGGTAGAAATTGGTATTTGTAGAGGAAAAAAATCATATGATAAGAGAGAGACTATAAAGAAAAGAGATTTAGAAAGAGAAGCCAGAAGAAGATATTAAATTGATATGGTCACGTTTTTATGATATATTAAGTATATATTAAGAAGGTAGAAATAATGCGGAAATTAAAGAAAAAGAATGTTGCCATTATTGGTATTGGCTGTATAGCAATTGTATTAGCAGTTGGGACATTTATATTTTTAAATCGTGATAGTAATTCTTTAAAATCTTCAAAACCAGATGAAACTGCTAATGAAGAACCAATAAAAAAATTACAAATAATCGACGAAGATTCTAATTCTCGTCCTTATGCGGTTATGATTAATAATCATCCTCAAGCTCGTAATCATCATGCTGGGTTACAAGATGCTTACATAATTTATGAATTAATTGTTGAGGGTGGTTTAACACGTTATTTAGCTTTGTTTAAAGATCAGGATACGGAAAAGATTGGTAGCGTTCGCTCTAGTCGTCATTATTTTTTAGATTATGTCCTTGAAAATGATGCAATATATGTTCACTGGGGATATTCACCTCAGGCCCAAAGTGACATCAAGAGTTTGGATATTGATAACGTTGATGGATTAAGATATGAGGGAGTATATTTTTATCGTGATCGTAGTTTAGGAGTTGCTACCGAGCATACAGGTTTTACTACTATGGATTATTTAAAAACGGCTACGGAAAAGCTGAAGTATCGTGATACTACAGAGGAAGATACTTTATTAAATTATACTACGGATATTGTTGATTTAAGTACTAAAGAAGATAGTATGGTTGCTGATGAGGTAATAATTAAATATTCCTCTTCTGTTACTGATAAGTACGTATATAATGATGAACTTGGAGTTTATAAAAGATATGTTAATGACAAGGAACATGTAGATGATGTAACTAAAGAACAATATACTTTTAAAAATATTATAACTTATCAAGTAGAAAATGATACTATTAGTGGTGATGATAAGGGACGCCAAGAGTTTTATAATATTGGCGAAGGAACTGGTTATTACATAACTAATGGTTATGCTGTTAAAATAAAATGGTCTAAAGAAGATCGTAGTTCTCAGACTAAGTATGCATATTTAGATGGTGAAGAAATAGATGTTAATGATGGTAATACTTTTATACAGATTCAACCTAAAAATCAAAAATTAGAAATAAATGCTTATGAAGAGAATAATAATTAATAGAAAGTTTAATAGATAAAATTTTATATAGAAAGGAATCAGTCTAATATTCAATGTGTTTAAAAGATTGATTATAAATTATTATGAATTCGATAAGTGAAATTTTGGGGAATTTTTATGTACTATTTATTGCCATTACCATTTTTTTGATTTTAGCTCTTATTGGTTATTTTATAGATCAAAAACATCCTGATGAAGAAAAAAAGAAGAAAAAAGTTGTTAATTCAGCTGAAGAATTAGAAGCAAAATTAGCCAATGCTAAAGGTAAAACGTTTAGTTCTGCTGTTAATAACGATAATGTGAATGGCAGTATTAATAACGATAATAATAATCCAAATATTTAAGGGGAAATTATAGTAACTTTTTTGTTACTTTTTTTGCTTTATTAAAATCAGTAGAAAAGTAGCTAATAATTTGCTATAATATGAAAAGTAGAAAGAGAGATGTTGCTATGACATTGCAAACAATCTGGAGTTTAATTACTAAAGTAATTGATATTTCCTTAGTTTGGATGATGTTTTACTATATATTAAAGAATATCAAAAATAATGTCAAAATGGTACTTATTGTTAAGGGAGTAATCCTTATTCTCGTTATTAAATTAATAAGTAATCTTTTGAATTTGTATACGATAGGTCTACTTTTAGAATATATAGTAGAGTGGGGGCCACTTGCTATTATTGTTATATTTCAGCCGGAAATTAGAAATGTTTTGGAATCGATTGGGCGTACCCAATTATTAGGTCGTCATAAGGTATTAACGGTTGATGAACGTGAACGTGTTGTTTATGAAATAATGGATGCTATCGAATATTTAAAAAAGAATCGAATTGGTGCTTTAATTGTTATTGAAAGGGATATGTCTTTACAAGAATATATAACACCAGCAACAAAAGTTTATGCTGATTTAACAAGTCCATTATTAGGCACAATATTTTTTCCAAATAGTCCTTTACATGATGGTGGTGTAATTATTGAGGGTGATCGTATTACCTGTGCTGGTGCTGTTTTTAAAACTAGTATGAATCCGTCTATTTCTAAGCGTTTAGGAACTAGACATCGTGCAGCATTAGGAATTGCTGAAGAGACTGATGCTATTGCTCTAGTAGTCTCTGAGGAAACGGGTAGGTTATCAATAGCAGTTGATGGAGAATTGAAATATAATTTATCTTTAGATGAATTTAGAATGATTTTAGTCGATGAATTAAAACCAAAAACAGAGTTATTTTATAATGCTGATGAGTCATTAGAAGGTGAAGGTGAAGATAATGAGTAAAATATTTAAACTCATACTATCTTTATTCAAATGGTTATACAAAATATTAGATAAATTTATAGTTACTCCAATTAGTAAAATAATATATAATCTAAATAAAAAGATTCAAAAAAATGGTGGTAAGCTAGAAAAAATATTGAATCGTCCTAATATGCTATTATATATGTCTTTAATTTTTGCCATAGTTGTATTCTTATTGATTGATTCTAAAGTAATTACTTTAGTAGAAACAGAAGCAGAAATTATAACAAACCAACCTATTAAAGTAGAGTATAATAGTGAGGCTTATGTTATTGAAGATTTACCAGAAACGGTTGATATAACATTAATAGGTCGTAAGAGTGATTTATATTTAGCTAAGCAATTAGGCGAAAATGAAGTTGTTTTAGACTTAACTGATTACGGTGCTAGAGATGAACCATATCGGGTAAAATTAAGTTATAATCAGACAATTGATTCTTTAGATTATAAGTTAGATCCAACATATGTCTATGTAACTATTAAAAAGAAAATATCTAGTTTGAAAACGATTAGTTATGATGTAATTAATCAGGATAAGCTAAATGAAATAGCTCCAGAACTTAGTGTTTCTAGTGTTGAATTAAGTAAAAATGAGGTAGTTGTTAAAGGAAGTCAAGATACTCTAGATAAGATAGCAACGGTAAAAGCTTTAATTGACTTAAATAATGAGGAATTTACAGCTAAGGGATCATATACGTTAGATTCAGTGCCAATAGTGGCTTATGATGAAACTGGTAATATTCTATCTAATGTAGAAATAGTACCTAATAATATAAGTGCTACAATTGAATTTACCTCTTATAGTAAAGAAGTTCCGGTTGAAGTTTTAACAGTTGGAACACCGGTATCTGGTAAGGCTATTAGTGCGATTACGGTTAATGGTGAGACGGACTTTAAAGTAACAATATATGGTGAACAAGAGGCATTGGATTCTATTGATAGTGTCCCTGTAACAATCGATATAAGTGATTGTGGGGCTAATGGTTATAAAGAGTATCATGCTCCGTTACAAAAACCTAGTGGTGTTAGATATATGCCAAATACTAGTGTTGATATCCATGTTTCATTCGGTGAGGCTAAGCAGAAGACAATTGAAAATGTTCGTATAAGTGTAATCCAGCCTAATAAAGAAGGGTTAGTTGCCAATGCAACTTCTAGTGCTTCTGTTAATGTTCAAGTTATAGGTGTTCAATCAGTAATAGATTCGATTGATGCTAGTTCAATTTATGCTTATATTGATTTAAGTGATTATACAGTTGGTAATTATTCTGTACCAGTAATGGTTAGTGGAAGTAATCAAATGGCTACTTATATAGTTTCTTCAACTGTTGACATATCGATTGTAAGTACTAATTAATATTTAAAAAACGACAATTTCTAAATGAAAAAGTCGTTTTTTTAATCCTCATTATGTTCAATATCCATAAATAAAAGACCAATATTTATTAAACCACATATGCCCACTATTATATAAATAGCATTTTGCAGCATTTCACTAAACTCGAATAAGGTATAAACTAAGTTAAAGTTAAATAAACCTATTAATCCCCAGTTTATAGCACCGATTATGGTAAATACTAGACATATTTTTTGTAATATTTTCATATAACCTCTCCTCTAATTCTATTATGGTCAAAATTGTGAATAATATTCATTTCAATAAATATAATTAGATTAGAAAAGGAGTTAAACAATGAAGAAAATAATAGTTTTATTCTTTGCCATAATATTGCTTAGTGGATGTGGTAAGAGCAATGAAGAAAAAGTCTTCGATAAATTCAAGTCAGCTATTAATGATAGTAAGTCTTACTTACTAAATGGAAGTTTGGAAATATATAATGATCAAGATTCCTTTAATTATGCTATTAGTGTTGGGTATAAGAAGAAAGATATGTATAAAGTGTCATTAACGAATCAGGTTAATTCTCATCAACAAATTATATTGAAAAATGAAGATGGGGTTTATGTAATCACACCAAGTTTAAATAAAAGTTTTAAATTTCAAAGTAATTGGCCAGATAATAGTTCACAATCTTACATTTTAGAATCAATTTTAAATGATTTAAGTAATACGGAAAATAAAGAATTTAGTGAAAATGATGAATATTATATTTTAAAAAGTTCGGTTAGTTATCCTAATAATAAGTCGCTAACCTATCAAAAGCTATATTTTGATAAAAATAATGAATTGAAAATGAATGAGGTTTATGATAGCAATGATACCTTAAGAATCAAGGTAGTGTTTGATAGCATTGATTATAAAGCTGATTTAGATGACGAATATTTTAGTCTAGATAAATCTATAGATACAGATTGTTGTAATTCAGCAGATGCTATTACATCAGATTTTGAAGATATATTATATCCCCTATACATTCCTAGTGATACTTATTTAACTACTAAAGAGACGATAAGTACAGAAAACGGTAATAGAGCAATATTAACATTTAGTGGTTCAAAAGAATTTGTTTTAGTAGAAGAGGGTAGTGTTGCTAACGAAGAATTTGAAGTAATACCAATTTATGGAGATCCATTAATGTTAAATGGTACAATAGGAGCTTTAAGTGGTAATTCTATTTATTGGACTAATAATAATGTTGATTACTATTTAGCAGGTTCTGATCTTACTCAGGAAGAACTTCTAAACGTTGCTAATTCTATTTCTAATACAATTGTAACTGAAAAATAACCCTTTACTTTTAACATTAAAATAGATTATAATTATTCCAGGTGGTTATATGTCAGTAAATAACGAGGAAGTAAAAACAATAAAGCAATTTATAACAACTTTAATAATATTAATTATAATCGTTTTGGGTATTTATTTATTTACAAAATTCTTTGTAACAAAAGATACTGCTAGTGATACAAGTGAAACTGAAGTAGACTATATAAATCCAGAAATGGCTATTGTTGGTACTATGCTTAATAAGGGAAAAGATACTTATTATGTTATCTTATACAGTACAGAAGATGAAAATGCTGCAACTTATGCATCGTTATTAAACAAGTATACTTCTAGTGATGATTATATTACGACTTACCGTGTTGATTTATCTAATCCAATGAATAGCAAATATGTTGCTACTGGTAGCGATGTAAATACTGAATCTGATGTGTTAAGTGAATTAAAATTTGGAAAAATAACAGTGTTAGAGATTAAAGATGGTAAGATTACTGATTCTTTTGAAACAGTAGAAAGTATTGAAAAAGAGTGGAATTTAAGCTAATTTTTTAGCTTTTTTTCTTACTTTAAAAATATATTAAAATATGCTATGATTAAAATAGAGGGAAACATGAAAAGGAAAAGAAACGTTTTTAGTATCACGGAAATAATAATTATGGTTATTGTTACTAGTTTAGTAAGTGCTTTATCGGCAGGACTTATTATAACTAATAATTTCCGCAACAATTCGGGAATATCTTATTTGAATTTGGTAAATGATCAATATTTAAAAGAATTTTTAAATGTATATGGTAGCATTTTATCTGGATATTATGAGGATGTTGATCCAGAAGCTGCAATAAATAGTGCTATTGATGGTTTAACAACATATTTAGGTGATAAATATACAACTTACATGAGTGAAGATGAAGCTACGGCCTTGGAAAATACTTTAAAAGGCACTTATGAAGGTTATGGCATATCAATGAGTGTAGATAATCCCCAAATAGTTCACGAGGTATATGATAATACTCCAGCCAGTAAAGTTGGTATATTAAAAGATGATAAAATTACAAAGATTAATGGAGTCGATGTAACTGGTTTAACAACAACAGAAATTACTAATATGATTAAAGAGAATAGTAGTGTAAACCTTGAGATAGAGCGTAATGGTAATATTATAAATTTTACATTAAATGCAGAAATAATAACCCTTCCTCAAGTTACTTATGATGTAGTAGAAAATAATGGTCATAAGATTGGCTATCTTTATATTGAGACATTTTCGGCTACTATTGCTAATCAAGTTGAAAATGCTTTGAAAAAATTAGAAAGTGAAAATATTGAGTCTTTAATTTTGGATGTTAGATACAATGGTGGTGGTTATTTGGCAGAAGCAACAAAAATAATTAATATGTTTTTAGAGAAAGGAAAGGTCATATATTCGTTAGAAAGTAAAGATGGTACAGAAACTCATTATGATGAAACTGACGAAAAGCGAACTTATCCAATAATTATTTTACAAAATGGTGCTTCGGCCAGCGCATCAGAAATACTAACTGCTGCTTTAGTCGATTCTTACGGGGCAAAGACATTGGGAACAACGAGCTATGGTAAAGGAAAAGTTCAGAAAAAGATAGATTTAGATGATGGTTCAAGTTTAAAATATACTACTTCTAAATGGTTACGTCCAAATGGTGAATGTATCGACAATTATGGAATTAATCCTTATTATTTAGTTGAATTAGAATACATTAAGGATAGTGAAGGTAAAGTTGTATCTGTTATTGATACTCAGTTAACTAAGGCTATTGAAATACTTAGTAATTAAAATGTCTATAAAGTTCTTTATAGATTTTTTTATATTATTTTTCGAAAAAAAAGGTTATAATTATATTGAAAGCGAAGTGCTATATGAATAATTTAAAGATTGGTGATAGATTAAAAATTCATTGTTACAAGCATGATGGCAGTCTTCATCGAACGTGGGATGAGGCCACCGTTTTGGATTATGGGGAAGATTGGTTGGTATGTGGAAACGATAGAACAATTGTAACAGAAAATGATGGGCGAAGCCATAAGACAAAAGAACCAGCAA
Organism: uncultured Bacilli bacterium; assembly: GCA_944371435.1. GTDB lineage: Bacteria > Bacillota_I > Bacilli_A > RF39 > UBA660 > CAG-605. The sequence goes on from CALVXQ010000026.1 coordinate 11,192, forward strand.
TTTTATTTTTTTATAAACATCATTGGTTTAATATTATTGGTCAATTAAAAACGCAAGGTCTATACTATTATTGTAATATAGCTAGTCCCTATTTGATTGATGATAATATAATAAAATATATAGACTATGATTTAGATTTAAGAGTATTTCCAGATGGAGGATTTAGAATCTTAGATAAAAATGAATATCGTTATCATAAAAAGATAATGAATTATTCTGATGATTTAGATTATATTTTAAAAAATGAATTAACAGAATTAATAAACATGAATATTGATGGTAAATCTCCATTTAATCCACAAATTATAAAAAAATATTCTGTAATTTATAAAAAAATAAAGTTGTTAAATTCAGTCAAATAAGGCAAAAAAAGCAAATTTGCAAAAAAAATCAAAAAAAATTAAAATTTTGCTTGCATTTTCTAATTTTGTGTTATATACTGAAAAAGAACTGCGAAAGATTGCAGGAGAAAGCAGATAGTAAAAGAAAAAAAGTTGTAAAAAAGTTAAAAAATCTATTGACAATTTCTGAACGTTTTGTTATAGTACTTATTGCAACTGATTGAGCTGCAAATGATCTTTGAAAACTAAGTAAAATAGTCAATTTGAGTAGCTTAGATTAAACTTGATTTTTATTGAGAGTTTGATCCTGGCTCCGGATGAACGCTGGCGGCATGCCTAAGACATGCAAGTCGTACGCGAAGGCCCAATGATTATTAATGACACTATTTGAGCTTGCTTAAGTAGCTGATTTGATATGATTTGGATTTTCCTTCGAGTGGCAAACGGGTGAGTAACACGTGGGTTACCTGCCTCATAGTTTGGGATAACGGTTGGAAACGATCGATAATACCAGATGTGCTCTATGGAGTAAAGAAGCCTTTAAAGCTTCGCTAAGAGATGGGCCTGCGGCGTATTAGCTAGTTGGTGAGGTAATGGCTCACCAAGGCGACGATACGTAGCCGGACTGAGAGGTTGAACGGCCACACTGGGACTGAGACACGGCCCAGACTCCTACGGGAGACAGCAGTTAGGAATATTCGTCAATGGGGGAAAC
>CALVXQ010000027.1 GCA_944371435.1 uncultured Bacilli bacterium
TGAACTATAACCTTTAGTCATATAATTATTGCATTTAATATAACCTCTATAGTTAATTACACCATCAAATGAAACATTTACATAACCATCACAAACATCACCATTATAATTAAGTTCATTTATAACATTATTTTCTTTTAATTCAGCTAAAGAAATTGTGACCACTTCCATCCCTGTTGGATAAGAATATTTTGATTCATAATAAGAAATAACTTTATCAACTAATAGATTTTCTAAATCTTTATAACCATTATTATTTTTTTTCCAATTTAAAGCTATAAACGTTAATAAAGTAAAAATCAATAACATTACTACCCCCCAAATAACGGAAATCCTATGCATCTTTTTTATACTATCCATTATATCCCTCTGTCTCATAATTATCACATTTTAAATAAGATTTTACATCTAATTGAGAATTCACATTCTTAATAATAATATAACCGCTACATTCGTTTTTACTAGATTCATCAATAATATCTCCTGTATATCCTAATTCCCTTAAATCAGTTAATCCTAACATCATCGTAGAGCTATTATTTACGATTATCTGACCATTATTGATATAATTTAAAATTGCAGAATTTATATTGTTTTCCAAATTTTTATAATAGTCAATTACTATATTATCCGAATTATCCGGTTCAATATCTTTATCAATTTTTTCAGAAAATCTATAAGCATAATAAACGCTAATAACTAAGAAAATCAAAATAATACAAAAGCATATTAACAAAGTAGATAATCCCCAACCTTTATTGTTTAATTTCATGGTTCACCTCATGTTAATTATATAATAACTCCAATTTATAATCAATATAGTCACTTTAACGATTAAAAATATTCTTTTCAAATTTAAAATGTGGATAACTTTCAAGTTATCCACACCTTTATTATATGAGTAAATTAGCAATCAACTAATTCAACTTCAGCACCAGCTTCTTCTAATTGAGCTTTAATACTTTCTGCTTCTTCTGGAGAAACATTTTCTTTAATATTACCACCATTATCAGCTAAAGCCTTTGCTTCAACTAATCCTAGGCCACAGATTTCCTTAATTATTTTAATTACAGCAATCTTAGTAGCACCAGCATTCTTAAGAACTACATTCTTATTAGAAACAGTTGCTTCTGCAGCAGCTGCTGGAGCAGCTGCAACTGCAACAGCACTTGGATCAACTCCAAATTCTTCTTTCATTGCATCAACTAATTCTTTAACTTCAAGAATAGTCATTTCCTTTAAACCTTCAATAAATGTTTCTTTTGTAAATTTAGCCATTTCAAAATTCCTTTCCTATACTTATTTTTCTAATTTTTCTGAGTATAAATTCAATGCAATAGATAAATCTCTAACATATTGAATCATACCACCAGCAAGTTGTGTTAATAATCCTTCACGTGATGGAATATTGGCATATTCATTAATAACATCAAGAGAAGCCACATCACCACTAATAATTCCAACTCTAATATTAGCATTATCATGGTCCTTAGCAAACTTGCTAATTGCCTTAATTGGTTCTAATAATTCTTTTCCAAACACAATAGCATTTGGTCCTTGAAGAAATTCTTCATCAAGCTTTATTCCTAGACCATCAAGAGCACGTTTTACTAATGTATTTTTGTAAATCTTTAATTCGCCATTAGCATCTTTTAAAGATCTTCTTAAGCCAGTTAATTCAGAAACTGTTAAACCCTGATATGTAAATAAAATTACAGATTCAGATTCTTTAATCTTAGAAATAATTTCTTCAACAGTCTTTGTCTTAGCTTCAAGAATTTTTTTACTTGCCATAGAAATATCTCCTTCTATTATATTTATAAAAAAGCTCCCAAAAGGGAGTCTTATTTAAGTAGCATTATACTTAAATCAAGTTTTCCCTCGGTAAGATTTACTTTTACACTTACTGTCTTTGGTAATTGCTTTTTTAACTAAGTTAATTATTTTTCAAATGAGTTTTTATCAATTTTAACTCCAGGCCCCATAGTAGATGATATAGATATATTTTCAATATAATTACCCTTTACTGATGTAGGTTTAACTTTCATAATAGTATTGAAAACATAAACTAAGTTTTCTAATAACTTTTCATCACTAAATGAAGCTTTACCTATTATTGTATGAACATTACCATATGAATCAGTTTTATATGTAACCATACCTTTTTTAATATCATTTACAGCTTTATCAGGAGTTGCAGTCACAGTACCAGTCTTAGGATTTGGCATCAAACCTTTTGGTCCTAAAATACGACCAATTTTTCCAAGACTAGCCATCATATCAGGAGTAGCAACAATAACATCAAAGTCAAACCAATTTTCTTGTTGAATCTTATCAATCATGTCATTATCTCCGACATAGTCAGCACCAGCTTCACGAGCAAGGTTAGCAGCTTCACCTTTAGCAATAACTAAAACCTTTTTAGTTTTACCAGTACCATTAGGTAATACTAATGAGCCTCTTAATTGTTGGTCAGCTTTTTTTGTATCTAAGTTTAGCTTCATTGCAACTTCTATAGTACTATCAAATTTAGTAATAGCAGTTTCTTTAACTAACTTAATAGCTTCTTCTTTAGAATAAAGTTTAGAACTATCAACTAATTTAGAAGCTTCCACATACTTCTTACCTTTTTTCATCGTTAACTTCCTTTCTAATTGTGGTTTATTAGCGGAATATATTTATTTATCTTAATTTTCTTCAGTTTCGTCTTGTTCTTTCTCAGTTATAACTTCAACTTCATCTAATTTAGCAGTCTTAGCAGCTTCTGTCATTTCTTCTAACTCTGCTTCACGTTTTTTAGCTTCAGCCTCTTCTTTAGCAGCTTCAGCACCTTGATTTGCTAATTCAACATCGTTTAATCCTTTAATAGCGACACCCATATTTCTTGCAGTACCTTCTACGATTGCCATAGCAGCATCAATATCATAAGCATTCAAATCAGGCAGTTTCATCTCAGCTATTGACTTTAATTCGTCTTTAGTAAGTGTTGCAACAACTTGATTTGCACCTTTTTGACTACCCTTTTGAATCTTAGCAACTTTCTTTATTAAGAAAGGAGTTGGTGGAGTCTTCAAGATGAAATCAAATGATCTATCATCATAGACAGTTACTTCACAGGGAATAATATCGCCCATCTTATCTTTAGAAGCATCATTAAACTTTGAGCAAAAATCTTGTAAATTAATTCCTGCTGGTCCAAGTGCAGTTCCTACTGGAGGGGCTGCTGTTGCTTTGCCGGCTGGAATTTGTAACTTTATTTTCTTTACGACTTCTTTAGCCACGAAAAACACCTCCTATAAAAAATATTTTACCGTGTAAGTGGTATAGGGCATTCCGCATCTCCCTCCCACTTAATGCAACCAAAAATCAATTGCACCTAGATACTACCATAAAAATAGAGTAATTGCAAGTTAAAAATGCATTACTCCATATCACGATATGATTAATATATGATAATGTCTAGCAAATGAAAAAAACTGCTAATAAACTATCATTTATTAACAGTCTAAATATACTATGCCTTATTAACTTGGAACAATTCAACTTCAACAGGAGTTTCTTGACCAAACAAATCAATTAAAACATTTAAACGATTATTTTCAACATCAATAGAATCTACTTTTCCAGACATACCTTTAAATGGCCCATCAACAATATTAACCATATCTCCAACAGCCATTTCTGATTTAATATCAACTCGACTCATACCCATATTAGCCAAAATTTTATCAATTTCTTGAGGAAGTAGAGGTGTTGGTTTTGCCCCTTTACCAGATGAGCCAATAAATCCAGTAACTCCTGGGGTATTACGCACAATATACCAAGATTCATCTGACATATCCATTTCAACTAGAATATAGCCAGGAAACATTTTCTTCCTTTTTTCCTTCTTTTCACCATCTTTTACTTCTACCTCAGTAGTTTCGGGAATTACTATTCTAAAAATATTGTTTTGTAAACCCATTGACTCAATTTTAGATTCTAACTTTTCTTTAACTTTATACTCATGACCACTATAAGTATTTACAACATACCACAATTTTTCCATTACAAGAACATCTCCTTTATAAATGAAAGTGCTAAATTTAAGATAGCAAAATATCCGGATAATATTAGACAAAATACAATCGTTGCAAGAGAGTATTTAATAATATTCTTAGGTTCAGACCATGTTACTAACTTTAATTCAGATATAACTGAACTTAAAAATGAATTTTTATTTTTACTTTTATTCTTTTTATTATTTTTTTTCATTAAAAACACCTCAAATATTAAAATAAAAAGACCTTTACACGTCTAATTAAAATATACACTATGTTTACTAAAAAAGCAACTAATTTTCTTCTTTATTAATAACTTTTCTTACTTTAGCTTTTATTCTTTGAATAGCATTATCAATCGATTTAGGGTTACTATTTAAAATAATAGCAATCTGTTTATAACTCAAATCATTTATTAATAGATTAAAGACTTCTTCCTCCTTAGGACTTAATACTTTTCTAATCAAACTAATTGTATCATTTATCTCTTCAATTTTAGTCATTTGCTCCAATGGATTATTTTTATTATTATCACTAACTAATTTCTGTAAAGATAATTTAGAATCATCATAGGTATAATCAATCGATAAAGCTTCTTGTTCAACTTTTCTTTTTAAACGACTGGCTTTAATAATAGCAGCATTAATTCTTCTTGTTACACATAATGATATAAAAGTTTTTAAAGATGCATCTTTATTTTCATCATATTTATCAATAGCATCCAAAAAGCCAAACATAGCTTCTTGATATACATCATGATAGTCTAAATTTAGTTTTTTAATAATACCTAAGTACTTTTTCATTATAGAAGTAATTATGTAGTTATACTTAGAGTACATAATATCTTTAGCTGATTCATTATTTTCTTTAATCATCATACAAAGTTCTGAATCATTAAATTCATTGTAATTATTAATCATTCTTTCTTATCATGTCATATATTAAAATCCCTGCTGCTACAGATGCATTTAAACTATTAACATGTCCTTTCATCGGTAAAGAAATAATTTCGTCACAATTTTCTCTAACTAATCTTGACAGTCCATTACCTTCACTGCCTATAATTAAAACTGATAAATCATTATAATTACAATTTATACTTGGCGTTCCATCAGCCTCCGCACCATATACAAAATAACCATTAGTTTTTAAATCTTTAATAACATTTACTAAATTAGTTACCATAGCTATATTTACATATTCTAGAGCGCCAGTTGACGTTTTAACTACTGTCTCAGTAATACTTACACTTCGATCTTTAGGAATAATAATCGATTTAATCCCAGCTGCTTCACAAGTTCTTATAATGGCACCAAAATTATGAGGATCTTCTAAATGATCTAAAATAACAATAATATTATCACCTATCATGCTTTTATAATCCACATAAGTATAATCATCTATTACAGCTACTATTCCTTGATGATTTCCTTTTACCATACCATCTAATATCTTATTATTAACTAACTCATACTTTACTTTTTTTTCTTTAATATGAATTAAAAAATTCTTATCTTTTATAGTCTTACTAAGATAAACTTTTCTTATTTTTTCGGGATTATTTAGTAATTCATTAATAACATTACGTCCATATACTTTCATAATCTGCAAACCCTTTCCATGATACATTTAATTCTTTCTAAATTCTCTGTATAGTATAAATAACCAATTAAACATTCTAAGCCAGTAGCAATACGATAAGTAACAATATCTGTAGACTTCGCTCTACTCCCATGTTGGTTTCTGCCCCAACGAATTATTTCTAGCTCTTCCTTTGTAAAAAAATCTTCAGAAATTAACTGTTCGCATATCCTACGTTGGCTTTTAGCCGACACATAATTTAGACTAGCTTGTTGTAAATCGTGTATTTTACATATATTACAATCAATTAAATATTTGCGAATATAAAATTCATAAATGGCATCTCCTATATACGCGTATACTAAAGCACTCTTCATTTTTCACCACGGCTAAATATTATCATAAATAAAAGAAAAAATAAAGCGACTAAACTTTATTTATCTTAAAATTTTATTAACAATATCTAAAGCTGCAATTACTCCATCAGCCATTGCTAAAATTATTTGATAATTATTTTTTTCAACTAAATCGCCTACAGCATATATACCATCTTCTTTAGTTTTAAAATTTTTATCTACAATAGCGTATCCTTTAGAACCTAAAATATCTAAATTTTTAAGATAATCAATATTTGGGGTATATCCAATATAAATAAATAACCCAGCAGTATCTAACTTTTGACCGCTCTTTAACTCAATACTTTCTAAATGATCTTTACCATTTAACTTAACAACTTCCTCGTTATATAATATTTCTATTTTAGGATTATTAATTATCTTTTCTATAATACTTGGGGTTGCATTAAACTTATCACGACGATGTATTAAATAAACTTTCTGAACTATATTAGCTAGATATAATGCTTCTTCTAAAGCGGCCAAGCCACCACCAATAACACTGACAACTTTATTTTTAAAAAACGCTCCATCACATATTGCACAATAACTTATGCCTCGTCCCAAAAACAAATCTTCTTTAGCTAAACCTAATTTACGAGCTTTTCTCCCAGTTGCTAAAATTATGTATTTAGTTGTATATTTTTCTTTATTTGTTTCTATTTCATAATAATTTTCTTTTTTTAAAATATCTTTTACAGTTTCAAAACGATAATCAATTTTCATTTCATCTATATGTTCTAAAAGTTTATAAGCAAGAGCTGAACCAGAAATATCATTTAATCCCGGATAATTATCTATTTTATCAATATAATTTAATTCGCCACCAATCATACCTTTTTCTAAACAAAGTACTTTCAAATTACTTCTTTTGGCATAAATACTAGCAGCGATACCAGCTGGACCCATGCCTATTATAACTAAATCATAAATCATAGTAACCTCCTAATAATTGTTATATAAATCTTCATATTTACTTTTTTTAAGATTAATAAATATTATCACTATACCAACTAAAATCATAATAACGGAAACTATTTGGGCAACTTTAAAAGGTCCTAACATCAAGGAATCAGTGCGCATACTTTCTATAGCAAAGCGGCCTATTCCATACCATATTAAATATAGCGAACTTACCGTACCAACCTTTATATTTTTCTTCCGACGGATAATTAAGAGAATTAAAACCCCTAATAAACACCAAATAGATTCATAATAAAATGTTGGTTCATAGTAAATACCATTAATATTCATCCCCTCTATTATAAAACGGGGCACAAATTTTTCTTGCAAATTTAGAATTGTCGTAGCAGCACCATGAGCTTCACTATTAAAAAAGTTTCCCCAACGGCCAATAGCTTGAGCAATTAACAAACCGGGAGCAATAATATCTAATATTTTTAAAAATCGCCCATTATACTTTTTAGTGTAGATATAAATAGTAATAAGTCCAGCAATAATTCCCCCATGAATAGCTAATCCGCCATTCCAAATAGCAAAAATAGATGCTATATCACCAGCATAGAGATTCCAATTAAATAAAACGTAATATAAGCGAGCACCGATAATTCCAAAAATTAAAGTATAGAAGAATAAATTAAAAATAAAATCACTATCTATCTTAAATCTTTTAGCTTCTTTTGTAATTAAAATATAAGCTATAATAGCGCCAAGTAAAATACATAAAGAATACCATTTTACCTCGATAGGACCTAGGCTAAATGCAACTGGATTCAATACTATCACCTTCCTTATTATTTTACCAAATTAACCTATCTACTACAAATATTTTTTTAAATACATTCCCGTATAAGAACGTGGATTACGGCTTACTTCTTCTGGTGTACCAACACATACAACCTCACCACCGCCAGTACCACCATCAGGGCCTAAATCGATAATATAATCACTTACCTTTATCACATCTAAATTATGTTCAATAACTAAAACTGTATCTCCGTTATCAACAATTCTTTGTAATATTACTAAAAGTTTCTTTATATCATCGGAATGAAGACCAGTTGTCGGTTCATCTAAAATATACAAACTCTTACCGGTTGGTTTCTTCTGTAATTCCTTAGCAAGTTTTACCCGTCCAGCTTCACCACCAGATAAACTAGGAGCTCCCTGTCCTAACTCAACATAAGATAAACCTACATCCATCATAATATCTAACTTTTGCTTAATCTTAGGAACATTTTCAAAGAATTGAACAGCTTCTTCCACACGCATTTTTAAAATATCAGCTATATTCTTTCCTTTATATTTAATAGTTAATGTATCTTTATTATATCTTGTTCCTCCACAAACATCACAAGGCACATAAACATCAGGTAAAAAATGCATTTCTATTTTCTTAACACCATCACCATAACAAGCTTCACAACGACCGCCTTTTACATTAAATGAGAAACGACTTTTAGTAAATCCACGCATTTTTGATTCTTTCATTTCGGCTAAAAGTTCACGGATGTCGTCGAATACCCCGACATATGTTGCCGGATTAGAACGAGGTGTACGTCCGATTGGATCTTGGGTAATTTGAATGACTTTATCTATATAATTCAATCCTTTTATTTTCTTACATTTACCTGGCATTACTTTGGATTTAGGATAAATATTTTTAAAAACTGATTTATAGACTATTTCATTAACTAAGGAACTTTTACCAGAACCAGATACTCCCGTAACACAAACAAATTTACCTAATGGTATTTTTACATCAATATTTTTCAAGTTATGTTCCGCTGCTCCAATTACTTCTAAAAAATGGCCATTTCCTTTTCTTCTTTCTTTAGGAACATCAATCTTTTCTATCCCTGCTAAATATCTACCAGTTAAAGATTCAGGGTTATTCATAACCTCCTTTGGAGTTCCACAAGCTACTATTTCGCCACCTTTTAATCCAGCCCCAGGACCAACATCAACTAGATAATCAGCTGCTAACATAGTATCAGTATCATGCTCGACAACAATTAATGTATTTCCCAAATCAACCATCTCTTTTAAAGAGGCAATTAACTTATCATTGTCTTTTTGATGTAACCCAATACTTGGTTCATCTAACACATACAAAACACCACTTAATTTCGAACCGATTTGTGTAGCTAAGCGAATTCTTTGTAACTCACCACCAGATAAAGTTCCAGCCATTCGATCTAAAGTTAAATAATCCAAGCCCACATTTTTTAAAAATTCTAAACGATTGGTTATTTCTTTTAAAATAAGATTACTTATTTCTCTTTCCTCTTTATTCAACTTTAAATTTTTAATAAAATCTAATAGTTCGCTAATACTCATTTGTGTCATTTGATAAATATTTTTCTTATTAATAAATACATTTAAAACACTTTCTTTTAATCTAGCACCATGGCAAGTAGGACACTCTAATTCCATCATAAAATTATCTAGCCATTCTCTTATCCAGTTACTAGTAGTTTCAACATAGCGACGTTCTAAATTATTTATTACCCCTTCATAATATCCTTTAGAAATTCGTTTATTACCATTTTTAGCTGTATACACAAAATTTAAAGGCTCTTTAGACCCATAAAATACTATATCTTTTTCTTTTTTAGTTAACTTTTTAAATGGTTTATCCATATCAATGTGATAAAAATCACAAGCAGTTTTAACATCAGTATAAAAAATATTTTGTTCATCACTCATAGTCTTTATAGCACCTTGATTTATTGATAAGGAATCATCAGGAACTAATAAATCTTTAGAAATTGTTTTTTTAAATCCTAAGCCCTTACAATCTGGACAAGCTCCAAATGGAGCGTTAAAAGAAAACATTCTTGGTTCTAAATCAGGAATAGAATAATTACACTTGATACAAGCAAATTTTTCACTCCACAAGATTTCTTCACCATCTATAACATGAATTAAAACCATACCATCTGCTAAATTAGTAGCAGCTTCAATTGCTTCAAAAACCCTGCTTCTTTCTTCAGGCGATAAGACAATACGATCTATAATAACATCAATTGTATCCTTAACATTCTTTTCTAAAACAATATCATCATCAAGATTACGCAACTCTCCGTTTAATCTAATCTTCGTATATCCTTCTTTACGTAAATCATCTAATAATTCTTTATGAGCACCTTTTTCTCCACGAACAACTGGAGCCATAATCTCTAATTTTGTCCCTACAGCAAAATCCATAACTTTATTAGTCATCTCATCAATACTTTGATGCATTATCGGTTCATGATGATTAGGACAATATGGTATACCAATTCTCGCATATAATAATTTTAGATAATCATAAATTTCGGTAACAGTACCGACCGTACTACGAGGATTATTATTAGTTGTTTTTTGATCAATAGCAATACTAGGGCTTAATCCTTCTATCGAATCAACATCAGGTTTATCAGAATTACCTAAAAATTGTCGAGCATAACTTGATAAACTTTCAACGAAACGACGTTGACCTTCTGCGTAAATAGTATCAAAAGCTAAAGAACTTTTCCCTGAACCAGATACTCCGGTCATAACAATTAAAGAGTTTTTAGGTAAATCAAGGTTTACATTCTTCAAATTATTTTCTCTTGCTCCTCTAATTATAATTTTATCCTTCATTATTATCCCTCGCTTTTTTCATTGCTATTCTATCATAAAAGTTACAATGACAGCAAATTTCTTTAATTTTACATTTATTTTGAAATCCTTCTAACATTCTTTTAACATTTTCACTTTTCATTATATCTTCTAAACTTTCTTTATAGATATTACCTAGTGCTAAACTTCCATTATAATCTAAACAACATGGAACAACAGTCCCATCTACTAATATTCCAATGTGATCTTTTAAAGCTAAGCAGCTACCATTTTTATTATAATAATTATTATTAATATCAGGCCAAATAAACTCAGTTGCAAAATCAATATATACATTATCTTTAATCTTAGTATTACCATTTAACTTTGTATTATAAAACTTTTCTAATTTACCAATTAATTCTTGAACACCTTCATAATTATTCCAAACACGATAATTAACAATAGTACCAGCCAATAATAAGTTTTCAACACTTGTTAGAATATTATCTAAATAATCTAACTTCCTTCCATCATATGCCTGTAAAGATATATTTATTTGCCGAATATTTTTATTATTTTTAATCCTATCGATAAAATAACCATTAGTTGTAATATTAATCTTAAAGTCTTTACTGGCATAATCAATAAATTCATTTATTAAAGGATGTAAAAGAGGCTCACCCATTAAATGGAAGTACAAATAATTAGTATATGGCTTTATTTTACGCAATACCATTTTAAAGTCAGAAAAATCTAAGCTTTCTTTTGCTCGATTATGACCAATACAAAATTTACAATTCAAATTACAGATATTAGTTATCTCAATATAAACTTTTTTAAATCGCATAAAAATGTCGAGTAGGCAAATCTCGACTCCACCTCTCTTTCTTTTCTTTAGTGAGAGGTTTGTCTCATTGCCCCTCACAGAACCCATCGTGCCCTACTAAGGCAATAGGCTCTTCAAATAATCTTATATATTCC
>CALVXQ010000028.1 GCA_944371435.1 uncultured Bacilli bacterium
AAAAGAAAATAGATGATAATAAATGTTATTATCGAAATCTTTATGAAGATAAAGTTAAAGGAACTATTAACGATGATATGTTTAGTATGATGTCAAAAGACTATTTAAAGGAAATAGAAATAATGACTAAAAGAATAAATAATATTGATGATGAAATAAAAAGTTTAGAAGTAGTTAAAGAAACTAGGAAACAAGCTGAAGATATATTGAAAAAATACAAACATATAAAAGAGTTAAACAAAATAATAATTGATGAGTTCATAGATAAAATATATATTGGAGAAATTGATAAAGAAACTAATTCAAGAGATATTGAAATAGAATGGAATTTTGAATTTTAGAAAGAAATAATAAATTTGGATTTTCTATGTTCCTGCACATGGACCAATAATAGCCATTTTGGTATAGATAAGTTAAGCGATTCATATATCCGGTGGCAAATATTTATTTTTTGTTATCAAGTAAATTAGAAGCAGTATGCGAGTAAGCACGTATTAAACCACCGGCACCTAGTTTTATTCCTCCAAAATATCTTACTATTATTATTAATATATTATTTAGATTATTTCTTTCAATAATATTATAAATTGGTAATCCAGCAGTTCCACTTGGTTCTTTATCATCACTTTTTTTAGCTGTATTATTAAGTTTATAGGCATAGGGAAAATGTTTAGCTTTTTTATGTTCTTTTCTAATATTATCTAGAATATTTTTTATATCTTCTTCATTATCTATTTCGTAAATAAATCCTAAAAAACGAGATTTTTTTATAACTATTTCATTTTTATTAATAAGTTTCATTACTAACACCAAAATAATTATAGCAAAATAATAAAAAATACTCTATAATTTAATTAGTAAGGTGTTGATAAAATGCTACCAATTATAAAAGAAAAACTTTCTTTAGTACCTAATTTACCAGGATCTTATCAAATGTTAGATGAAAATGGTACTATTATTTATGTCGGTAAAGCTAAGAATTTACATCGACGTTTATCATCATATTTTAATCGTGAACAAACAGGAAAAACGAAACGTCTAGTAGAAGATATAAGAGATTTTACATATATAATTGCAACAAGTGAAACAGAGGCTTTTTTAATTGAGATTAACTTAATAAAAAAATATGATCCTAAATATAATATAATGCTTCGTGATGATAAAAGTTATCCTTATATCGAATATATTTCTAAACCATATCCTAAATTAAAAATATCTAGGTATTTAAATATTAAGAAGAAAGATAATAAATTATTATTTGGACCATATCCTAATGCGTATGCTGCTAGAAGAATAGTTAATTTATTAAATAGGTTATATCCTTTAAAAAAGTGTGAGGGTAATCCTAAAGAAGTATGTTTATATTATCATATTGGAGAGTGTTTAGGATATTGCTCTAAGAAATTAGATATTGATAAAGTTAAGAAAATGGAAGAAGAAATTTTAGATTTTTTAAAGGGCAATGATAAAACTTTAAAAAATAAAATTGTTGAAAAGATGAATGCTTATAGTAAAAATCTAAATTTTGAAATGGCTTTAGAATTGAAACGGGAATTAGAATATATTGATTATATTACTGAAAAACAAAAAGTAGAATTACATGATTTAGTTAATCGTGATTGTATAGGTTATTATATTAAAAATGGTTATGCTTCTATTAATATATTTTATTTAAGAAATGGGAAACTTGTTGGTAGTAAAAATGAAATTTTTAGTGTAACTAATGAGTTAGAAGAAATTGAATATTATATTGCTACATTTTATTTAAAACATGAAGTTCCTAAAGAAATTATTATTAGTGATGAACTAAATATTTCTTTATTAGAAAGTACTATTAATACGAAATTTGTATGTCCTAAAAAGGGGATAAAAAAAGAACTTTTAAAAATGGCTATTATGAATGCTAAGATAAATTATGAAAATGAAATAAAACTTTTAGAAAAGGATTATAAGAGAACTATTGAAGCTAATGAAGAGTTAGCTAAGTTATTAAATATGCCTATTTTAAATCGTATTGATATATTTGATAATTCAAATTTATTTGGTGAATATTGTGTTAGTGGTATGGTAGTATTCTATAATGGAGTACCTAAGAAAAATGAATATCGTAAATATAAAATAAGCTTGGATAAAAATGATGATTATCACACGATGCAAGAAGTAATATATCGTCGTTATTACCGTGCCTTAGTTGATAAAACAAAGTTACCAGAATTAATAATTGTAGATGGTGGGGCTACCCAAATTAAAGCTGCTAAAGAGGTTTTAGATAGTCTTAACTTAAAAATTAAAGTAGTTGGTTTAAAAAAAGATGACCATCATCGTACTAATACTTTAGTAGATGAAACCTTAAATACAATAATTATTGATCCTACTAGTAATTTATTTCATTATTTAACGCGTATGCAAGATGAAGTACATCGCTTTACCATTAATTACCATCGTCAAATTAGATCTTCGGGCTCTTTAGAAAGTATTTTAAAGAATATTGAAGGCATAGGCGAAAAAAGAAGAAAAAGTTTAATAAAGAAATTTGGTAGTTTAAATAAGATAAAAGAAGCTTCTATTAGTGAGTTAGAAACTATATTACCTAATAAAACAGCTGTATTATTAAAAGATTATTTAATGAAGAGGGAATAAAATGAAGTTAATAAATATAAAAAAAGAATTAAATATATCTTTAGTTAAAGATTTTAAAGAAAAATTAGATCCTGATTATATATATTTACCTATAGAAATACCTAAACAAGATGTTTTTAAAGGGGAGATAATTGGAAATCATATTATTAGTATTTCTGGTCGGGTAATTAATAAAAATATTATCGAGAATAACTTTATGGAAGAAACAAGACTAACGAGTAGTCCCGAAGTAATTATTGAAAAGTTATTTCCTCAATTTAATAATTTAATGAATAAAGATATTTTATATATTAATTGTATTGATAAAGATCCTTATTGTTATAATAGGTATTATATTTTAAAAAATAATAAAGAATTAGTTATTGAAGCTTTAGAAAAGATATTAGAAAAATTTAAGATTAAATCAGCTTTCTTAGTGCTAACTTCTTCGCAAGAAGATATAATTAGTGATATCAAAGAATTTATTACTTATAATAATATTAAATTTAAAGTTATGGATGATTTATATCCGATAGGATTTTCAGAAGTTCTTAAATTAAAATTAAATATTTCTAATAATACTAGTTTAGTTGAATTAGAAGATTTATTAGATGTTTATAGTTTAATTAAAAAAAAGATTATTAATACTGAAAAATATATTACCATTAACGGTAATAATGTTAGTAAACCTTTAGTTTTAAAAGTAAAGTTATATTCTCGCTTATCGGATTATTTAAAATATTATCATATTGATAATACTAGTAATATCGTATTAAATAATAGTTTATGTGGAAAAGTAGTAAGTAAAGATATTATAATTACGAGAAATACAGAACTTTTTATTATTAATAAGACTAATAAAGTAATCGAAGAAAAATGTTTAAATTGTGGGTTATGTTATCGGGTATGTCCCTTAGGAATTAATCCTTTAAAGAAAAATAGCAAATGTATAAAATGTGGTCTATGTAATTATGTTTGCCCATCTAATATAAATTGTTTAAAGGTAGGTGGTAATAATGTCTAACTATTTAAAGGGTAAGTTAAATAATTGTTCACTTAGAAATATTTATTTAATTATTTTAATTCCTATAATTATATATTCAGTATATAAAAATGGTTATATCCCTTATAATAAAGACTTATGTAATGTTATAACTATGTTTAAACCTTTAATATTAGTAATAATAAGTGTTATTTTGGGGTACTTATTTGATTATGTTTATTACCATTTATATATTAATGATCCTAATTATAAGAAACGTTTAAAGTCTAGTTATACGATGTATTATAGTACATTACTAGCTTTAATAGTTCCAGTAAATATTAATTATCTTTTATATGTTTTATTTTTACTAATTTATTTATTATTAATTACTATTATGCGTAATTCTAAGTTAAATATGTTGGTAGTTACTAGATTACTTTTAGTTTTATTTCTTTTTATTTTAAATGCTTATAGTTATAATAATTTATATGAAAGTAATATTGTTACTAATTATACGACTTTAGATATTTTCTTAGGCCATAGTGCCTCATCGATAGGATCAGCAAGTACTTTTTTAATTATTTTAACTTATTTATTTCTTTTATTTGTTCCTACTTATAAAAAGAATATTCCTATTGAAATAATATTAAGTTATTCTCTAATGATTTTAATTAGTAGTTTTTTGGGTTTTAGTATGAAAGAAGAAATAAAATTAATGTTGGTAAATGAAATTTTCTTTGCTTCAGTTTTTGTGGCTACTTTACCTAATTATTCTCCATATACTATAAAAAAAGAATTATTATACTCAATATTAATTGGTGTTTTAGGATTTGTTTTTTGTAAGTTATATCTTCATGAAGGTATATATATAAGTATTTTAATTAGTAATATTATTTTTGTTATTATTGAAAAGATTAGTAATAAAAAATAGTTACTAATTTTTTTTTAGAAAATAAAAAGGATTATTTGGATTAATAGGTAATAAATATATCAGAGGGAGAAATATGAATAAAAGAGTAGTAACTATTCAGGATGATTTAAAAGATTGTGGTGCAGCATGTCTACATTCGATTATTAAATATTATAATGGATATGTCCCGATGGAAGATATACGGATTTCGGCTAATATTACTAAGGAGGGAATTACAGCTTATGATCTTATTTTAGCCGCTAAGAAGTATGGCTTTTCCGCGTATGGGGTAAAGGTAGATAAAATAAACTTAAATAGTTTAGCAGTTCCTTTTATTGCTCATTTAGATTATAAAAATGGGCGTACTCATTATATTGTAGTTTATAAGATAAATAAAAAAAGTCTAATAGTTATGGATCCAGCTTGCGGACTTAAAAAAATTAGCAAAGATGAGTTTTTGGAAAACTGGACTAATATTGCTATTGTCTTATATCCCTTAGCTAAGTTGCCTAATTTTAGTAAGAGTAAAAAACTAGCGTCTTTATTTTTTCACTTCTTAACTCAAGAAAAAAAGTTAATTATAAATATTATTATAGTTAGTTTACTCTTAAATTTTTTCTTAATTATCAATAGTTTTTATTTTAAAATAGTTAGTAATAGTATTAATTTATATTCCCGTTATATTACATATTATATTTTTTTGTTCTTCTTCATTTCAATAATTTTAAAACTTGCATTTAATTATATAAGTGAATATTATATAAATTATTTGAATAAAAACTTAGATAATTATTTATTACTACCTTTTATTTATCATATATTTAATCTTCCTCTAAATTATTTATCTACTAAGACTTCGGGGGAAATCTTAAAACGAATTGAAGAGTTAGAAAGTATTAAAACTTTGTTTACTGATATCTTTATAGTTGTTGTTTTAAATTCTAGTCAATTTATTATTTCCTTTTTAATTCTTTATAATATAAATAATGAATTAACATTAATACTTTTAGTAGCTTTTATTTTATATATAGTAGTATCTTTATTTTTTAATAAACCATTAAATAAAGTAATAAATGATAATATATTAAAAGCTACGACTAATAAAGAATATTTAACTGAATATGTTTCTAATATCGAAACAATAAAGAATAATAATTATCCTTTATATGTTAAAAGTAATATTGAAAATAGTTTAAGTAAGTATTTATTAAGTACTTTTAACTTAAACAATTTTATTCGTAAATATAATATTTTACGTAATAGTATCTATGATATAAGTATTTTTATTATTAATACATATGGTTTTATAATGATTATGGATTCTTCTTTAAGTATTTTAAACTTAATAACATTCAATAGTTTAATTGGTTATTTTTGTGAACCTATTAGTAGAGTTTTAAATATATTACCTAGATATAATTATCTGAAAAATGTTTTTAATAAGATAAGTGATTTTTGGAATTTAGATATAGAAGATGAAAGTAATAAAGAAGATTTTGTTACTGGTGATATTGTTATTTCTAAACTTAGATTTTCTTATAATAATTTTATTTATCCAATAAATAATCTCAACCTCTTTATCAAGTGGGGAAGTAAGGTATTACTTAAAGGACATTCAGGAAGTGGTAAGTCTACTGTCTGTAAATTACTTTATCGTTTATATAATCCGGATTCTGGTAATATATTAGTTGGCAATATTAATATTAAAGATTATAGTTTAAATACGATAAGAGAAAATATCAGTTATGTTAGTCAAAATGATGTATTATTTACTGATACTATTAAGAATAATATTCTTCTTAAAAGAAGTATTAGTTTAGAAAAGTTAACTACTATTTTAAAGATTTGTTGTTTAGAAGAATTTGTTAATAAACAGCCTTTACGTCTTGATAGTATTATTTTACCTAATTCTAATAATATTTCAGGAGGGCAAAAACAACGTCTTATTTTGGCTCGTGCTTTAATTAAAGATGCTCAAATACTAATTTTAGATGAGGCTTTAAGTCAAGTTGATTATCAAACTGAAAAGAAAATAATTACTAGTTTAAAACAATATTGCAAAGATAAAACAATTATCTATGTTAGTCATCGTAAATATCCTAAATTATTTGATTGTGAGATAGATTTAAATTATGTATGAAGATTTAGTTTATGTAAATAGTAGTTATTTAATCAGTTTAAAACCTAAAAGATATATACTACCAATAATTACTTTAGGACTTATGTTAATTTTGTTAATAGTAGGTTTTTATTATAAAACTTATGATACTAAAGTTACTACAGGATATATAACATGTGAAGAAAATTGTTATTTAGATATAAAAGTTACTTTAGATTTAGTTAGTAAGTTAAGTAATGCTGAGTTTATTGAACTTGATAATAAGAAGATTAATGTTTTAAATAGAGAAATTAGTGAGATCTTAGTAGATAAAAATAGTAATATAAATTATCAAATAATAAAATATGAATTAGATACCAAAGAATTAGAATCTTTATTTTACGAAGTTAAACTTTATTATGATAAAGATTTAATTATCCAAAAAATAATTAATATATTTTTAGAAAGTGATTAACAATGAGTTATTATTTAGAAAAAGAAGAATTAGAGAATATTAAGGGTGGTGGGGTTGCTCTTGGAATTGTTATTGGTTTAGTAGCAATCGCAGCCTTCGTTATTGGTTTTTTCGATGGGTATTTACGCCCATATGATTGTAGATAGGAGTAGTTATGTTAACAAATCAAGAATTAAGAAATACTATTGGCGGTTTATCGCTTTCGGCTAGTCTGCTTACTGCTGCAGCTAAATTGATTGAAACAATTGTTGAAGTTGGCAGAGTATTTGGTACGGTCGTTTATATGCGTGTAAATGGAAGAAGTTGTCCAAATGAGCAAACAAATTAAAAGGGTAACTTACTTTTTAGCTTTATGGTTAGTTTTAGCTAGTGTAATTTTTCTGATGTTTAATCTTGGTAATTATATTGGTAATTTACTAGCTTGCATATAAAATTTAAGCATCAACAAATTAACGTTGATGTTTATTTTTTTAAATATACATTTATTTTTTTTTATGATATAATCATTTTAGTAAAGGTAGTGATAATGTGAATAATAAGGGGTTTATATCTTCGACTTTAATTTATTCTTTTATTATTTTATTTATTTCTTTAGTAGCAGCGATTATTGGAACTTATGCTTATTATCATGGTGTTATATTTAGTACTAATCGTGATATAACTAATTCTTTAAATGATCGTATCGAAGCTCAGTATGTAAAGATTACTAATCTGTTACAAAATTCAGGCTTTGAAGAACCTACTGTTTCCAGTAGTTTGACAAATCTAGATGGGTTAGAGGAAGTTCATTATGATGGGTCAAAATATTATAATTTAGATCCTACTATCGATGGTTGGACAAATGAAAATCGTTATGCTTATCGTTATGTTAAACAAACGAGTTATTCTGGTGACTATTCTTTAATGCTTGGTAATTATAATTATTCTGAGATATACCAAGTAGATGGTCAAAATAATACTTATGTTGATGAAGTTGGAATTAAAGATGTTTCCCGAGTAGTAAGTCAAAACTTAAATAATTTTAGTGCTGGTACTCACTATCTATATTTTTCAGCTAAAGTATTTCGTAATGGTCCTACTGATGGAACAAGCATTATCGAAGCAACTTGTAATGGTGGCTGTACAACTTTAGGAACTACTAAAATAGATATCAGTGGGAACTATCTTGACTGGACACAGGTATCGATGATTTTTGAAGTAAATGCTGATAGTGATGTAAATAACTTGACGGTAAGTTTGAAATCAGATAATAGTATCTCGGGTAATTTCATATTAGTTGATGAATTGTTACTTACTGATGTTACACAAATTATCGATGCTACTGGTTGGACTTTAGATGAAGCAAAATCTTATTTTGATGGTTCAGCTTTAAACCCTGATAATACTACTAATAATCGTTACAAGATAGATTATTTTGAAGGAAATATTTCTTACGAATTGTATCAAAATATTGAACGAGTAAAGATTACTTTTGATAATGGTCCTGATGTACCTAGTTCATCTATAACGGTTGTAGCGGGGAGAAATATTACCCAAGTAGAACCTCCAGAACGTGAAAATTATACGTTCTTAGGATACTTTAGTCGTCCTAATGGGTTAGGTACACAATATTTTGATCGTCTTGGTAAACCTAATGAAGATGAATATATTAATAAAGATATGACCTTATATGCTTTCTGGTCCAATGAAATATTTTATTTTCCTTATACCGGGCAAATAGAGCGAATCTTATTAGTAGAAGCTGGTGAGTATCGTATTGATGCTTGGGGTGCCCAAGGAGGCAGCATAATTGTTGGTGATAAGACCTATAATGGTGGTTATGGTGGTTATAGTGTTGGGGTTATCGATGCTGCTGCGATGACTTATCTATATATTGGGGTTGGTCAACAAGGCGCTAACAATAATTCTGATGCTACTACTGTTCGAGCTAGCTTCAATGGTGGTGGTGGTGCTACTTGTCCAGCTGGGACGATATGTACCGGCGGCGGCGGTGCTACCCACGTTGCCTATAGTGATGGCATTTTAAGTAGTTTTGAAAACAATTATAGTAATGTTATATTAGTAGCTGGCGGCGGCGGCGGTGCTTATTATAAAGATAACTCAGGGAAAAATGGTGGTTCCGGTGGTGGTTATATTGGTGCTGGTGCCACAACTACTGATAATGGTGGTACCCAAAGTACAGGCTTTGGTTTTGGTCAAGGTGAGTCTGGAAATAACCAATCTGGTTCTGGTGGCGGCCTTTATGGCGGTTTACATAGTGATACAGGAATCGGTACTGGTGGTTCCGGTTACATCAATAGTAGCACTTTAACTGATAGATTGATGTATTGTCATAACTGTGCTACATCTAATGTTGAAAATACATACACATCTACTACTGATAGTATTACTGGTCAAGACATTGATGAGTATGAACCTCTTAGTAATTCAGCTAAAAAGGGTAATGGGTATGTTAAAGTATTGAAATTAGATAATAGCTTAGTTAATTATGTCGAACTATTCTTCGACGGTAATGCACCTGATGCTGAGGTAACACCAAAATCTATGTGGTACTTCCGTGGTTCAAGATATGGAGTTTTACCAACAGCAATAAGAGAAGGATATTCATTTGTTGGTTGGTATACCGAACCGGAAGGTGGTATAAAGATTAGTGAAACTGATACTGTAAATTTAGAAAGTTCACAAACCTTATATGCGCATTGGGAACTAGGCGATTACGTAGTTAGTTTTGATGCCAATGGTGGTACAGTAAGTGCTGAAAGTAAACTTGTAACATTTACTAGTTTATATGGCGATTTACCAATACCTACTCGTGATGGTTATACGTTTGTTGGTTGGTATACTGATGCCAATAGTGGTGATGAAATAACTTCAACATCAACTGTAAGTATCGGTCATGATCATACTTTATATGCACATTGGAAAGCTAATAATTATAAAGTTACGTTCGATCCAAATGGTGGCTCAGCAAGCTCTACTAGTATGGATGTTACTTATGATCAACCATATGGAATTTTACCAACTGCTACTAGAAGTCAGTACGATTTTATTGGTTGGTATACTCAACTAGTTGGTGGTACAGAAGTAACTTCTGCGACTATTTATAAAGTAGCAGGAGATCAAACTTTATATGCTCGTTGGTCTAATAAAAAATATACATTTAGTGTAACACCAGATTCGCATATATCTTCATTTAGTATCAAAGTAGGAACAGATGCTTTGTTAAGTAATCAAACATCATATAATCAATCTAAACCATATGGAACAGAATTTGTAATTTCGAATATTGTACCTAAGACAGGTTATCATTATTCTGGATATACTAAATCTGGTTCCGTCCAAGAAGTAACAAGTGGCGATAGTTCATCAGTTAAGTTTAAGACAACGGAGGGTAATGCATCAATCACATTAAATAGTGCACCTAACACTTTCACAATAAAATACAATTCCGGTTCGGGAAGAGGAAGTATGAGTTCACAAACATGTACATATAATCAAAACTGTTATCTTAAATCTAATTCTTTCTACCGTAGTGGGTATACATTCTCATACTGGTTAGGAAGTAATGGGAAGACTTATAGTAATGGTACAAATGTTAAAAACATCTTATCAACAAATGGATCAAGTATAACCTTAACAGCTCAATGGCGCCGTAACAGCTCCAGCGGTGGCGGAAGCAGCGGCGGCGGCGGCGGTGGTGGAGGTGGAGGTGGAGGCACCTACACCATAAAGTTCCATAATAGTGGTTGGTTTGGAAATGATTCAAAAATGGGAACACAAACTTGCTATGTTAATTCATATTGTACTCTTAAAAAGAATAAGTTTACAAATATGGCTTGGAGTTTTTCAGGTTGGTATACTCCGACTTGTAGTGTTTTAAGTGATCAGGCTCGAGTATATAATCTAGCTAGATCTGGGCAGACAATTACCTTAACTGCTAGATGGGTATTCTTAGGTGCTTATACTAAATGTTAATTCTTAAATAAAATGGTAAAGCATATTTTTCCATTTTTTTATGTCGATATATGATTTTACTTGTCAAATAAATTTTAACTATGTTATAATCAAGGTGTTATTGAAGGGAGGGAATATATGACAAAAGTAGTGGTAAATGGCAATTTAGAAAGTGCGATGAAGAAGTTTAAGGTAAAAGTTGCCAAAAGTGGTGTCCCTGCCGAATTACGCAAGAGAAAACATTATGAAAAACCAGGAGTAAAAAGAAG
>CALVXQ010000029.1 GCA_944371435.1 uncultured Bacilli bacterium
GTTAATTTAGTTTTTACGTTAATTTAGTTTTTAACTAATCTTTACTTTTTACCTAAATATTTTTGTACTTCTTCTAAATCATCTAAATGGTACTTTGTATGACCAATAATTTGATAATCTTCATGTCCCTTACCTAATATCAATAAAGTATCATTATCTTTAATCATATCTAGTCCTTTTTTTATTGCTTCTACTCTATCCAGTACTACTTCATAATTATTCTTTTTTAAACCAATAGTTATATCTGATAATATCTTATTAGGATCTTCGGTACGAGGATTATCACTTGTAAATATAACATAATCGGACTTTTCTGTAGCAATATGTCCCATTATTGGTCTTTTAATTGGATCACGATCACCACCACAACCTATTAAAGTAATAATTCTTCCCTTTTTATTTTCAGTAAAAGCATCAATTATTTTCTCTACAGCATCAGGAGTATGCGCATAATCTATTACTGCTAACCCATTTCGTACTTTAACCAATTCACATCTTCCTTTAGGAGGATAAATATCTTTAGTAGCATTAATTAAAGATTCTGTAGAAAATCCCAATTCATTTAATAAAGCAAAACATGTTAAATAATTATATACATTAAACTTACTTTTTAAATTTGTTTCTACTTCTAAATTCTGACCATTACAAATAAAATTAATTAATGTTCCTTTAGTACTATCAGAATAGTTAATAATCTTATAATCTTGACCATTATAACCTAAAGTTTTATAATTATTTACTTCAAATTCTTTATGATAAGAATCATCACTATTAACAATTATAAATCCATCTTTAGAAATCTGGTTTAAAATAAGTTTTTTAGCACTTAAATAATTAGCCATAGTTTTATGATAATCTAAGTGATCTTCAGTTAAATTAGTAAAAGCTACAACAGTATAACTTATTCCTTCTACTCTTTTTTGAACTAAAGCATGAGAAGATACTTCCATTACCGCATAAGTACAACCATGTTCCAAAGCTTCAATAAGCAAGGAATAAACTTCTAATATTTCAGGTGTTGTATTAGGTAACTCACGTTTTACATCATTATAATAAAAGCCAATAGTCCCCATATAACAAGCATTAACACCTAACTTTTTTAGCAATTGATATGTTAAAAAACAAGTTGTAGTCTTACCATTAGTACCAGTTACCCCAATAATTTTCAATTTATTTACTTCATCTTTATAATTATTAACAATATACTCTTGTAACCATTCTTTAGTATTAGGCACAACTAGAGTTTCAACCGAATATGTACCATGCTCACATACTATTTTACAAGCACCCAATTGAATTGCTTGATTGATATAATCGTGCCCATCAACTGTTAACCCTTTAATAGCAACAAATGTATCCCCTTTTTTTACTTTTCTTGAATCAGTTTTAATATTAATCATAATTCACTTCCTATTACAATTATACAAATTTAATAAAAAAGAGTAAAGAAAAAGACTTAATCATTGTCAAGTCTAACTCTTAATTAGCAAAATAAATATCATACCAAACTAAAAATGTATAAACTGTCCATATTTTTTTGTAAACATCTTTTCTTTTAGAATTTCTATTTTCCAATAATTTTAATATTTTCTTTTGATTAAATAATTCACCAGCAATAGTCGATTCAAACTTTTCTTTAATCATTTCATAAATATCATCATCTTTTATCCATTCACGTAAAGGAACCGGAAAACCTAATTTTTTCTTCTTGTAAGCTTTTGTCGGTATTACTTCTTTAGCAGCTTCTCTTAATGCTGGTTTAGTAACACCCTTTTGTATTTTAGCATAACTAGGTAAACTTCGAGCTACATTATAAACTTCTAGGTCTAAGAATGGTGTTCTAGCTTCTAAACCAAATATCATTGTATTTCGATCAACAGCATGTAAAAAGTCTTTTACTAACCAATAATAGAAATCTATAGCTTGTCTTTTAACTAAATTTGAATTTTTACTATAAATTTTATAAGTATCGGCTACTATATCTTTTGTTTTAACTTGATTATGAGCTTTAACTAAACTTCTAGCTTCCTTATCTCGAAATACTCTGCCTAAGCCAATATTATAATCTTCTAATTTCATGCCACGACGGTAAATAAAGTTTAAACCTCTAACATCGGGTAAAAGACTTGCTACTAAAGATGCCGCATGACGAAGAGGATAAGGTATTTTCATATACCAAGCTTGATCTAATTCTTCTAAATACGATAAATAACCACCAAATAACTCATCTGCTCCTTCACCAGACATAACAACTTTAACATCTTTACTAGCTATTTTAGCTACAAAGTAAAGGGCAATAGCAGAAGGGTCTGCAAGGGGTTCATCCATATAATACATTATTTCTGGAAAAGCTTTAAAATACTCTTCTTTAGTTATTTTATGAGAAGTATTTTTAATACCTAACTTTTTAGTTAACTCTTGAGCATAACTAATCTCATCATATCTTGGATCATCATAACCAACAGTATAAGTTCGATCAGGTTTAGCCAAAGAAACTAAATAAGAGGAATCAATACCACTTGATAGAAAAGAGCCTACTTCAACATCACTAATTTGATGATGAACAACGGAATCTTGCATAGCAGCTTTAATATCTGCTACACACTTATCAAATTCTTTATCTTTTTCCGCAAAAGTTAATTGAAAGAATTTTTCAATTTTATATTTGCCATTTTTATAACTTAACTGCGTACCTGGTTCTAGACGATATACTCCTTTAAAGAAACTTTCTGTAGTTGGACAAGAATTAAAACAAAGGTAAGCTGCTAATATATCTTTATTTAATTTTTTTTCAAAATCAGGATGATCTAAAAAGGCTTTAATCTCTGAGGCAAACATAAAAGTATCTTTCATTTTAGTATAATATAAAGGTTTAATTCCAAAACCATCTCTTGCCATAAATAATTCTTTTTTATTAGAATCCCATATAGCAAAAGCAAACATACCTCTTAAACGACTAGTTACTTTTTTACCCCACTCTTCATACCCATGAATAATTACTTCTGTATCAGTTTTTGTTTTAAATTTATGACCTAGTTTTTTTAATTCACTTCTTAATTCAATATAATTATATATTTCTCCATTAAAAATAATAACTAAGTCTTTCTTCTCATTATAAATAGGTTGTCCACCACCACTTAAATCAATAATAGCTAATCTGCGATGAACAAAAGCAACATCATCATCTATATAGTATCCTTCACCATCTGGACCACGATGTTTAATTTTTTCAGACATCTTTTCAATATTTTCTTTTTTATTTTTATCTTTGCTTACAAATCCAGCAATTCCACACATATATCCTCCTACTTAAATACTTTACGATAATAATCAGTATCGATAATTTTTTTACTCATGTTAATTCTATTAGAAACTATTTTCTTAACACTTTCTACATAATCATCACTAACTTCTACCCCTTCATTAGGAACAAACTTATTATTAGAAGCATAATATCTTCCTTTATTAGTTACCCAACTTAAATTAGTAAAATAGGCAATACCTTCAGTATCTGATAATATATCTTTACCCATAAATAATCTAGAATCATATTCAATATTAAATAAATTATATAATGTTGGAATAAAATCTAATTGAGAAGCAACTTTATCAACTTCAACAGTTTCCATTTTATTATTCCAAATAATTAAACTACTATGATTAACTTCGATAACACTGTCTTTTTCATAAGTAGATAATTCATTAATTACATCCATATCTAAATCGTATGGATAATGATCAGGTATAATAGCAATAACTGTATCATCAAGCTTTCCTGCTTCAGTTAATTTATTAATTAAAGATTCAACCATTTTATCAAGTTCGATATTAGCAGCCAAATAACCTTTAGCCTCATCGCTTAAATTTAAATCTTTTACTAAATCCCAATTTTTCTTACTCATATTATTACCATTAAGGGTATATGGCATATGGCCTGATACTGATACATAGTAAGTCATAAAATGTTCATCATTAATCCACTCATTATAAGTACTATTAATTAGATCCAAATCACTTTGAGGCCATAAATTACAGTTCATTAAATCTTCTAAACCATTACCTCTATATAAAAAGTAATCAAATCCAATACTTTTTAAATAAACATTACGATCTTGAAAAGTACCATAATTAGCATGATAAGCTCTTGTATTATAATTTAAATTATTAAATACAGTACCTAAACCAAATGGAAAATAATTAGTTCCTTTACGCCAATAACGACTTAAATCAGATAAATTAGCAAATAAACCAGTTAAATCTTGAAATTCTCCACCAATAGTACTTAAATTCACTGGAGTATAAAAATTATTAAAAACAAAACCACTATTAGTTAACTTATATAAAGTAGGTGTTAAATCTTCTCTAATCGCTATTTCATTTAAACTTTCGGCCATAATAACTATAAGATTCTTTCCCTCAAACATTCCAGTATACTTATTTTTTTGCGTACCAACTTCATTTTTAAAATATTCATGCATACTTTTTACCGTGTTATTAGTCTCACTATTTATTAAATTATCAAAATCAATATCTAAAGTATTGTAACCATAAACGATTTCCTCAGGAGTATCATCATCTTCATTGTCGTCTATATAAACATTTTCAAAATCAAAATCTTCCTCAAAACCGAATATTTCTCTTTTTATATTCAGATACGTTGCCGCACTTACACCTAATTTTTCAACATTTAAAGCATGATTATCAATTTTATACCATAGTTTATTAGCTTCATCACTACTATATATTCCTAGATAAAATAAAGGGATATATATCACAAATAGACTTAAATATTCAATTAAATTTCTTTTATTAACGTGATGAAAATTAATTTTTTTATTAAATATTATAACTAAAATATACGGAATAAACATTAATAATATACCATAAATATTTTCAATAATTTCTAAAACTACTGTTCCTTTAAAAGCTAAGGCTTGATCAGATAATTTAAAAATTGAAATGCTAAAGAAGGTATTAAATACCTTTTTAAAAACAAATGATCCACTAAACCAAGCTCCAATTATAAAGAAAATTACTAAATAAATAATAAAATTAACTTTTCTTTTTCTAAACAATTTACACATTATAGTCAATAGTACACTTAGAGGTATTAAAAAGATTATAATCTTAAATATTGACATACTAAATATACTACTTATACCAAAAACTAATATTTTAAACATCAATTCCATGTATAATAATGTAAAATATATTACTAAAAACAAATTAATTATCTTATATTCTTTTTTCATATTATTCACCTATTAATGATAAGAAAACGTGTTGCTTTTCTAAATCAATATCGTCAACATAAACGTCAATAATATCACCGACATTTACAAAATCTTTCGAATCCTTAACAAAATTTTTAGACATCTTAGATATATGAATTAAACCATCATTATGTAAACCTATATCAACAAAGGCTCCAAAAGAAGCAACATTCCGAACAGTCCCTTGTAATTTCATTCCCTTTTTTAAATCCGCAATCTCCAAAATATCACTTTTTAAAATAGGAGCAGCTAAATTATCACGAGGATCTAGACCGGGATTCTTTAACTCTTTTATAATATCTTGAAGGGTATATTCATCACTATTTAACTGAATAGTTAAATCATTAACATTAACATTACTTAATTTATTATTAAAATCTAAAGTACCAATATCACTTATATCAAGATTTAATCTGGCTAATAAATCATAAGTTAATTTATAACTTTCAGGATGAATACCGGTATTATCTAATGGATTTATCCCATTTTTAATTCGTAAAAAACCGATAGCTTGTTCATATACCTTAGAAGTTATACCCGATATTTTTTTTATTTCATCCCGACTTTTAAATGAAGTTTTTTCTTTAGCATTATATATCTTTTCAATCGAACTTTTTGTCAAACCAGATACATATTTTAAAATAGATTTGGAAGCAGTATTAACATTTACGCCTACTTCATTTACTATTTTACTCACCGTGAAATCTAATGATTCTGTTAACTCTTTTTGATTAACATCATGTTGATATTCGCCAACACCAATTGATTTAGCATCAATCTTTACTAACTCAGATAAAGGATCCTGCACTCTTCGACCGATAGATACTGCACTTCTTTTTTCAACAGTTAACTCAGGAAATTCCTCCTTAGCTAATGTACTTGCCGAATATACACTAGCACCAGCTTCTGATACTATTAAATATTTACATTTTAGCCCTTTAATAGCCTCACTTACAAATTTTTCACTCTCTCTTGATGCCGTTCCATTTCCAATAGCAATTAAATCAATATCATACTTCAAAATAAGTTCTCGCAGCTTTTTCGTAGCTCCTTCTTTATCATTTACGGGTTCATGTGGATAGATTACAGCAACATCCAAAAGGGCGCCTGAATAATCTAAAACAGCTAATTTACAACCAGTTCTAAAAGCAGGATCAAATCCTAAAACACGAGAATTTTTTATAGGCCTCGTCATCAATAACTTAGCTAAATTATTACTAAAAGTAGCAATTGCTTTTGTAGATGCCATCTTCGTTAATTCACTTCTAATTTCTCTTTCAATACTTGGCAATATCAATCTTTTTAAAGAATCTTTAATACAGTTTTGCACAACTTCACAAACATAAGAATTCTTATTTTTAATAAACCTATTTTCTAAATTATTAATAATATAGTCCAAATCATATGCCAAAGTAACATTTAATATTTTTTCCTCTTCAGCCCGATTCATTGCTAAAATATGAAAATGTTTAGCATACTTTATTCTTTCCTTAAAATTATAATACATTTCATAAGTTCTTTTTATATCCTCGGCATTTTTCTTTAAATTTGAACAGATAAAACCATTATTATAAATATGATTCCTAACCCATTTTCTAGTAGAAGCATTATCACTTATCCATTCAGCAATAATATAACCAGCATTTTTAATAGCACTTTCTACATTCATATTATACCCACTTGCTAACGATTCTAAATTACCTTTTATTGGAAAAGACATAATTTTCTTAGCTAATGGTTCTAATCCGGCTTTAATAGCCTCTGTAGCTTTTGTCTTTTTCTTCTCTTTAAAAGGACGATAAATATCCTCTACTTCAGTCAATTTAGCACATTCCAATATACTTGCTTTTAATTCATCATTTAATAAACCCTTCTCATCGATTAATCTAATGACATCTTCCTTTCGGGAAGCTAAATTTTGCTGATACTTATATTCTTCTTCAATACTTCTTATTTCATCCTCATTCAAATTACCAGTTGCCTCTTTACGATACCGAGCTATAAAAGGGATAGTAGCTCCATCTGCCAATAAATTTAATACAGCCTCAATCTGTTTCCCTTTAATATTTAAACTTTTTTCTAAGTTTAAAATGATACCACTCTTCATCGCTATCACCCTTCAATCCTATTATACCAAATCTTCTAAATTAACCAAAGAAAAACATTAATAAGTTAGAAAAAGAATGCTTTCTTATAAAACACTCTTTACAATATTATATATTTCTTCATGAATTTCTAATATATCTCTTAATTTATTATCTTTAACACAGGAAATAACCTTATGATTATTCATTTTAGCTAATTCTAAATAAGCATCTTCACTATTTTTATAATAATTTAAGTTACTATTAGCTTTAGGGTTATCTGATTTTTCCCCTTTTAACTCCATCGTCTTTTGATATGGCATATGTAGTAAGATAGTTAAATTAGGACGAGGTAATTCTAATAAATCATATTCTAAAGTAGCAAACCATTTATATAGTTTAAACCTCTCTTCCTTGTTAGATATTTTACATCCTTGATGAGCCATATTACTTTCAACATATCGATCAATTATTAAATCATAGCCTTCATCTAAAAATTCATTAATTATCTTTAAATTATAGCGACGATCAGCAGCATAATATAAAGCGGCTACTTTAGGATCCACATCGATAATGTCTTCCTTAAAATAAGATTTACAAATATAATCTTTTCCTAAGTAAGGACCACCTACTATCATACCAGTTGGCGTATCATACATGGGAAATGCTAAATGTTCAACTTTCTTACCTTCCCTCTTTAATCTTTGAACAATTAATGAAGTTTGGGTTTCTTTTCCCGAACATTCAGTTCCCTCAACAACAATAATTCTTCCTCTTTGCATAATCTCACCTACACAATTTTGTAATTATTTCCTTTATTTTCTCTATATCATGTAAATTTAAACAATCTCTTAATACATTTTTATTATGATAAATTTTTAATTTATTTTCATAAGTTAATAATTTATCGCTAACTATTTTTAATGTATTATGAATAGCACTTCGAGATACTTTAAGATTATCAGCTATTTCTTTTAAAGATAAATCATTTTGATAATATTCTTGAAAGACAAGTTTTTCATGTTCAGTCAAAAATTCTTGATAAATATCAAATAGCGAATTTAAGTATAAACGATTATTCAAAATAATCTCCTCACATTCCCATAATCATCTATTTGCATTCGTTGATAGGCATTATTCTTTCCAAGACCAGGCATAGTTAGAATATTTCCCATTAAAACGACGATTAAACCAGCACCATTTTCCAAATAAGCATCGGTAACAGTCATTAAATAATCGGTTGGTACCCCAATTAACTTTGGATTATCAGTAATACTTAAGGGCGTCTTAGCAATACAAACCGGATACTTATATTTATCAATACCAGGAATCTTTTTTAATACATCAGGAGAATATACGACATTCTTAGCGTGATATACTTCTTTTACAATCGTAGCAACTTTATCTTCGATACTATCACTATTTTGATATAATTTACGCACCTTATTAGGCTTATTACAATACTCTATTACTAACTTAGCAAGGTTTATTGTCCCAGCACCACCATCTTCATAGGGATTAGACAAAACAGCAGCAACGCCATTTTTTTTACAATGATCAATAACAAAATCTATTTCTAAAGGATCATCATTTTTAAACTTGTTTATAGCTACAATAACATTATCACTAAATTTTTGCATATTTTTAATATGCATATCAAGATTTTTGATACCAACTGTTAAATATTCTAAACCAAATTTATTTATATTTTCTTCTAAACACCCACCATGATGCTTAAGCGCTCTTATCGTTACATTGACTACAACTAATGATGGGACTACTGACAATTTAGGAACTACTATATCAAAAAACTTTTCCCCACCTAAATCAGAGCCAAAACCAGCTTCCGTAACACAATAATCAAATAGATTTACTCCCATATTAAGAGAAATAAGAGAACTTGTACCATAAGAAATGTTAGCAAACGGACCACCATGCACAAATACTAAATTTTTCTCTTTTGTTTGAACTATATTAGGCTTAATGGCATCTTTTAATAAAATAGCCATAGCATCAACAGCATTTAGATCAGCAGCAAAAATTGGCATATCCTTACTATTATAACCAACAATAATATTACCAAGTCTTTGTTTCAAATCCAAAAAATCTTTAGCAATTGTCAATATAGCCATAATTTCACTAGCAGCGGTTATTCTAAACTGTTCAGGACGAGGATTATTAGTGTTTAATGTAATATTTCTTAATGCTCTATCATTAACATCTAATGTCCTTGTAATAGAGACCCTTTCTATATCTAATTCATTTCCCTGAAAAATATGATTATCAACAATAGCACATAATAAATTATTGCAAGCACTAATGGCGTGCATATCCCCAGTAAAATGTAAATTTATATCATTTTGTGGTAATATAACTGAATTGCCACCACCGGTAGCACCTCCTTTAATGCCAAAAACTGGTCCTAAAGAAGGCTCACGTAAAGAAGCTGTAGCCCGTTTTTTTAATCGACATAACCCATCTACCAATCCAATAGTTAAAGTGGTTTTTCCCTCACCATATTTAGTGGGATTGATTGAAGTTATTAAAATTAATTTACCTTTTTTCTGAGAAAATGTCTTATTAATATCTAAATTAACTTTAGCCATATAATGGCCATATAATTCTAAGTACTTTCCTTTAATACCATTTCTTCTGGCAACCGTAGTAATATTTATCATTCTATCATATCCTTAAATAATCCATATATATATTTTTCAATATCAAATGTTTCTAAATCATCTAGGCCCTCCCCTAGACCAATAAACTTGACAGGAATATTAACTGTCTCTTTAATTGCTAATACTATTCCACCTTTAGCAGTACCATCTAATTTAGTTAAAACTATTCCTGTAATATCAGTAATTTCCTTAAAAGCTTCTGCTTGCATAATACCATTTTGCCCAGTTGTTGCATCAATTACTAAAAGTGTTTCATGCGGAGCATCCGGTATAAACTTACCAATAACATTATTAATTTTTTTCAACTCGTTCATTAAATTAATTTTATTTTGTAGTCTTCCAGCCGTATCGATAAGAACAATATCGACATCTTCTTTTTTAGCCATTGCTAAACCATCATATATAACCCCAGCAGGATCCATATTATCTTTACCATAAAATAAACTATCCGTACGGTCAGCCCATATCTTTAGTTGCTCTACTGCCCCAGCACGAAAGGTATCTCCTGCAATTAACATAACTTTCTTACCCTCATTTTTGTATTTATGGGCTAATTTACCAATAGTGGTAGTCTTACCAACCCCATTAACTCCTACTAACAGAATGACAGTTGGACCTTCTTCTGCTATATTAATTTTATCTGATAAAGACTGGCCTTCAACATATATAATAAACAGTTCATCAACAATTACTTCATTTAAGTACTTAGTATCTGTTATATTTTCTTTTTTAACACGATTTTTTAATCGTTCAATAAAACTCATAACAGTATTAACACCAATATCAGCCATTATCAATAGCTCTTCTAATTCATCAAAATACTCATTATTAACTTTATTATATTTTAAACCTAAAATATTTAATTTAGAAACAAATTCTTTCCGTGTTTTTTCCAACCCTTTATCATATAATTCTATTTCTTCTTTTTTATCTTCTTTTTTTATAAATTTTTTTAATTTATCGAATATTCCCATAAAATCCTCCCTTTACATTATAGC
Source organism: uncultured Bacilli bacterium (assembly GCA_944371435.1). Lineage (GTDB taxonomy): Bacteria > Bacillota_I > Bacilli_A > RF39 > UBA660 > CAG-605. The sequence goes on from CALVXQ010000029.1 coordinate 11,034, forward strand.
AAAGCCACGATATTATAGCAATTATCTCTAAAAAAATATTCTAAATATTAATTTTATGATAAAATGTATAGTATTTTATGGCACATTTCTCCCATGAGAAATGTGTTATAAAATTATTGTACCTAATTTCTGGCGAAAAAGGGTATAAGGGAAAAGTAATATTTCTCT
>CALVXQ010000030.1 GCA_944371435.1 uncultured Bacilli bacterium
TCTAAAGAATCTTCTTTACACTTTTCTAATATTTTAAAATCCTTTTTTATGTTTGCAATTTTAAAATTCATATCCCCACTTTGGCGTTCACCAAACAAGTCACCTTGCCCACGCATTTTAAAATCCTGCTCACTAATATAAAAACCGTCATTACTTTCTTCCAATACTTTTAAACGTTTAGTATCACTATTAGATATTAAATAGCAATAAGATTGAATATCACTACGACCTACACGCCCTCGTAACTGATGAAGAGTTGCTAGACCAAAAAATTCAGCATTATAAATTACCATCATCGTAGCATTAGATATATCAACACCCACTTCAATTACTGTCGTACTTATTAAAATATCTATTTTACCTTCTTTATACTCACTTAAAACTTTTTCTTTTAAATTACTAGACATTCGTCCGTGAAGAATACCAATAGCATACTTACTACCAAAGGCTTCATTAAACTTTTTTTCTAACGTAACAACATTATTTTTTAAATCATCTTCTTCAATTAAAGGAGCCACAACATAAATTTGATGATGAGCTTTTAATTCTGCATATATTTTTTCTAAAACTTGTTTTATCTCATTTTCAGTAAAAACTTTTGTAATAATCACTTTACGACCACTAGGTTTAGTCTTAATAAATGATATATCCATATCACCATATAGACATAAAGCATATGTTCTAGGTATTGGTGTAGCACTCATATATATGATATCTGGACGCAAACCCTTATTCTCAATCGTATTTCTTTCCCTAACCCCAAAACGATGTTGTTCATCAGTAATTACTAGTCCTAAATTATTAAATACAACTTTTTCATTCAAAATAGCATGTGTTGCCACTACAATACAATTAGTTTCATTCTTTAATCTATTTCTAATCTCTTCTTTTTCTTTAGCTTTTAAACTTCCAACTAATAAATAAACATTTACATTAGGTAAGAATTCTTTAACACTTTTATAATGTTGAATAGCTAATACTTCCGTAGGAGCCATTAAACATGATTCATAATTAGCTAAATAATTTATATACATAGCAATAATACTAACAATTGTCTTACCACTTCCTACATCACCAAGAATCAATCTATTCATTCTTCTAGCAGTAATTAAATCTTCATAAATTTGCCAAACAGCTTTTTCCTGATCTCCTGTTAATTGAAATTTTAAATTCTTAATAAACTCCTCTACTTTGCTTTTTTCAACCTCCCGGCTAATACCAATATCAAGATGATCTCTTTTATTCTTTAAATAATTAACCTTAAAAGTAAACTCAAAAAATTCTTCGTATATTAATCTTAATTTAGACTGTTTTAGACTTGTTAAATCATTAGGAAAATGCATATTTTTAATAGCTTCTAATTTAGGAATAAATTTATATTTTTCTATCAAATTACTAGGTATATAATCATCGATATCAATTTCTTTATCTAATAAATTTTTTATAATATTACTTATTTGTTTACTACTTATACCACTTACTAAGTGATATATAGGTTCAATTTTATTATCAATATTCAAGTCAAAATTTATCTCATTAGAATTAAAACAATTATTATACTTATCATATTTACCAATACAAGCAATAACTAATCCAGTTTGAATTTTACGCATTAAAAAAGGACGATTAAATATATTAACATTAATTATTTTATCTTCTACAACTCCTCGAAAATATAATCTACTAGCTTTCATTTTAAAATAACTAATTTTAGGTCTTTCTAAGACTCTTAAATATATTACTCCCTCTTCTTTAATACAATCTTCTAATTTTCTTACATGATAGAAATTATATTTATAAGGATAATACATTAATAGATCATTTATCGTATATATTTTTAATTTTTCTATCAATTTAAGAGTCTTTTCTCCTATTCCTTTAACTTCTTCTAAAACCATATCAATCACTAAAAAAATTATAGCAAAAAAGCATTGACAAAACTAGCTTTTTTTATTAGTATATTAAGTACCAATTTGCTTAACGGCAAGTTGGTGCTAGTATCACACTAGCCAACCCCTTTTTATTCTTTTTGGAGGCTTTTTAAAGCCTCTTTTTTGTTTGTCTAAACCTTAAAAAAACAATTATAGGTGTTCTATAATTGTTACATTTTTATTAATTTTATCAATTAAATCATCATGATCATATTTTTCAAATACTTCTTTAAAAACAGAACTATCCATTAAAAACATTTCATAATAATTTTTAAATATTAAAGGATAATTATTAATATCTAATTCTTTTAAAATATCAATATTATTTAAAACTAATCTTTCCTCTTTATCTAATTCCTGCATTATTAAAGAGGGAATATTTTCTTTCAATTCATCTATTTCATTTGGATTAAAACCTATTTTTTCTAATATTTTCATACGCCCTCCTAATTATTAAATGTATTTATAACAGATTGACAAGAATCAATATCTTTATGAGAATTATATAATAAAGAAACTATCAATATATCTTTTATTTCAAATTTATTATCTGTATTTAAAATATTAATAATATTTCTTAATGTATTATTCTTAGAAAACAATAAATTTCCTAAAGAATAATATTCATCTTCTACAACTGCTTTATCTTCTAAGCGTTTAATAATACGATTAAATTCTTTTTCTTGTTTTTCATTTTCTAAAGATGGATTATAATCAGTTGCTTTATCTAAAATATCAACAATCTTATCATTTGCTATTTCTCTTAATGTAGCATTAACATCTTTAGCTGCTCTAATATTATTTAGGTCTAATGGTGTTTCTAATAAGTCTTCAAGTACTTTTTGATCATAAATAAATGATCTAAACATAAAATGACGGCCATTTTCTTCAACATAAGGAATAGAATTTGTTTTACAGAATAATATACGTTCACATATATCTTTAACATTTTTAGTAATTACTTCAACATTTGTACGAACAACTTCTATATCTCCAGTCTCTACTAATAAATTCAAATTATCTATTAACTTAGCTGTTTCAAGTCCTAATAATTTAAAACATATTTTACCATTAGATTTTAAAAGATTTATCTTATATTTCTTTAATATAACTAAATTAGCAATTAAATCTTCATTATTAACGAGATAAAGAACAGCACTAAACTTCTCAATATCCATATCCGTTAACTTATAACCATTATCTTTTAAAGTCTTTATATTGTTTAAATAATTATTCAAATCATGTTTATATGCTACTAAAGGAACACTACTAATAGATAATCCTAAGTTTTCAATCTCTTTAATAAAATTATTTAATTCTTCATCTTTGATATCAACAAATAAATTACTTATGTATTGAGCATCATCATGATTCTTCCCTAATTTATCTAAAATTTTATTAATATCAATATCTTTATCTTTATCAGCAAATTCAAAATTATTTGCATCAGTACTATCATCAGTAAAAATACTAGTAGTATCAGCCTCTTCGACAATAGCAGGCTCAGTTTTTTCTGAATTATTATCGCTAAAATTTAGAAAACTTTCTTTCAACTCATTAATAGATATAGGAGTATCCGGTTCTTTAGCAAATTCTTCTTTAGAATTTGAATCTAAATTTAACTCACTCAATTCAATCGGAGCATTTGCATCTTCTTCTGAAAAAATACTTGTATTAACAATATCTTCTTCTTTACTAGCAAATGAAGGTGCAGCAGTATCCTTTACTTCTTCAGTTTTTGTATCAGCACTCAAATCAATGGTAATGTTATCAATTGACTTCTGTAATTCTGTTAAAAGGTTATTCTCATTGAAGAACGGAATTAATTCATCCTCAGGGAATAATATTAACTTTGCCGCATCTAAAGCTTCTTCTTCTTCAAATGAAGCATTTTTTAAAACTTTAACTACTTCATCTCTTGTTTTATTTAATTTACCATCAACAGAATCTTTTACTAACTTAATAAGTTCAGTTTGATACCCCTTAGCATCATCATACTCCTTATCGATTTGTGAAACACGTTTAACTAAAGTATCTACATCAGATTCTAAAGTTGCTACTTCACTCGTTAAATCAGCAATTTTATCTTCCTTTTCTTGAACAATCTTAGGTAACTTTTCTTCAACAATTTTCGCATCTTCATCAAAATGAATATTTAATCCTAAAACATCTACTAAAGTTTTAAAATCGGCAGTCTTATACATCTTAAAAATATTATTAATTTTATCTGCTTCATCATGTAATTTATTTACTAATTCTTTTAATTCACTTATCTTTGTATTTTTATTCTTAATTTTTTCTTCATTTTTTTCTTTTAAATCAATCGCACTTATTTTTTGATCTTTTAAAATAGCTAAAACAAAGGAATCTTCACCCATTAAATTTTCTATTTTATCTAATACAGTTTGTGATGAATATTTTTTCTTAGTACTTTCCATAACCATCCTCTTCCCTATTCTTGTATAATTATACCAAATAAACAAATAGATGTAAATTAAAATTTTAGGATACTAAAACACTAGATTAGTCCTAGTGTTTTTAGAATTTTACTTGAATATTTTCTTTTTCTTTGTCGTTTGCTTCAAAGTATGTACCTAACTTAAACCCGAACATTTTAGCTAAAATATTAGACGGAAACATTTCAATTTTATTATTATATTTTAAAACATCATCATTATAAAATTGACGAGCATAGGAAATTTTATCTTCTGTCTGAGATAACTCAGTTTGTAAACTAGTAAAGTTAGTATTAGCCTTTAAATCAGGATATGATTCACTGATTGCTAATAAACGACTAAGTACACTAGATAACTCTCCATTTGCTTGCATTTCCTCTTGTGGAGTCTTAGCATCTAAAAATGAGTTACGAGCGGCAATCACTTTTTCTAATGTTTCATTTTCATGTTTAGCATAACCTTTAACTGTTTCAACTAAATTAGGAATTAAATCAAATCTTCTTTTTAACTGAACATCAATTTGTGCCCATTGATCTTTAGTCTTATTTCGTAAAGTTACTAAACTATTATAAGTAGATATAGCCCAAATAATAACTATTAGTACTATAACCCCTATAATTATACCTATAATCACAAAAATACCTCCTATAACTAATTATAGCATATTTAATTAATTATTAAAACTTAACTTACTTAATTTTTAAATATATCTTACCAAAAGAATTTAAAGGTAAAGCAAAAGTACCTAAAAGCTCTTCTACATGCCCATTAAACCCATGCTTAAACTTATAAACACCATCATTCTTATCATTTTTTATTCCATAAAAATTATAACGTTTATACCCATGTTCAAGGGCATAATTAATTATGTGCCACTGCATTAAATATGAACCACCAAATTTTTGATACTCATCTATAGAACCACTAAATAAATACACTATTTCAGAGCCATAAAGCATAAACATCGATGCTGCTATTAATATATCTTCTTTAGGTAAATCTTCTATTCCTTTAATCTCTTTTTCTAAATTATTAATATCTATTTCATAACTATGTTTACGATTGCTATTATTAGTTTTATTTAACTTTTCTTTTAAAAGACTTAATTCTTTATTTAAGTTACTAAGTATAATACTCGGATTAATATAAGCTCCTAAATAAACAACATCATTATTAAAATACTTATACATATCTTGATAATATTTTAAGGACTTATCTTTAAACCCTTGTTTATTAGCCGAATAACTAGTTATTGTTCTAAAATTACTTAAATGTTCATAATCTATTTTTCTTATCTCGACATTATATTTATTAATTGCCCTATTAATTAGATTACGATGATTACTCTTAAAATTCTTAAAAATTTCTTCACTAGTTTTATTTTCTAAATCTAAAACATAAGTCCATTTTACTTGTTCGTATTCCCCAATATATTTATAACCTAAACTAATTAAATAATCTTTAACGTCTAAATTATTAACATCATCTGTAACATTAAATTCATTATCCCGACTAACACTAATAATATTAGGATCAATATATAAAATAATTCCCTTTTTAGTCTTTAAAAAACTTTTAATATTCTCCGTAAAAAATTTAATTAACTTACGATTACTATAATCTATCAAATAACCTTTATAAATATTAAATATTTTATAATTAAATTTACTATAAGACGATACTGTTAAGGCTGCTCCTATTACATTATCTTTTTCTTTTACTCCTAACAAGTATGCTTCCCAACCATTATTTTGATATCTATGATACATATTAAGAGTTTGAAAAAAACTTTGTCCTACAGCATTATCCGTAAACTTTTTAAACTCTTCTTCTGTAAGTATTACAAATTTCATATAATCACCACTAATATTATAAACAAAAAAAGTTAAAAAAACTACTAAGCATTTAACTTAATAGTCTAAAATACTACTCGGCTTTAGTTGTTTCATTTTTAGATTCAATTACATTTCTACCCTTATAGAAACCACATGTCATACAAGCACGATGAGGTTGGATAGTAGCACCACAATTTGGACATGTAGTCAATGTTCCAACATTTCTTTTTAAGTGAGTACGACGCATTCTCTTTTTTGTTTTACTTGTTCTTCTGAATGGAACTGCCATAATTTCACTCCTTCCCTTTATCAAGTAGAGCCTTAAAACACTCTAACCCTGATTGCTCTTTCTTGGAAAATTCATCTTTCATTTCCCAACCTTCACCTTTTTTTATTTCAACTTCTGCAGTTTTTGATGCACGAATTGGGACTTCCAATACAATATTTTGCCATAAAATCTCTTTTAGGTCAAGATTATTTTGCATATTTTTACCTTTTTCCTCTAAGTATTCATCACTTGCTAAAACTTCTTCAACAGGAGTTTTAAATGGATAATCAATTAACTCTCCTGTATGGTAATCTTCAAGTTGCATAACTCCTTCAATTTGACCATTAAAAATAACTTCACGAGTAGTACTATAATAAAGGCGGCCAGTAACATGAACATTATCTAACTTTTTAATAGTAGTTAATTTAAGATAATCTTCCGAAAAAGACACATAATCATCAATAAGTATACCATCAGCTGTTACCTTATTTAAGTTAAAATTCATAATCTCACCTACTAATTAAGATTATATATTAATTACTCATTATTTGCAAGGTACCTAATAAAAAAGATATACTAACGTATACCCATTCTAACTATCTCTTAAAGATTTAATTCTTTCTTCAAAATTATCACTACAACAGATATAAGAACCAGAAACAACTATATCGGTAGCAACTAATTTTATAGTATCTTTATTTATTCCCCCATCAACACTTATTAACACTCTATTACTTAAATTTCTTAATTCTGCTATTTTAGCTGGGGTTGTCGGGATAAAGGTTTGTCCTCCCCGCCCTGGTTCAACACTCATGATTAATACCAAATCTATTAAATCTAAAAAAGGTATTAAACAATTAACTGAAGTTTCCGGATTAAGAGCAATTCCTACTTTAATATTAGCTTTTTTAATCTTATCAATTATTTCTAAATGATTATTAACTGCTTCATAAGGAAAAGTTATATATCTAGTATTTAATTTTGAAAAAAAAGCTAAATATTTTAAGGGATCATTTACCATTAAATGAACGTCTAAATCTTTTTTAGTATTTTGCAATACTTCTAACTCTTTTAAAGAACAAGACTTGTATGGGACAAAAGTGTTATCCATAAAATCAACATGAATAAAATCTGTACTACTATGTTCTAAATAATTAATCGTATCTACTAAACTATAATTACTACTTAGAAACGAAGTTGAAACCTTCATTATTATCACCTACTTCAATTCTTCTAAAAATTTACAATAATTTTCATAACGACTGATTAATATTTGCTTACCAACTTCCTTTTTTACACCACAATCTATTTCCTTATAATGGAGGCAATCTTTAAATTTACATTGGTAATTTTTAAACTCAATAAATGTTTCTTTTAATTCGCGTTTTGAAATATTGCTAATATCCAAGCTACTAAAACCCGGAGTATCGATAAGACCAAAATCATTTAATAAATGAATCTCAGTATGTCTAGTAGTATGTTTACCACGACCTAAAGCCTTTGATATTTCAGCTGTTTTTAAATTAATATTACCAATCTTATTGATTAAAGTACTCTTACCAGCACCACTTTGGCCCATCAATGCTACTACCTTCTTACTTAAAAATTCTTCTAATTTATTTAGTTCTGTGTTAGTAAAAACACGAATCCCAATCTTTTCATAATAATTAAAAATATTATTATATTCCATTAACTCATCATTTGTTAACAAATCTAATTTAGTTAATACAATTACTGGTTCTATCTTATTGTAAAATAAAATACATAATTGTTTATCTAATAAGTTTAAAGATAAATTAGGCTCTTTTAAAGAAGTAACTATTAAACAAACATCAATATTACTAACACTAGGTCTTAAAATAAAATTCTTACGGGGAAATATATCCATAATATACTTCCTCGTAAGATCAACGTCAACAATATCCCCTACAATAGGTTTTATTTTATTTAAACGAAATTTACCACAAGAACGACAATCATAAGTTTTATCATCTACTAAAACTGTATAAAGATTACTTATTTGTCTTACAATTCTACCCTTAGTCACATTCACCCTCGAGTGGATTACATTCTAATTCTGAATCTTCTTCTTTATAGATAGTAATCGTAATAGTAGTTCCCGCAGTAACAGTATAACCAGCAGGTTTGCTTTGTTTAATAATATCTCCATCTTTATGGTCTCCAGTACTATCTTCAACAAACTTACAAGTAACATTATATTGATTACAGAAATCTTCAACATCAGCCTTCGTATAAGTTCCATCAGTAAAGTCTGGATACTTTATCACTATATCAGGAATATAAAGTATAACTGTATCGCCACTAGATACCTTTTCCCCAGCCGCAACAGACTGCCTTATAATCTGGTTAGCATCAATATCAGGATCATCCACGGTTTCTCTTTCAATTAATACCAAAATACCATAGGCTTCTAAAGTGCCTTGGACAGTTAAATAATTCTTTCCTGTAAAATCTTCCATTACAAAGCCACTATTACCGGTTGAAACATACAAAGTTACGGATGTTCCCTTAGTTCGTTTTGTTCCCGCAACCGGATCTGTTTTAACAACCTTTCCGGCTTCTATTTCATCACTACTTATTTCTTTTTGGGTATCAGAAATAACAAATCCTTCATCCTGTAAAATAGTAACTGCATCTGTTGGCAACATATTAGTTACATCAGGAATTAGTACTTCTTTTTGGCTAGTTATAAATGGTAATAAAACAATTATCGAAGTAATAACTAAAACAATACCCGTAAAAATAGCTAATAAAACTACAATTACTTTATTTTCTTTTTTCTTTTCTTCATAATTTTCTGTAATATTTTTCGCAATAATATCTCCCTTCTTATCTTTTACCGGATTATTCTTAGGTGCTTTTACTTTTTCTTCATCCCCCTCAGGATATGGTAGTACTATTTTAGGTTCATGACTACGCGATTCATCTAAGCAAGTTCGTAAATCTTCATTCATACTTCTAGCATCCGGATATCTATTCTTAGGATTTTTAGCCGTAGCTTTAATAATAATATTTTCTACACTCTGGGGAATTTCCGGCAACTTTTCTCTTATCGAAGGAAACTTTTCTTTTAAATGTTTCAAAGCAATTTCTACCGCATTATCACCTTTATAAGGAAGTTCACCAGTTAAAAGTTCGTACATTAATATTCCCATTGAATATATATCACTTTGCAAAGTTGAACCCTTACCATTAGCTTGTTCTGGAGGCAAATAATGAACACTGCCCATAACCGAATTAGTTTGCGTCAACTGTGTAGAATTCATCGCCATCGCAATACCGAAATCAGTTATTTTAACAAGGCCATTTTCTAAAATCATAATATTTTGGGGTTTAATATCACGATGAATTATATAGGCATCATGAGCAACACTTAAACCATCGGTAATTTGGAGCATGATATCGATTACTTCACTTAAGGTTAATTTACCGCGTTTTTTTAATAGCTGCTTTAACTGTTTACCCTCAATGTACTCCATAACGATATAATACTGGCCATTATCTTCACCAACATCATAGACTTCAACAATATTAGGATGGGATAGACTACTTGCCGATAAAGCTTCCCTTTGAAAACGACGAACAAATTTTTCATCAGTTGCTAAATCGCCACGTAATACCTTTACAGCAACATTACGATCAAGAATAGTATCATATGCTAAATAAACATTAGCCATTCCCCCTTCACCAATAGATTTTATAATTTGATAACGGTCATTTATTTTCTGCCCCTTCATTATCATACTATTCACCACTCTCTTTTACTAAATAGGCAATTGAAATATTATCAGTTCCCCCTCTGGCGTTACATTTTCTAATTAGTTTAGTTACTTTTTCATCAATTTCTAGCGTATCATCATTTAAAACTTTTTCAATCTGTTCATTAGTTAACATATTAGTTAAACCATCACTACATAATAATATTCCCTCAGCCCTTATATCAACATCAAAAATATCTAATTCGGCAACTTCTCCACTACCTAATGCTTTCATTAAAACATTTTTCTTAGGATGATATTTAGCCTCTTCTTCTGTTAAATCTCCTGCTTCAACTAGCAAATTTACTAAGGTATGGTCATGAGTTACCTTATGAAGTTTACCATCTTTAATAGCAAACCCTGAAGAATCACCAATATTTCCAAATATCAAAAAATCTTTAGTTAATAAAGCCATTACTACTGTTGTGCCCATTCCCTTACTTTCAGGATTATTATCAGCATATTCTTTAATATTCTTATTTACTTCATTAATATTATCATTCATCCAATTAACCGCATCTGCCTCTGTTCCAACGCTAGCTAAATCATTGAATCTTTTGCCCATATGCGTAACAACCATACTAGAGGCAACTTCTCCAGCCCGATGACCACCCATACCATCGCATACTATTAAAAGATATTCATCATTTTGATTTTTTAATATTGTTACTGAATCTTCATTATGACTTCTAACCTTTCCCGCATCAGTTAAATAAAAAGTTTTCATTTTTCTAAACATTCCTTTCCGTCTCACTGTGTTCGTCTTTAAGAAACAAACGACAATGAAAATAAATC
>CALVXQ010000031.1 GCA_944371435.1 uncultured Bacilli bacterium
GGATAATCCCCCTGAGTAGCAGTTACTTTAACAATATCTTTTTCAACCCCAACAACATTATTAATTGTAGGTTTAGTAGCAGCACTTACTTGAATTCCAAATAGTAATACAATATTTATTAGAACTATTAATAAACCTTTTCTCATATAAAAACTCCTTTAATTTCACATATAATACCAAATAAATTTAGTATTATCAAGAAAAAAGAAAATTAAATTATTTTTCTAATCTTGTAATAGTCTTATTTAAAAGCTTAATTGTATTCTCCCTAAACTTTTCATTACATGCTTCAACATAAGGTGTAGTATTATTAACAATAAGGATTTTTAACTCCCCTAACTTAATTTTTATTTTATTTACTAAATTCTTAGCATTTTCCAAAACTGTTTCTTTATCTAATTCTTCTAAAGAAGTTTTAATATCATTAATTTTAAGAATAAGTATATCTTTAATATCTTCTTTATCTAAATTTTTAATCGAAGCAATTAAATTATCTAATGATTCCTTTAATTCTTTACGAGTCTCTTTTCCTGATTTAGGAGCAAATAAGATGCCAATACCTGTTCCAATAGCAAGCCCACAAAGAAAATTTTTCCATTTTTTCTTACTCATCTTTTTTTATTCTCCTCTTACGGCTAAAGAATATTTTATTAACTACATTAGATAATCCTTCAACTATTTTATCCGTAACTAATACAATCTTATCAGTAGTTAAATCAATTAAACTAAAAATTCCATTTAAACTAGCCATTTTTTGATTAACATCATCAACTACGCGATTTAACTTATCTAAAGTCTTAATTGCTTTTAACCCAATAACAATGCCAATAACTAATATTACTATTAATAAAACATATACTACTATTGGTAAATATAATTGTAAAAATTCAATAAACATAACTATTTATCCTCCCTATTATCATACATTGAATCTATTAAATTAAATAAATCACTTTCTAGTGTATCATCGCTTGCTGTTAGTTTATCATCTTCTTTTTTAATATAATCATCATCATGATTTTCTCTTTCTTCAATAGGATCTTCTATCTTAAAATCATTTATATCATCTTCAAAACTAATTACAGGCTCTTCAATTCTCTCTAAAGGTTGAATCTTTTCATCATCATTTATCGAATCTTCGATTAACTCCTTACTAATTGGTTCTTCTTTTTTAGTTCCTTGAAAATTTTTTAAAGAATCATTCTTAGCTATTTCTTCTTCTAAAATTCCAAAAGCCTTACGACGAACATTATCAACGTCCATAACCTTAGGTAAAGTTCCATCACTCGATGCTCGTGGTAAAATATCTTCTTTACGATAATTTTTATCAAGTATACCATAAACAGGCGAAATAACAGGAGATGGTTTAAATTTATGGGTACGAACCTCTTCTTTTGGTGTCTCACGATAAGTGTAACTTGCACGTCGTTCAACATGGGTATCTTTACGAACAACCCGCTCCGGTGGTTCATATGTAACTTCAGTCTTTCTGGCTTCTTCCTCTAACCTGCGTTCCATTTCCTTTTTTTCTCTAGCTTTACGATCTCTTTCTAAAAGACGATTACGATTAATAGCAGCAATCCTATCGAATTCTTCTTCATCAAAAGATTGAAAAATCGGTTTTTCATTACTACTTTCTAAACTAGATGTACGTTTAGGAATCTCTTCTTCAGCTTCACTTTTTTCTACCGAAGGAGTACTCTTAAATCTAGGTTCACTAATATCTTCTTCCTCTTTTTTTACTTCTTTTTTCTCTATAACTGGAATTTCACTTGTTTCTTCATCATCTTCAAATAACACATTTTTTAACTTATCAAATAGTCCCATAAGTGTACAACCTTTCTAATTAATTAAATCCGGATCATTTTCTTCTTCAACGTAAATATTATTAGCTTCTACTTCTAAAAAGTTCGATTCAGTCTTCTTAGTCTCAAATATATTAAATTCAATTTCTTTCGAAGTCAAAATATTTTCTCCTACTATAGTTTCTAATATTTCACTATTATACTTAACACTAGACAAGATAATCAAAGAATTACTAATTGCTTTAGATAAATCATACTTATCTACTATCACTTCTATTTTAGCATAATTATACATAATTTCAAGTAAATACTTATTATTAGACACTTCATTGATTTCTATATAACCAAATTTATCTTGATAATTTATCGCTTTAGAATAAAAAGCATTATTATCTACTTCATAACTTTCAATAACACGATTATAATAACTTATAACATCAACATAAAAATAATAACGGTAAGTATCATCTTCTAAAATTTCATTATAATCTATCGTATTACTACTAGAAATATTACTTGGCGTATAATACTTATACCCACTTCTATTCTCATTATATATTTCATATTTACTACTTACAATTGTATTTACTATCTCATCATAAGACATATTATTAACATTAGTACAACCTGTAAGTATGATAACGGCTAGAATCAAAATAATTTTTTTCATCACAGTCCTCCGAACCATTACAATTATATCAAAATTTTTTACTTTTTTATAGCTTTTAAATAATTTATCTTTATACCTTGCTTACGAAATTTACTTTCATATTCTGTTTGACTAGTAACTCTATTGGAATTCCATAAATCTAAGCTTATATCTACTATCTGATACCCATAAGTACTCAAATATACAATACTACTTTCAAATAAAGGAATATTATCCGTCTTTTGAATAATTATATTCTCTTTACATATTACATCATATATCTTTAAAAAAGTTTCATAAGTTAACCTTCTTTTATGATGTCTTTTTTTCGGCCAAGGATCAGAAAAATTTAGATAAATTGTACTAATTTCTTGATAGAATATTTTAGCTAGTTCTAAAGCATCAACATTAATAATTCGTAAATTTGGTAAATCAATGTTTTTTAATTTTCGTAAAGCTCGTAAAGTTATGGAAGAATACTTTTCAACCCCAATAAAATTTATATTCGGATTTTTCATAGCCATATCAATTATAAAATTTCCTTTACCCATACCTATTTCTAAATGAATAGGATTAGTATTTTTAAACACTTCTTTTTGAAAATTACCTCGATATTGATAAGGATTTTCTATGATATAAGGACTATCATAAATTAATTTATCAGCATTTTTAATATTTCTAATACGCATAATTATCACTACTTTCTTTATAACTCATAAAATGTACTAGGAGGTCTTATGTTAAAGTCAAGAAATTCATTCTTTTCTGAATCAAGCATGAATTATCAAAATTATTATCCAAACTATGGAATGCAACAACCAATCACTCCCCAAATGAATGTGCAATCAGGAAGTCAGCAAAATAGTTTCTATTCTGGGCCGGTAAATAACGTTCCTAATCAAAATAGTCAGCTACCTAACTATAATTATAATTATAATAATTTCGAAACCGATTACGATAATCGTTTAGCTAAAATAGAAAGACAGATTAATCGTCTTGATTCCCGAGTTACCAAATTAGAACAATCAGCTAAAATTATTAGTGATGATGTTTCCAGTTCTTTATATATGGTTTAATGCTTAACTTTAAAGTTAAGTTTTTTTAAAAATTTATTAATATATTCCTTACCAAAAACATCATTTAAAATATTCATCTTATAAGAAACCCCAAAATAAACAGCGGCCCCAATAACAGAATTTACTAAAACAAATAATAGATTTTGGAAATTATTATCTAAATTACAAGGAATTAATCTTAAAATAACTAAAACAATTATTAAACATAAACTAGGAACAAGAATTTTTAAACTTGTATGCAAAAAATCTTGATAATTGATTGATTTTTCTCTCTTCTTTAAACTTAATAAAGAGATTAAGACCGAACTTAAATAGCCAATTATACTAGCTACTAGGGCTCCTAAATAAGGAGGTATACCTATTTGATTAAACAATAATATTAAAGGAATATCTAATAAAGCATTTAATAAGAAACCAACAATAGTAGCTATATAAACTATTTTAAAGGAATTAATTGATTGCATAATACTCGAAGATATCATAAAGAAGTTTGTAAACATTCCTACGAAAACAGATAACGATAATATTGTAGCCCCAATATCACTAGCCCCATAAAATAAAGCCCAAACTTGTTTAGACAAAAATGATAACCCAATTGCCATTGGAACACTTATAAAAGTAATCATTTTTAAAGATGTATTAACCTTATGATTAACTTCATCCCACTTCTTTAAAGTAAACGAATTAACAATAGCAGGGATTAAAGAAATAGTCATTCCCATAGCAATGCTAATAATTATCATGTTAATCTTAGTTGACCACGTAGAAATCGATGTGGCAATAAATTCTAAAGTTGTTGTTTCATAACCTAAAATTGTTAAAGCTTTTATAACTAAAATCATATCGATAAAACTATATAAACTAGTTATTGAATTAATTATAATATAAGGTATAGCATATGTAGCTATCTTCTTTAATATTTCTTTATTAGATATATTATCTTTTTTTACTGTTTTTTCTAAGCTTAGTTCTTCTTTATTTTTATACATTTTATAACGTACAAAACTATAAGCTACTAAGCCCCCAAAGAATGCTCCGGTAAGCGCTATTTTAACTCCTAAAACATAACTACCATTAAATACTTTAATAGCTAAATAACTACCTATTAAAATAACACCAATTCTAACAATCTGTTCTAAAACATTGCTAATACTAGATATATTAATAATATTATGTCCTTGTAAATAACCTTTTGTAACACTTAAATAAGGTATAACTAAAATGGCAAGGGATATCCATCTAATAACCGAAGCAATATCAGTAATACTATTTCCCCCAGATAAATCCCCTATTATTAAATAAGCAATATCTTTAGCAAAGATAAAAAGAATAATAAATATAGCTATCGATACAAAACGCATTAAATTAATGGCAATCTTATAAGCTCTTTTCTTAGCATCATATAATTTTAAAGTGTTATACTCATTTGTTATTTTAGATATTGCAATCGGAAGTCCTACCGTACTTATATCAAGAAAAACATTATAAATGTTATAAGCATAAGCATATAAAGCAGCTCCTGCAGTTCCAACAATAGCATAAAAAGGTATGACATAAAGCATACCTAATAATTTAACAAATATAATTGCCAAAGTAGCAATAAAAGTTCCTTCAACAAATGAACTTTTTTTCATCTTAAACCACATATCCTTCATCTATATAGCACCATTGCCGAATAACAATATATCTGATCTTCGCCAAAAATAGCCGCCGAAACACAATACTTGACATCAATTATATCATAATCGCCACCATTAATAAAGCTATTTAAACATTCCTCTAAATCTTTTTCATGTTCACAATCAAATACCTTAACTTTCATTTTATCACCATTTATATCTTAAATAATATAAAGAAAATATTTTGTCAAAAAAAGGCAAATTAAGTCTTTTAAAGTTAAAAAATCCAAAAGCATAGCTTTTGGATAATTAGTTCTATCTATTCATAGAACTTCTTATTTAATTAAATAAGTTTTTATACTAGGATATAATTATTTTATATCCTACTAATATTATTCCCCAATTTCTAAATATATACCTACTTTTTTTCTGTTTTAACAACTTTCATCTTCGTTGTCTCACTAATTTTACTAGTTTCCTCTCGATAATTTAAAGCTAAACCAATCACAAAAATATAAGCTAGTAAATAAAACCATAAGAGTAAAATAACTAAGTTAGCTAATCCCCCATAAATAACCGAATAATTAGCATAATTATTTATATAAAAAGAATAAATAGTAGTAATTATTACCCAACCAAAAGAGGTAAATAAAGCCCCATAATTGACATTACGTGATGGAATTGGTTTATCAGGAGCCATCGTATAAAGTAATTTAATAATAATAAATATAATTAACCATGATAAAGGACCTCGTAATAAATTAATAACAAAAGCAATATCATTTGTAACCTCAGCATTTAAACTAACGTATTCTAACAATTCTACTATCTTTTCACCAAACAATGGAACTGCTAAAATAAAAATAAATAAGATTACGATAAATAAAGTCATTATAATAGATTTTATTTTTCGATAAACAAACCCCTTATCAGGTATCCCATAAATCATATTAGAAGTAGTAATAATAGAGGCAGCACCATTTGAGGCCGTTAAATAACCAACTATCAAAGTAATAAAAAAGCCTAAAGATATATTATCAACATTTACTATGGGCATTAAAATACTACTAATTTGTTCTCCAAAAGATTTAATAAAAAACTCCATAATAAAATCCATCGATAAGTGTAGACTAGCTGCCAAATAACTAATTAAAGTTAAGATAGGAACAACAGATAACAAAAAGAAAAAAGCAAGATGTCCTGGTAGAATAAGCATTTCTGGACGCGATAAGGCAAACCAAAAGTTTTTAAAAAATCGCTTTACTCTCTTCATTATTCTTGCTCCCTATTCCCACTTTTCTTACTTTTCATATCTTCAACTGCTTCATTAAAAGCATCTTCAATCGATTTTAAATCATCAGTAATCATACTATAACCGATAGTAGCTCCAAATTCGTAAGGTAAATTTTTAAACTCTTTAGTCAATTTCTTTATATAAGTATTTATTTCTTTCTCATCATATCCTACTAAATAAACTAAAAATTCATTACCATCAGTACGAATAATATCACTATTATCTAACTGTGTTTTAATAAGAATATTTGCAGCTGCTTTAATCTGCTTATCCCCTTTTTCATACCCTAAAGTATCATTTATTTCTTGAACACGATTCAAATCAATAACTACCGTAGCTTGAGGATAAATTATATTCTTATTCCAAGAACTAATATATTCATTCAAATAATTACGATTCTTTAAAGAAGTCAATTGATCAATATAACGTAATTTTTCTTGCTTCTTAATTCTCTTTGATATCTTAACTCGTTTAGCTGATTTATAAACTATAAATAGAATAATAAATAAACCAATGACAATATATAATAAATATTTTGCTATCTTACCAAGTAAAGTACCAGATTTTAAAGTTATATCATAGTTATAAATACCATTAACAATTACTTCTTTCGGATCTGATAAATTAACAAAAGCCTTAAATAATCGGTAAAAAGCCCCATCATCTTTTATTTTAAACGAATACTCACTAGATATGTAATCACTATAACGAATATTATAATTTTTAAGTTCATTATTAGCATAAGTTTGATAAGTGTATTTATCTATAATAATTATATTATCGTCTTTAACTAATTTTTCTAAATCATTAATATTATTATAAGTATTTATCGTAATATCCCCAACAGTTTTTAAATACTCGGCTAAGATACTATCTTGTAAGACATAAACACTCTTACCCTTTAAAGACATAATAGAATTAACAACAATATCATTACTATTACGAGCAATAACATAATAGTTAATACCCATATTAGTATTGCAATCTAAATAATTATTAGTTAATGAATAATAGTTAAAATAAATATCTATTGTCCCATCATTAATCGCATTAGTAAGTAATTTATAAGTACGATATTTAGTAAATTTAAATTCTACTTGCGCTATTCGACTAAAACGATTCAAATAAGTTGAAACAATTCCGCCATAATTACCACCCATAATAATTTCATAAGGACTATTATTTAAAAAGCCATAATTATATACTTTAGAATCTATTTCTTTTAAATCTAAATCAGTTAAACCTAAGCTATTAATTAAACTGTTTCTTAACTCGGTATCAATAGCAGCAGTCTGTTTACTAGTCGACCAACTATTATAGTATTTACGAACTATATTACTAAAATAATCATCTAGCATTTTATAACCATAATAATATTTAATATCACTAAAATGATAAACAATTGGATAATCATTACTAATAATGTAATCCATATACAAGTACTTAGGTACTAATATATAACTTAAATCACTAGCAAAAGCCTCTTGTAAATCTTCATTAGTATCATATTGATTAAAAGTAATACCTAAGTTATCTAAGTAACTTAAAACATAATTATAATTACTAGTTAAAACTCCTATTGTCTTATTATCTAACTCATTAATATTATCAATCAGTTCATCTTCTTTACCTACTAATACATAGTTATCTTCATAAAATACTATTGTCTTATCATCAACACTATTAGTAGTTATAAAACCACTAGTAACTGTATCAGTACTAGAATTATAAGTAACCGGATTAATAGTTAACCCATAATCTTTTGATAAATCATTAACAAAATCATAAAATAAACCACTACCATTATTACCAAAAACATTCAAATCATTTATCATATTAACATTAATTACTGTAGACAAATTATTATTAATCCATCTTTTTTCATCAACAGTTAACTTATTTTCATCATTTAAAATGTTCATAGTAATAATTGTTGCTATAACAATTACAATAATAGTGACAAAAGCAATAAGAACTATTCTAATACTTCTTTTCATAATTACTACTCTTCCTCATCCGTTACAGTTGTATTATTATTATTCCATACTAAATTAGTACCATTTTTGTTTTTCGCACCCATTAATAAGAACCCTTCAGCATCTTCAGCATCAGCACTTTCAATAGTGAAAGAAAAATCATAATAGGCTTTTTTATCATCACTAAACAAATCAATGGTCTTTGCCGCTTCACTCTTAGCCGAAGTTAAATCATAACCAGGAGTAAAAACAATTTTAATATAGATAATTCTACCTGTAACTAAAACACTACAATCTTCAATATCTTCTGATTCTTTCAAAGTATTAATAACATTTTCTTTATCACTATCAGTTATTAAAACTTCTTCAATACCATCTAGACGATCACCATATTTTGAACCACCATTACCAAAGTAAAAATACTTAAATAAGAGTATTATACTTAAGACTGCACATATTAAAATAATAGTAATCATTAAAAATATTGCTTTATTATTACTAATTGCTTTTCTCATATCTACCTCTCTTTTTCAAAAACAATTATACTACATCTATTGATATTTGACAAATTACTTATCTAAAGTATCTAAAACCTTAGATAACTTATCAGCATCCCAAATTGGAATATTTAAACTTTTAGCCTTACCATATTTTGAACCAGCATCATGGCCACAGATTAAAATATCGGTATTTTTGCTTATACTTTCGGCAACATATCCCCCATAAGCTAAAATTATTTCTTTGATTTTATCACGAGGCATATAATCAATTGTACCAGTGATAACAAATTTTTTACCAGTAATTTCCTCATTATATTTAGCCTTTTTACCAGTGTAATTCATATTAATACCGAGTTCTTCTAGCTCCCTTATTAAAATTCTATTAGCCGGATTAGCAAAATATGTAACTATATTATTAGCTAAAACATCCCCTATATCTTTAATAGTCAATAACTCTTCATAAGAAGCATTCATTAAATTAGCCATTGTTTCATATTTTTCAGCTAATAACCTAGCTGATTTTAAACCTATACCACTAATACCTAAACCATTTAATAATCTTTCTAAAGAATTCTTCTTACTATTTTCAATCGAAATAAGCAAATTAGAAATAGATTTACTACCATAACCTTCTAAAGAAGTTAATTCTTCCTTTTTGGCACTTAAATGATATATATCAACAATATTTCTAATTATACCTAGATTATAAAAGTCTTCCATAATTCGGTCGCCTAAACCATCGATGTTCATCGCATCACGAGATATAAAATGAATTAAAGAGTTAACTTGTCTTGCTTGACAATTTTTATTAGGACAATATAAATCTATCTTACTAGGTGTTAATTCTAATTTAGTTCCACAGATAGGACAGGTCTTAATCATGGTATATACCTTTTCTGAGCCAGTTCTTCTTTCTAAAACTGGTCCTACTACCTCAGGAATAACATCACCAGCTTTATGTAAATAAACATAATCACCGATTCGTAAATCTTTCTCTACTATATAAGGATAATTATGTAAAGTTGCTCTTCTAATCGTTGAACCTGCTACTTTAACTGGATCTAAAACCGCATTAGGAGTTATTTGCCCAGTACGGCCTACTGTACAAACTATATCAGTTAATTTAGTAATAACTTTTTTAGCAGGAAATTTATAAGCAACTGCCCATTTAGGATATTTTACAGTAAAACCAAGCTTTTTTTGATAATCAATATTATCTACTTTAATTACAATACCATCTATTTCATATGGTAGTGATTCACGATTTACATTCCAATAATGGATATATTCTAAAACTTCATCAATATTATGACAAAGACGATTATGATGATTAATAGGTAGTCCTAATTCCTCTAGATAATCTATTGATTTACTATGATACTTTAAAGTAGTATTTGGTAAATGATATAAAACAATATCTAAATTACGTTCTTTAGTAATACTACTATCTAATTGTCTAATCGAACCAGCAGCAGCATTACGAGGATTTTGGAATAAAGGTAAATTTTCTTTACTTCTTTCTTCATTTAGTTTATTAAAGACTGATTTACGCATATATATTTCCCCACGTACTTCTAAATCAACATTCTTTTTTAAAGTAAGAGGTAATTTTTTTATTGTCTTAACATTATGCGTAATGTTTTCTCCGGTAATACCATCACCACGAGTAGCAGCAGTTGTAAATTTACCATCACGATAAATAAGAGAAACAGCTAAGCCATCCATTTTTAATTCACACATGTAGTCAGTAGGACCAACTACTTCTTCAACCTTTTTTATAAAATCTACTACTTCTTCTTCATTAAATACATCTGATAAACTAAACATTGGTGTAGGATGCGTATACTTTTGAAACTCGGATATAACTTCATTTCCTACTTTACTAGTAGGTGAATTACTTAACTTATATTCAGGATACTTCTCTTCTAATTTAATTAATTCATCCATCATTGAATCGTACTCATTATCAGTTAAAGTTGGATTATCAAATACATAATATTCAACATTAGCTTTATTTAAAGTTTCTACTAAATATAATATTCTATCTTTCATAATATCCTCTTTCTAA
>CALVXQ010000032.1 GCA_944371435.1 uncultured Bacilli bacterium
CCAGAATTTATTCAACATACAATTGGCTTTACTGGTGGCACTTGGGTTAGCAACGACTATGGCTTGCGTCCGGTAATCAAGTGTTATTTGGAAAATTAAGTGATATTTTGAAAATAATATTTTATATATTAGTATTTTGTGATAAAATTAAAGAAGAATAAGGAGGCCATCATGGGTAGTACTACTTTTACTCTTTTGGGAGTATCTTATTACTTGGCATCGGTAATTATAATAATTATAGTTTTAAATAAGATTAATAAAAAAGATAGAAATAAATATTTAAAAATTATTAATGAATTAGAAAAGAATAAGAATTTGATAATATCTTCTGGTATATTAACTGAGTTAAATAATGCTAATAATTTAGTTAATAATAAAGAAATGCAAGAAATGTATGATGATTGGAAAAAAAGATTTAATTATATTAAAGAAGTAGAAATACCTAAAATAACTGATTCTTTAATTGAAATACAGGATTTATTTGATAATAAGAAGTATAAAGACTTAAATAAGTTATTAGCTAAAACAGAATTAAATATCGATTATGTTAAAACAAAGAGTAATTATTTATTAAATGAGATAAAGAAAGTAACTACTTCTAGTAGTCGTAGTAGGGAAGAAATATTAAAATTAAAGCAAAAGTATCGTGAGATTATTACTAAATATAACAATAATAAAAGTGATTATAGTATAATTAATGGGCCGATTGAATTGCAATTTGAAAACGTTGATAAATTGTTTAGTCATTTTGAAGTTGCAATAGATGAAAATAATTATCAAGAGACTAGTAAGGTTTTAAATGCTTTAAATGATATTGTAGGAAATTTAGATTTAATTATAAAAGAAAGTCCTTCAATTATTTTGTTAGGAACTAAGTTATTACCTAGTAAGATGCAAGATGTATACGTCGAAGCTGATAAGTTACGTAAAGATGGTTATAATTTAGATTATCTGAATATCGAATATAATTATGAAGAAGCTAATAAGAAAATAGCGGATGTTTTAGAAAGAATAAATGTATTAAATATTGAAGATTCTTTATTAACTTTAAAGACTTTATTAGATTATTTTGATGGATTATATGGTGATTTTGAAAAGGAAGTTAAGGCTAAGAAAAGTTTTAAAGAGTTAACAAGGAGTATATTAGTTCGTTCTAATAAATATGAGAGAATAAATAATGAACTACGAAAAAGAGGTAAACAATTTATATATAGTTATGATTTAACTGAAGATGATATAAAAATATTAGATATTCTTAAAGAAGAAATTAAAGAGATTAAACATGATTATGATGAAATTATTGAAGCTTCTCGTAGTAAAAAGTATGCTTATTCCCGTTTAGATAAAGAAATGAAAGAGTTGAATACTCGTTTAAGTAAGTGCGGTAATAATTTAGAGTATGCTCTCCATAATTTAGGTAGTTTAAAAGAAGATGAATTACGTGCTAATGATCAGTTAGAAGAGATTAAAAGTATTTTAAAAAGAGCTAAATATAAAATTAGTAGCTATAAGATACCAGTTGTTCCTAGAAGATATTATATTGAATTAAGTGAAGCAAGTGTTGCAATTAAAAATGTTGTTACTGAATTAGAAAAAAAACCTATTTCGATTAAAACTTTAAATATTAGGGTTGATACAGCAAGAGATTTAGTATTAAAACTATATAATACTTCTAATGAAATTATTCGTACGGCTCAATTAGCTGAAACTAGTATAGTTTATGGTAATAGATATCGTAGTATAAATAAAGGAATTGATGATGCTTTAACTAATTCAGAACGCTTTTTTAATAATGGTGAGTATAAAAATTCTTTAGAATATACAATTAATGCTATAAACCGAATAGAACCAGATTTTTATCAAAAATTGAAAGAAACTTTAGAAAACAAATAGACCTAATTGGTCTTTTTTGATATACTAGGTAATGTAGATATGGGTGATTATATGATATATTTAGATTATAGTGCAACAACACCAGTTAGTTATGATGTTTTAGAATCTTATAATAAGGCTACCAGGGATTATATAGGTAATCCTAATTCTTTACATAGTTTAGGAGTTAAATCTAAAGCTTTATTAAATTCTGCTACTAGACAAATAGCTGAGCTTTTAAATATCTTACCAAGTGAGATAATATATACATCAGGTGCTACTGAGGCCAATAATTTAGCTTTAATAGGATATGCACTACGTCATAAAAACAGAGGAAATCATATTATAACGACTAAGTTAGAACATCCTTCTATATATAGTATTTTAAATTATTTAGAAACATTAGGTTTTCAAGTAAGTTATGTTGATAATGATTCTGATGGTTTAATTGATTTAGATGATTTAAGATCTTTAATTAGAAAAGAAACTATTTTAGTTAGTATATGTGGAGTCAATAGTGAGACAGGAGTACGTCAACCTTTGAAAACTATAAGGCAAGTTATTAAGAAAGAAAATAGTGAGGTAGTATTCCATAGTGATTTAACACAAGCTTTAGGTAAGATAAGTATAAATTTGCACGATGTAGATATGGCTTCTTTTTCAGGACATAAAATTTTTGGACCAAAAGGGATTGGTTTATTATATAAAAATGAAAAAGTAGAGTTATCACCGGTGATTCACGGAAGTAGTAAATCTAGTCCTTTGCGACCAGGAACACCACCATTACCTTTGATTGTAGCATTATCCAAAGCAATTAGATTGTCTTTGATGGATTTGCATAAAAAAGAAGAGTATATTCGCAAGCTAAATGAAAAGATTGTTAATGATTTATCCCATTTTCCAGAGATTCGCTTTAATAAATCAAAATATTCTATTCCACATATTTTAAATATTAGTTTAATGCAAATAAAACCAGAGAGTTTTATTCATGCAATGGAAGAACATGAAGTTTATTTAAGTACTAATACAGCTTGTGCTTCGGGAGAGTTATCGACTGCTGTTATGGCTTTATATAACGATAAAGTTAGAGCGCTAACCTCTATTAGAATTAGTATATCTAGTATAACTACGGTAGAAGAAATAAATCGTTTTTTAACCTTCTTTCATGGGGAATATCAAAGATTTATTAAGTTAGGAAGTAGGCATTAATTTGAAAAAATTATTTATTATATTAAGTTTTTTAGTATGTTGTGCTTGTAATAGTAAAGCAGAATATCAACAAATAACTTGTAATGAAATCACTAGTGATATGATTGTTATTGATGTTCGTAGTGCTGCAGAATTTAAGTTTGGACATTTAGATAATGCAATTAATATTGATGTAGATAATTTAAATAGTGATTCTTTAAAAGATATAAGTAAAGATAGTAAGATTGTGGTTTATTGTCAAACTGGTTCTAGAAGTAAAGATGCCAGTGAAATTTTGTTGAATATGGGTTATAAAAATGTTTATGATTTGGGGGCGATGAGTAATTGTCAAAATTCATAAAAAAAGCTTTTCAAATTTAAAAAAAGTATGTTATTATATATAGGCAACGGAAAAAGTAATTGCCAAAAATATTTATTTTAGGTATAATAAAGAAAGTTAGAAGATAAGGAGAATTTATATGGCTTTGAATTTAAAAAAAATGATGGGCTTAGATGATGAAGAAGCTAAATTAGGAACGGAAGATGAGTATTATACGGCAACAGTAAATGAAGCAACTGGTGGTGATAGTGCGGGAGCTAAGATGATTCTTTTAGAACCACGTGCTTATTCAGAATCACAACAAATTGCTGATCATTTAAAAAAACGTAATAGTGTTGTTGTTAATTTAAAAAGAGTAACTTCTGATCAAGCTAAACGTATTATTGATTTTTTAAGTGGTTGCGTTTATGCAATTGGCGGAACTATGCAAAAAGTTGGTGTTGGAATTTATTTATGTGCACCAAAGAATGTTAATGTTCAAGGAAAAATTACAGAAGATTCAAATGTTGCTTCTGAAGAAATTGAAGAAGAGATAAAGTGGTAATAAATAGTTAAACGAGGTGGAGGCTTATGCCAGGCAAATTTAGAACGACTATAAAGGGGTATAATATTAATGAGGTAAATAGTTTTGTCGATAAAGTTACAGCAGAATATGAAGCTTTATTAGAAAAATTAAAAGTAAGTGATGAGGAAAATAAGAAGTTGAAGTTAGAACTGGAAAAGTATGCTAATATTGAAACTTCTTTAAAAAACGCTTTATTAATCGCTGATGAAACAAATCGTAATTTACGTAAGCTTACTACCGACGAATCTTCACAGATATTGGAAGATGCTAAAAAAAATGCTTCTAGAATAGTAAATGATGCTTTAATTAAAGCAGATAAGATAGAGGCTGAGGCCGAAAACTTAAAGAGAAATGTAGAGATTTATAAAAGAAGAATAAAACAGATGTTGAATGAACAATTAGAAGTTGTTGATAAAATAACTGATGTAGAGTACTAGAAATAGTATTTTTTTTATATTATTAATTAGGTGATAAAATGTTTGAATTATTAACATCTTTAATAAAAGGACTTATTTTTGTTACCGGAAGTTATTCTAATACGGTTTTTTTAGATCCATTATCTAGAGAAGAGGAAGAAAAATATATAAAATTATTAGAAGAAAATGATAAGAATGCTAGAAATATCTTAATTGAACATAACTTAAGATTAGTAGCGCACATTGTTAAAAAGTTTGATAACAATATTAATGATTCTGATGATTTAATAAGTATCGGGACAATTGGTTTAATAAAAGGCATTGATTCATATAAGAGTGATAAGAATATTCGCTTAACTACTTATGTTGCTAGATGTATTGAAAATGAAATATTAATGTATTATCGTAGTATTAAAAAATATCATAATACGGTTTCTTTGAATGATTCCATTGGTTATGATAAAGATGGTAATAAGATTATGTTAATAGATGTTTTAAAAGATAATCATAAATCTTTGGAAGAATCACTAGCTTTAAAAGAAAATATTAGCTTAATAAATAAATATTTAAGTAATTTAAACAACCGAGAAAAAGAAATAATTATTAAAAGATATGGTTTAAATAATAAAAAAGCAATGACCCAAAAGGAAATTGCTAAAAGTATGCATATATCAAGAAGTTATGTATCGCGAATTGAAAAAAGAGCGATAAGTAAAATTCTAAAAGAATTTATAAAAAATAAGAAAATAAATTGATACTACTCACAGGTAGCACCATTTTCTTTTAGACTAGATATTACTTTATCTAAAGTGGTATCTTTATCAGTTAAATCTAGTCCTAAAGTTTTTAAAAGAGTAGGATCTGCTTTATCAACATCGATATCTAAGACAAAATCAACGGTATCATTAATATCTAAACTAAATTTAATACCTTCCATTTCTTCTTCACTTATTTCCATACTATCTAAAATTGATTCCTCTAAATTTACTTTTTCTTCACTAGTTAAATCACTTAATTGATTAGCATCGATTAATTCTTGATCAAATATTATTCTTATCTTTAATTGGTTGATATTGCTATTATTTTCCGCAACAAATTCTATTTCTTGGGACATATATTGATCTTGATTCAAATAACATTTTCTTACTTGCTTCTTACCACAGCCACTAAGTACTAAAATAGAAATTATAAGTAAGATTATCTTCTTATTCATAATACACCTCATAAGTATTATAACATAACTTATCTATTTTATTATACAATTATCATACACAAAAAAATAATTAATCCATAAAATATATTGAATATATAAAAAGGAGGAATGATTTATGAATAATGGTGCATGTGGTTGCATGGGACCTGCTATCATCTTAGTGTTATTTATTTTACTTATAATCATTGTTGGAGCTTTTATTTAGATGATGGACAAAAAAAATAATTATCTTTTTATCATAATTTTATATATTTTACTAGCAATAGTACTTAGTAGTTTTATTTTTTATTAAAGGGGTAACCCTTTTTTTAATGCAAAAATTAATAATTTATTATATAATTAGAGTGGTGATAGTATGGCTAAGAAAAAGAAGAAAAGACAGGATGAAGATAAAAATACTGGTTATAGTGTTGAATTAACGGGTTTAGCTCTTGTTTTAATTGGCTTAATTGGGTTTGGTTTTGGAATTGTTGGAGCTTTTATTAAAAAATTTGCCATGTTTTTAGTAGGAGAATGGTGGCCAATAATTTTAGGATTATTAATTTTTCTAGGCTTAATGATGTTAATAAATCGTAAGTTACCTAAATTTTTTTCACCTAAATTAGTAGGATTTTACATAATTTTTGCTGTTATCTTAGTTTTATCGCATTATACTTTTATTAAAACAAATACTACTTTATCAGCGGTTTTAACGGCAACTAAAGATAATTATATGGAAAGAATTGCTACTATAAGTGGGACCGGACCAATTTTAGCTAGTGGTCAATCATCTATTAGTATTGGTGGGGGATTTATTGGGGCTTTAATATCAGGATGTTTAGTTCAATTATTTAGTTTAGTTGGTACTCTAATAGTTATTAGTATTTCTGCTATATTTGGTTTAGTATTACAATTTAACATTAATTTAGGAGATATTTTAAGTAATATTAAAGATTTCTTTACTTCTCGTCAAACTGATGATGATGAAGATGAAGATGATGAGGATGATGAGGAAGAAGATACCGATGTTGCCGATAATAAAGTAGTAATATCTAGTGTGGAAGAACTTAAGAGTTTAAATAATAAGGAAAATGTTGAGGTAAAGGAAATACCTATTACAACGGGAGAAATACCAACTACATCATCTGTTGAGGAGCGATTTGTAGTTGTACCTAATGTAGATTATAAACTACCTAGTATTGATATTTTAGACTTACCTAAAAAAGATGGGAAGACAAATTCAACTGAGTTTATTCGCAGTAATAAAAATATTTTGGAACGTGTATTATCTGAGTTTGGAATTAATGGTAAAGTAGTAGAAATACATGTTGGACCTGCTGTAACTCAATATGAAGTTCATATTCCCGCTGGAACGAAGCTAAGTAGGATAGTATCTTTAGATAAAGAAATAGCACTAGCGATGGCAGCAAAATCTATTAAGATTGAAGCACCAATACCAGGAAAAAATACGGTAGGAATTGAAGTGCCTAATCCTGTTATTGCTCCTGTAAAAATACGTGAAGTTTTAGGAAATATTCCTAGCAATCAAGCTAATGCCAAGATTTTAGTATCTTTAGGCAAAGATATTATGGGTAGAGTTCAAACGGCTGATATTACGAAAATGCCGCATTTATTAGTAGCTGGGTCTACTGGAAGTGGTAAATCAGTATGTATTAATTCTTTTATTGCTAGTATTTTAATGCGTTATCGTCCTGATGAAGTAAAATTATTGCTAGTAGATCCTAAGAAGGTTGAGCTATCTAATTATAATGGTGTACCGCATTTATTGTGTCCGGTAGTAACAAATCCTAAGAAAGCTTCATTAGCATTACAAAGGTTAGTTCAAGAAATGGAACATCGTTATGATATTTTTGAAGAAGAAGGAGTTAAAAATATTGGTAGTTATAATGAGTTAATCGATAAAAAGAATTTAGCAGGACAGTCTTTAAAACATATGACTTACATCGTAATTATTATCGATGAATTAGCTGATTTAATGATGGTTGCTTCAAAAGAAGTTGAAGATTCTATTATGCGTATAACTCAGATGGCTCGTGCTGCCGGTATTCATTTAATTGTAGCTACGCAAAGACCATCTACTGATGTTATTACCGGTGTAGTAAAAGCTAATATACCTTCTCGTATATCTTTTGCTGTATCAAGTCAAATTGATTCTCGAACTATTCTTGATTGTGCTGGGGCAGAAAAATTATTAGGTAAAGGAGATATGTTATATTTACCAATGGGGGAGAGTTCGCCAATTCGTATTCAAGGTTGTTTCATTTCTGATGATGAAATTAGAAGATTAATTGAGTATGTTTGTAATCAACAAAAAGCTAGTTATGATGATAAAATAACTGCGCCTGCTATGGAAGAAAATAAAGATATAAATACTGATCAAGAAGAATATGAAGATCCTTTGTATGACCAAATAGTGGAATTTGCTATTTCAACTGGTAAAGTCTCAGCATCATTATTGCAAAGAAGATTTCGTTTAGGTTATAATCGTGCTGCTCGTGTAGTTGACTTGCTTGAAGAACGAGGAATTGTAGGACCACAGAATGGGTCTAAGCCTCGTGAAGTATTAGTGAAATTAGAAAATAAAAATCCCGAGGATTAATTTATTTTCTTTTTTTTCCTTTTATAGTATAATCAAGATAAGAAAGAAGTGAGTAGTTTTGAAGAAGTTATTATCAATTGTGGTACCATGTTATAACGAAGAAGAAAGCATTCCCGTTTATTATGATGCTATGGTAAAAGAAATGACAGAAATGAATTATATTGATTTTGAAATAATTTTTATTAATGATGGTTCTAAAGATAAAACCTTACCAATAATTCGTGATTTAGCTAAAAAAGATAAAAGAATTAGATATATTTCATTTTCCCGTAATTTTGGTAAAGAAGCCGCAATACTAGCTGGGTTAAGGGCTAGTAAGGGTGATTTTGTAACTACTATGGATGTTGATTTACAAGACCCACCTAGTTTATTGCCTGATATGTATAAGGGAATAGTAGAAGAGGGGTATGATTGTGTTGCTACAAAATCAACATCTCGTCATGGGTATTCTTTTATTCGTAAAATATTTACTAGTTTATTTTATAAAATTATTGGTAGTATTTCCAAGATAGAAATGGTAGCCGGTGCTCGTGATTATCGTTTAATGACTAGACAAATGGTTGATGCTATTTTAAGTATGACGGAATACAATCGTTATTCTAAAGGAATATTTTCTTTTGTTGGATTTGATACTAAATGGATAGAGTATGAAAATCAAGAAAGAGTAGCTGGTACAACAAAGTGGAATTTTTGGAAATTATTCAAATATGCCGTAGATGGTATTGTAGGTTTTTCAACTGCTCCTTTGATATTTGCTTCTTTTATCGGTATATTGTTTTGCTTTATTGCTTTTATAATGATAATTTTTATAATTATTAGGACTATTATTTGGTCGGATCCTGTGGCAGGGTGGCCTAGTTTAGTTTGTATAATTTTCTTTGTCGGGGGAATTAATTTATTTTGTACAGGTATAATAGGAGAATATTTAGCTAAGACATATTTAGAAACGAAAAAAAGACCTGTATATATAATAAAAGAAACAGAAAGTAAGAAAAGAGTATGAGTATTGTATTTTGTATAATTATTGGTTTGTTATTTTCTTTTAACCCAATAAACGATAATGATTTTTTCTGGCATTCAGTAGTAGGAGGCTGGATTTCTAATAACCATACAATTCCTAATGTTGAATTATTTTCATGGGCAAGTGGTAAATCATGGGTAGCTCATGAATGGTTAACAGAACTTATTATGTATAAATTAGGATTAGTTGGGTGCCTTATTGCTATGTTATTAATATTTGTAGTATTATATATCTTAATGGCTAAGATGTTACAACTGAAGTTAAAAAGAATGTTTGACTTTAAACTAGTTTATTTTTTAATTATGTGTATATTTTTTAAAGTAACTGGACCCCGTCCCTATATTTTAAGTCTAGTATTCTTTGCTTATTTAGTTTATGTTTTATTTAGTTATTTAGATGATAAAAAATGGGCTAGTAAGCTAATATGGACTTTACCAATATTGCAAATAGTATGGGTAAATTTACATGGTGGTTCTTCTTCTTTAATCTATATCTTTTTAATAGGAGTATTATTATGTCATTATTTCTTAAAATTAATTCCTTTAAAAAATAATCGTTGGACAAGTTTTACTTTGAATAAAATTCAGTTAAAAACTATTTATATTATCTTGTTTTTAGTAATTATAGCTACTTTTATTAATCCTTTTGGTTATGAAATGCTTTTTTATCCTTTTCTTAACATGACTGATAGTTCAATGACTAGTTATATAGTAGAATGGAATAGTCCTTCTTTCCATAATTTGTTAGGCACATATGTATTTTTAATTATATCTATTCCTATTTTTAATTTGATTATGCAAAATAAAAAAATGAAATTACATGAAATAGGGTTTCAATTAGTATTATTTTATATGTGTTTAAAATCTCAAAGATTTGTAGGAATGTATGGTATTTATTCAACTTGGACTTTAGGTAAATATTTCTTGTTTGATAAAGAAACTTATCAAGTATTAAGTAAACCTTTTATAAAATATATTAAACCAATATCTATTTTAGTTTCTATTGTACTAATAGGAACTATTGGTTTTGTTGGTTATAGACAAATATCTTCTTTTCAAGATACAGGTATTATAGATAATGATGGTTTTTATACAGATGAAGCAGTTTTAAAGTTGATTGAGTTAAAACCTCAAAGGTTATTTAATGATTATTCTCAAGGCGGTTATTTGCTTTATAAGTTAAATGAATATAAAGCTTATGATATAAAAATATTTTCTTACGGCTTAGGGGATGTCTTTAGTAAAGATTTATTACCAGATACAGTTAATTTATCTAATGTATATACTAATCCTCGTGAGCTTATTGATAAATATAATTTTGATTATATGATTACTACTAAAAATTATCCTCTTCATTATTATTTAGATGAATGTGATGATTATAAATTAATCTATAATGATGGTGAATGTTTTATATATGAGAAAGTAGAATCTTTATAGTACTCTTGATTACCGGACGCAAGCCATAGTTGGTAGTTATCCAAGGACCGCTGGTAAAGCCGACCGCGTACGGAGAAAACTCGACTGCGGCCGGATAACTAGTGTTGAAGCAACTTGGCAACATAGACCAATAATACCCATTTGGTGAGTATTAGTAAATCGATTCATATATCCGTTGGCAACTTAATTTATAAATTATTCTAATCTACTTTATTTCGTGTTATAACCCGACTTTTTCAGTTAGCAAATTAAAAAAAGTCTGTTTTTTATTCCATTGTTACTTCTGAAATAGAAGAAGACGAC
>CALVXQ010000033.1 GCA_944371435.1 uncultured Bacilli bacterium
TTACTTTAGTTCAAAAAAATTTGATTTTTTGAACTCCTTTTGCGTGTTATAATTCTACCTTTTTATTTTCAACCTTTGCCTCCTTACTTCTTAGTTGTCCACAAGCTGCCGATATTTTCCCCCCAAATTCTTTCCTTATAGTAACATTTATGCCATTTTTAATCAAAGTAGTATAAAATAAATCAATTTGTTTCTTACTAGATTTCTTAAACTCTAACGTATTTGTTTCGTTATAAGGAATTAAATTAACATATACATTTAATCCTCGCAATAACTTAGCTAAAGAAATCGCATCATTTACACTATCGTTTACATTATTAAGCATAACATATTCTATTGTAACTCGTCTATTAGTTTTTACGATGTAATCACTTATTGCCTTAATTACTTTACTTATACTATACACTTTATTAATTGGCATTATTTTATTTCTAATCTCATCATTAGGAGCATGAAGACTTAATGCCAAATTTACTTGTAGACTTTCATTAGCAAATTCGTAAATTTTAGGTACAATCCCACAAGTAGAAACCGTAATATGTCGAGCACCAATACCTAATCCTAAATCATCATTTATAATACGAATAAAATTCATTAAATTATCATAGTTATCAAAAGGTTCACCTATTCCCATAACTACGACAGAAGAAATACGAATACTTAAATAATTTTCTATTTCCAAAAGTTGTAACACCATTTCATAAGATTCTAAATTACGTACCTTTTTTAAACGACCAGATTCACAAAAAAGGCAGCCCATATTACATCCTACTTCACTAGAAACACAGACACTATTCCCATAATCATGTTGCATTAATACAGCTTCAACGTAATTATTATCACTGAGTTTAAATAAAAATTTATAAGTATCTTTATCATGTTCAACTTTTTTTATTTCTAAAGTATCTATCTTAAAATCAGTATTTAGTCGCTCAATTATCTCCTTTTTTAGATTACTCATCTGTTCAAAACTATTAACTCTTTTTTTATATAACCAATCAAATACTTGAGTACTTCTATAAGGTTTATCACCAATATTTTTAAAATATTCTTCTAAATCTTTTCTAGTTATTCCATAAATATTATCCATAAAATTACACCAACTATCTATGCATTTTT
Organism: uncultured Bacilli bacterium; assembly: GCA_944371435.1. Classification (GTDB taxonomy): domain Bacteria; phylum Bacillota_I; class Bacilli_A; order RF39; family UBA660; genus CAG-605. The sequence goes on from CALVXQ010000033.1 coordinate 1,120, forward strand.
ACCCCTTCTTCTTTAAAACATAAACCTAAATTTTTTATAGTTAAATTTATTAAAGCTATATCATGCTTATTAAGATTATTTATCTTTGTTAAATCATTAAAAGATAGATTTACTAAATCCCCGACGTTATATATTCCTTTTTTACGGAGAGCAAGTACTATTTTTAAACTGAAATTTAGTTCTTCAATACGCTTTAATTCCCCACTAACCCCTTCATCAAAAACATTTAATAATTCTTGATTATAAGTAGGATAGTCATCCTTAAAACACAAACCACTGCTATAAACAATATGCATTATCTGATTTAATGCTGAGCCATTCATATTTTTCAGTTTTTTTAATTCTATTTTTCTTAATTTAACAATGTCTCTTAAAGTATACAATTTATTAATACTTAAAATATTATAAGTACGTAAATCAATTTTTAAATCACATATATATGTATTTAATATTCTTACAATAATAAAATCATCCATAATCAAACCTTTTACAACATAATTATACATTATATTTGCATCTAAATAAAGATATTTTATATTTGAAAAAACACACTCTCCTTGTTATTTACAAACTAATTGTATAACAAATAAAAGTGTGTAAAATATAAATAAGTAAATTTACTTAATAAAACGCAAATGGTGTCCCCGAGAGGACTTGAACCTCCAATCTGTCGCTTAGGAGGCGACTGCATTCTCCTGTTATGCTACGAGGACAAATACTATCTTTCAATAGTAAGTATATTATATATAAATATTAACGTCATGCTTAGGTTTAAAGCTAATTTATAATTACCTATTTCATAAACAGCAGCTACTTTATCCATTAAACTAACTAATACTGCTTCTTTAGTCTTAGGTAACACCTTAGTTATAGGAAACATATGTACCTCAATTATATTTTTTTGAAAATCATTAATATCAAAGTATTTAATAGCATTCTGGGCTGCCATATAAGGATGGGTTGATAACTTTTCCACAGATGTTTCTTCACCTAATTCGGAATCATTATAAAAATCATGTAACAAAGCAGCTCTAGTTACTTCAACAGATTTATTCATATGAAAAGTTTTAGATACCCAATAAGTGTATCTAGCTACTCTAAGTGAATGTTCATATCTTGTAATACCATGATGAAATTCATTATTTAAACTTTTAAATTTTTCATTACTTAGAATATCACCAACTATATACTCAAAATCGACTTTCTTTTTAATAGACACAATTTATTCACCCCAAAATTCTTAATTCTCACATACTACTATAAAAATTATAACTAATATAATTATACTAATTAGAGCAATAGATGAGTATAGATTTCTTAACATAATTCCTAATTCTTTATCGATATAGCTATCCTTTTTACTAAATATTATAAATAATTTAATAATATTTTTTATAGTAATAAGTACTAATATTCCCGCTATTAATAATATCCAATACTGATAAAATCGCATAATTACGTTCCCATGTCATGTATTATACCATAAATTCTACTTCTTGGCTAATTTTTTAGTCTTCACTAATAGCGTATCACGAAATAATAAAAGATCTAAATAATAATCAAAGTTAATCATATTAAGACGATTAGCAATATTTTCCTTAATCCTAATATCACGTAAATATCTTAAAACAAGTTTTCTTAAATAGTTAATAAGTTCCTCATCATGTCTGATTAAACAGTCTGTAATTAATTTTAAATATTTATCTTTTAGATACTGAATATGGGATAAACAAACTAAAATAATATTATAATCCCTTTTAATCAACCCATTACTAGGTAAAATGTTTTTATAAGCTTCTTTAAATTCTAATAAAGAAAAATTAGTTAAATCAGGAAACAATCTTATAAACATTTCGTATAATTCTTCTATAGTATAGGTATCTTTCTTCATTAATAATTGTGCAATGCTTAATGATATAAAACGGTTTAAATTTAGTAATGAATCCATATATTCATCAGATTTTATACTTTTTAAATTATAACAACAATTAGTATTCAAAGTAGGACAATTATAAGTTCTTAGAGTAGTTGCTAAATCAGGATAAGTAAATATATAACTATGATAATTTGTAGCATCATATTGCTTATATGGTTCGTATTTTTCTAAAAAAGATTTCTTTGCATCAGAACCACCTGTAAAGAAAGAAGCCTTTTCTTCAGCTAAAACAAGAATTTTCTCATCACTAATAGGTCTGACAAAAACACTACTAAAATTATTCAAATAATTTTTATCATTCTTTAACAGTTCTATTTCTTCATCTGCTTTTTTCATATAATACCTCATATCAAGGCTTAGTGTATCATTCTTATATTTTGTTGTCAATAAGAAGCATTTAGCAATTTATAGCAAAAAAATTGTAGTGTGCAAACTACAATTTTTAATTATTTCTTAAATTGTGCATTATAAAGTTCTGCATAAAAACCATTTTTAGCAATTAATTCATCATGATTACCTGACTCGATTATATTACCATCCTTCATAACTAATATTAAAGAGGCGTTTCTTATCGTTGATAGACGATGGGCAATAATAAATGAAGTACGACCACTGGCTAATTTATCCATAGCTTTTTGCACTAATTCTTCAGTTCTAGTATCAACATTACTAGTTGCTTCATCTAAAATCAAGAAAGGTGTTTGATTAAGCATACCACGCGCTATTGTTAGAAGTTGCTTTTGTCCTTGAGAAACTGAATCACCATCATCAATAATAGCATCTAAACCACCTGGTAAAGTCTTGATGAAATGGTCAATTCCCACAGTTTCTAAAGCTTTCCAAATCTTATCATCGGAAACATTTTCGCGATTAAAGCGAATATTATCACGAATGGTTCCATGAAATAACCATGTATCTTGTAATACCATCGTAAATAAATCGTGAACATTTTCTCTAGTTAAATCTTTTATGGAAGTATTATCGATTAAAATATCTCCACTATTGATATCATAGAACTTCATTAATAAATTTACCATTGTTGTCTTTCCAGCTCCAGTTGGACCAACGATAGCAACTTTCTCTCCACTATGAACTTTAGCACTAAAGTTTTTAATAATCATTTTATCCGGATTATAACCGAATACAACATCCGCAAATGTTACATTGCCAACAACATCTTTTTTCTTTAATACCTTATTAATATTTGTTTGTGAAGGCATTTCTGTTTCTTGCAAAAATTCGAATACCCTTTCAGATGCTGCTGCGGCTGATTGTAAACCAGTTGTTGCTTGGGCAATTTGCGAAAGTGGATTAGTAAATAAGCGAACATAAATCATAAACGCTACTATTATACCAAAAGAAATAATATCGTTCATAACTAATAATACCCCAACAATACATACACATACATAACCAAAATTACCTATAAATCCCATTAATGGTTGCATTAAACCAGATAAAAATTGACTCTTCTTATTACAATCATATAATCTTCTATTTAATCGTTCAAACTCTTTTTTAGCTTGTTTTTCACCATTATAAGCTTGAACAATTAATTGTCCAGAATAAATTTCCTCAATATGAGCGTTTAAATTACCTAGTTCTACCTGCTTTTGATTAAAATATTTTTGTGATTTACTTAATATAATAAACATTAATAAAAAACCAATTAAAGAAGATAAAATCGCCGTAAGAGCCATTATCCAGTTTGTATAAAACATCATAATAATTGAACCAATAAATAAGGTAATACTATGAACTAATGAACCTAAACTTTGATTCAAATTCATAGCAATTTGATCGACATCATTAGTTATACGAGAAAGAATATCACCAGTCTCATGGCTATCAAAGAATTTTAAAGGTAAATTATTAATTTTATTAGTTATTCTCGTACGTAAATTTAATGCATAATTATTAGATACAGTACATAATAAGAATCCTTGAATATAATTAAATAATGAACTTAAAATATATAAAATAGCTAAAAAGATAACAACATTAACTACTTTATCCATATCTATTACCGGTTTTACTAAATCATAAATACTATCAGGAAATTCATCAAGCATTTTGACCATAGCATCGGTATTAGTTAAATCAGCACTACTTAATAAACGTAAAAATGCTAACTCATCATCTTTAGTTATAGTAACCCCATCTACTTCTAAATCTTCTAATAAAAGAGTAATAATATTATCTGGCATTGTTAAAAATAACTGCCATTTATCCTCTTTAGAAATATCGGTTTGAACATTTTTTATAACATCCAAAAATACTTGCTTATCAGAATCGCTTATTTCTTCCGTTGTCAAAACATAATTAATTTCTTCTTCACTAATAATAATATTACTTGCTATATCATTAACAATTAATTCTAATTTTTCTGTATTCGGTTTAATCCCCTCAGTAATAATGTCCGTTAACACAGATAATTTATCGGGTGCTATTAAAGCTAAAATAGAACTGGCAAAAGCTAAAATAATCGCAGCAATTAACCATACATGCCAACTTTTCATATCTTTTAATAAATTGATTACCGCACCTTTAAAATCTTTAGATTTTTCAGAAACACGGCCTCTTCCCATTCTAGGCATTATCTAGTTCCTCCTTTGATAATTGTGATAAAGCAATCTCTTTATATACAGCACAATTCCGTAATAATTCTTGATGAGTTCCCATACCAACACAACGTCCTTTATCTAAAACAATAATTTTATCGGCATTCATAATAGTTCCTATACGTTGGGCAACGATTAAAATAGTCGCATCATCAGTATATTTCTTTAAATTTTTACGTAATAAAGCATCTGTTTTAAAATCTAAGGCTGAAAAAGTATCATCAAAAATATAAATTTCTGGATCTTTAGCAATAGCACGGGCAATAGATAAACGTTGTTTTTGTCCACCAGAAACATTTGTTCCCCCACGGGCTATATTAGCATCATAAGAGCCATCCATTTTAGTAACAAATTCTGTAGCACAAGCAACATCAATGGCTTTCTTAATTGCTTCTTTATTTGGACGTGCCTTACCATTATCTCCATAAGCAACATTTTCACTAACGCTAGCCGTAAACATAAAAGCTTTTTGAGATACATAACCAATCTTATTTCTTAAAGCATGAAGACGATATTTTTTTACATCAACACCATCAACTAATACTTCACCATCAGTAACATCATAAAAACGCGGTACTAAATTAATCAAAGTTGACTTACCACTTCCGGTTGAACCTATAAAAGCAACAGTCTCTCCTTTATTAGCTTTAAAAGAAATATCTTTTAATAAATATTCTGAAGCATCAGGATATTTGAAAGAAACATTTTTAAATTCAACTGTTCCCTTTTCTTTAGGATTGCCCGTATAATCTCCATCAAGAATAGATAAATCACAATCTAAGATTTCATTAATACGTTCAGCAGATATTTGAGCACGTGGCCACATCATAAATATTAAAGCCAATAATAAGAATGACATAATTACTTGCATACCATAACTGGTAAAGACTATCATATTACTAAATAGATTTATTTTATCAACCATTGTAGCTTGAACAATCAAATAAGCCCCAATAAAATAAATACCTAATGTTAAGCCATTCATTACTAAATTCATAATAGGATTTAAAAGAGCAAAACATCTTTGATTAAATAATTGAGTCTTTGTTAATTCATTATTTACCTGACTAAATCTCTTTTTTTGAAAATCTTCAGCATTAAATGCTCTTATTACCCTAATTCCTGTTAAATTTTCTCTAGTAACCCCATTTATTTTATCAATTAACTTTTGTACTAATTCAAAACGAGGTAATACTATAATCATTAACGAAATAACCGTGATTAATAGAATTAAAACACAACCAGCAACAAGAATACTCCATTCTATATTTTTATTAAGTATCTTAGTTATAGCCCATACAGCCATAATCGGAGCCTTAATAAATGCTTGTAATCCCATCGCAATAATCATTTCTAACTGACTAACATCATTAGTTGTACGCGTAATTAAACTACTTGTTTGAAACTTTTTAATTTCAGCAGTAGAAAATTTTTCAACTTTACCAAAAATATCATCACGCAAATTACAAGAAAAGTTAGAAGATACACTAGCTGCTATATACCCAACGCCAATTGAGGAAAGAAGACTTAGTAAAGCACAAGCTAACATGTAGCCACCTTCTCTTAATATGTCAGTAACAACTGTATCTTCGGTTTGAATTAAACGAGTAATTTCTGTCATATAATCGGGTATTTTTAACTCTAAAAATACTTGCAGTACGATTAAAAGAATAGCTACAATAATCATACTTATGTCTTTTTTATCTAATTTTCTTAATAATTTAAACATATTTTCCCTTCTTTATATTATAAAATCAGCTACAAGAGAGATTTTGTAACTTAATACTGATTGATAATATGCTAATACTTTCTTTAATTTCTCTCAAACTTATAATATGCAATGTTACTCATAATTGTTTATTAAATCCAATATTTTTTTACTAAAATAACATTAACAAAATATTTAATTTCTTAAATATTTGTATTAAAAATAATACAACAATATTAAGATTTATTCAAGCCAAAAAAAGATTACTATTTTTTATAAATAATAATCAAATAACGCATATTTTAATAATAAAATTAATAATCGTCACGACTTCTTAAGAAAGGAGGAATATCAATATCAGCATCATCATCAATAATATTCTTGTTATTGTAATTACCCGTTCTAGAATATGATTCACCATATTCATCATCATTATTATCCTCAAAACCAGTAGCGATTACTGTTACTATTACTTCATCGTTCAAATTTTCATTAATTACAGCACCAAATATAGTGTTAATATCTGTTTTTGCAGCACTACGAACAACTTCGGCAGCATCTTCAGCTTCAAATAAAGTTAGAGAATTACCACCAGTAATATTAATTATAGCATCTGTTGCCCCATCAATGGTCGTTTCTAATAATGGCGATGCAACAGCTTGTTTAGCAGCTTCAATAGCCCTATTTTCTCCAACTCCAATACCAATACCGATAATAGCATTACCACGTTTAGACATTATAGTTTTAACATCAGCAAAGTCTAAGTTAACCAAACCAGAAACTGCTATTAAATCGGAAATTGATTGAACACCACGTCTTAATACATTATCAACTTCTTTAAAGGCTTCAATCATTGGGGTCGTACGATCTATAATGTCACGCAAACGATCATTAGGTATAACAATGATGGTATCAACATGTTTTCTAAGTTCCGCAATCCCCACTTCAGCGTGTTCCATACGAGTTCGACCTTCAAACTTAAAAGGTTTAGTAACAATACCTACTGTTAAGGCTCCTAAATCTTGGGCTATTTCAGCGATAATTGGAGCAGCACCAGTACCAGTACCACCACCCATTCCGCAAGTTACAAAAACCATATCAGCACCAGTCAAAGCTTCCTCGATTTCTTTTTTACTCTCTAAAGCGGCTTCTCTACCAATGTCGGGATTGGCACCGGCTCCTAATCCTTCTGTGATATTCTTACCAATTTGCAATTTTACATCGGCTTTACTAACATTTAATACTTGTAAATCAGTATTTGCAACGATGAAATCAACACCGACAACGCCAGATTCAATCATTCGATTAACAGCATTGCAGCCACCACCACCAATACCAATTACTTTAATTTTTGCTATTTGATCAACTTTCATCTCGTACATTCTACACTCTCCTTAATTATCAAAAAAATATCCAAATACCTTGCCGATTACCCCATTATTGCTAATAGGACTATTATCATCCATCTCACTATAATCAGTCTGTTCATTAAGACTAAGAATTGAATAGTCTCTTCCTTTTAATCTTTGATTATAATCAAACCATTTAATTAACCCAACAGCACTAGAATACTTATTATCACGAACACCTAAAATATTGATACTTCCAAGAGTAACTCTTTTACCAAACACTTCTTCTAAAGACAATTTGAAATCTGCCATTTCCGTTACTCCACCAGTAAATATTATATAACTAATTTCCTTTTTTGTTAAGACGTTTATTTGTTTTTTAACAATATTAAGTATCTCCTCGATTCGCGATTCAACACTCTTACTAATATCATACTGGCTAATCTTTAACTTCTTATTATCTATATTTGTAACTTCTTCAAAATCATTTTTTGAAGCCAATCTAGTGTTAGCTAAAGCAAATTTTTCTTTTATTTGTTTTGATATATCTTTATCTAAATTATAAATATAAGATATGTCATTATCAACATTATTACCTCCCAAATAAAATAAAGCTGTATTTGTTAAAACTCCTTTATTAAATATTGATACAGTTGTTTTAGAAGCTCCAATATTTACAACGGCACCAATCTTATTATCAGTATTCTTATTTTTAAAAGCAAAATAATCGCCTAATGAATCATAAGAAATATCAATAACATCAATATTTATTTCCTCTAAACATTCTAATATAGGATAAATTTCAGACTTTAATCCACTTACAACCACAGTTTTAACTTCAAGGGTCTTACTAAACCTTTTTCTAGGATCTATTACTTTCGTTCCATCATCTAATGTATAATTAATAGGAATAATAGTGACCAACTCAGCATTATCCTGTACAACATTCTTAGCTGACAAACGAACAACGTTAACAACATCCTTACTAGTAACTAATTTTTCTTCATTTTCAACATCAACTTTAGCACTACCAATAACAAACATAGCACTCGATGATGGTACTGTTACTAAAGTCTTCTTAATTTTAAACCCCAACTTTTTTTCGGCATCGCTAAATAATTGTTTAAGAGAAATCTTCATTGTTTCCTTATCTGTTATTTTGCCTTTTTTTATGCAATCAATTGGAATCGTACAAGTAGATAGGATATTTAACTTATCTTTTATCATTTCGCCAACCACTAACTTAAGTTCATTTGCCCCGACATCAAGACTTGACATAATCTTTCGCATAGTACTCCTCCATATTCTCTAAAAGCATTATACTAAATATTTTTTCCTTTTTCAATTGGCAATTAGTAGTAAATACCCATATTTTAGGTGATTTTCTATCTGTTTAAATATCTAAGAAAATAAAAGTAGATTTTATACGTCGTTATTTCTAATTATATTTCATATATTAGGCCTTTAATCATTATGAAATCCAAGCAAAAAATATTGACGATGACAACAATTTATAGTAAAATTAGGTTGTTAGCCAAGATTTGGAGTAGTACTCAAGAGGCTGAAGAGGCGCCCCTGCTAAGGGTGTAGACCGGGTAACCGGTGCGAGAGTTCAAATCTCTCCTGCTCCGCCATTATGTATTTAAAAAGAACTATTAAAACGTAGTTCTTTTTTATGTTTTATGGTGAATAATATTTAACTTCTAATTTGCTTTTCTTAATTTTAAACTCTATACTGCCATTAATGTCCGTTCTTAAGACTTTAGAATCGTTTAAATTTTTTAATACTTCTTGATTGGGATGACCAAAAAGATTATTTTTCCCAACACTTATAATCGAATATTTA
>CALVXQ010000034.1 GCA_944371435.1 uncultured Bacilli bacterium
CATTTATATTTAAACATTTTTGTGATAGAATACTTGCGTAATTTTTTTTTTTTTTTTATATTTTTATTTTAAAATATCTTATATCAAGGGAGGTTGTATGGATACAAACTTTATTATTATGTGGATTAGTTCAATTTTAGTAAGTATTACTATCGATAATTCCAAGACTTTAAAAGGAGTAAAAGACATAAGTGATTTAGGCTATAAAATAGATTTCAAAAATTTAAAAAACTATAAAGATGAATATGGTATCATTGATAAATCTTTTCTTCTTTGTTTAATCCCTTTACTTAATATATTATATTCTATCGATGATTACAAAGATTATAATCTACCTACACCATTTATCATTTCTTTGTTAAAAAAACATCGAGCAATTATTGAAATGCAACCAAAAGAAATAGAAAAGTATAGTAAATATAATAATATCTTTTATGCTTTAATATTAAATCTAAATTATAATTTAACCTTAATTAGAGCTAAAAAGTTCTATTACCAAGATAATATTATTTATTATATTAGTAATAGAAATGGGATAACTATTTTAAAGATAGAAGGAAATAGTAATATCGATATGAATAATATTAAAGAACTTATAAAAGATGAAGATGACTATCAAAAAAGAAAGTTATCTTTACAATAAAAAAACGTTAAATATAATTAACGATTTTTTTATTAATTTTTACTTTTTTTCTTAGTTTTAATTTTATAAAACCAAAATATGAAACCGATAAAAATAATGGCAAGTACAACGATAACAATATGTTGATAAGTATCAAAGATATTTAAGATACTAGCCCAATTATTACCTACAATTGATCCGGCTACTATTAAGACAACATTCCAAATCAAGGAACCAGCAGCTGTGTATATTAAAAATTTAACAAAAGGCATTTCACTCATACCTGCAGGAATACTAATCAAACTACGAACAATAGGAACGAAACGACATAAAAATACTGTTTTTTGACCACGAGTATCGAACCAATGGTCGGCAGCATCAATATCTGAATTCTTAAGCCGAAGTATTTTACCTAATTTTCCCGAAATAATTTTTTTAAGACGTTCTTTATTAAATATTTTACCAATGTAATACAAAATAATTGCCCCGATAACAGAACCTAAAGTAGCAGCGATAACCATAATAACTATATTTAAACTAGTATAGGTTGTCATAAATCCACCGAATAATAAGATAACTTCGGAAGGAATTGGCGGGAAAACATTTTCAATTGTTATTAATAAAAATACTCCTAGATATCCAAATTGTTCCATTATACTTAAAATAAACTCTTGCATAATAACTCCTTTTTACCAAATGATTATATCATTTATCTTATAAATAATCTATAATTTACGAACTAACTTTTTTAACTTATCAGCTGAATAATAATATCCAGCCATTTTAACTAACATCGTTGGATCAGCCGCAGAATCCAAATTAGCCCTAATCCAATCTTCGACTAATGAATTATATGCATAACCATCTTCTGACATAATTATACACTCGGGATTATTAGTAAAATTCATTCGACAAATGCATTTTCCTGATTGAGCATGATACTCGGCATATCTTCTTTCAAGATTAAAATTACCAGTTTCAATATTATTGTGACCATAGACAATAAAGGGACTACCAGTCCAACTGTTATCGGCAAATAAGGAATTAATAAGTCCTTCTGTCAACATTTCTTTTACTATACATGGTTTTAAAGAAATACTTGTTATCTTATCATCTAATAAACTAAAATCTTTCTTACCAAATACTATATTCTTACTTGTTACAACTAAAGCCCGATAAAACTCTTCACTACTTAAAAACTTAACTAAATAATCATATAGTAAAACATCTTCATCTAATTGATAAGCTTTTAAAGCAAATTCCGACTTATTTAAGTCTACCCGCGAAGTATATTCTCCTTCTTTTAAATTTATCAAATATCGTAAATTTTCATCGATACTTTTAGCACAATAGGCACTTTGTAAATAAGTCAACAACCTATTATATCGTCTCTTTTCTTTTTCAATAACTTCCAACGTCTTATTTCCAATTACTTCTTCCATAAAAACTCCTAAACACTATTAAATATTAATTTATTTGATATGTCAATCAATATTTACATTTTTGATACCGGACGCAAGCCATGACTACTATTAATCCACGTGCCATTAGCATTTCCAGATTGATGCTGATATAACCCATCTGCAGCAGTATTGTTGGCATCTAAAGCAAATGGCGACATAGACCAATAATACCCATTTTGGTAGAGATAAGTAAATCGATTCATATATCCGTTGGCAAATAGTATAAATGTTAATATAAAAACTGATAAATATTTTAAGGTTAAAAAGCCATTGTTTTGATACCGGACGCAAGCCATAGCCGTCGATAACCCAGACAACGCCGACTACGCCGGTTGAGTTCTGATGGAATCCGTGCGACACGATAGTGCCAGCGTTGAAGCGACCCGGCGACATAGCCCAATAATACCCATTTTGGTGAGTATTAGTTAATCGATTCATATATCCGTTGGCAAATGAAAAAGTGTAACTAATATTACACTTTATTCTACTTCTTTATCTCCGGTTTCTAACATAGTTATAATACTAACACCATAGCCTAATTTAACATTATCTATTGTTACATGAGTTACAGCCCCAATTAATTTATTATCTTGAACTATCGGTGAACCACTCATTCCTTGAACTATACCACCTGCTTTAGTTAATAATTCTTCATCTGTAACTTTAAAATAAAAATTCTTGATATCACTACTTTTATCTATACGTAAAATATTAATATCGTATGCTTTTACTTCATTATTAGATAAAGAAGTATAAATTTTAGCATTACCTAATTTAACATCATCTATTTTAGCAATTTCTATTAAAGTATCACTAGGAACTTCTTTTAGATAATTACCATAGATACCAACTAAATCATTGGTCTTTATATTACCATAAATATAATTACGATAAAATCTTGTATTAATACTACCAGGATTGCCATCATTACTCTTAGTTATACTACTAATACTACTTTTAAAAATATTACCAGTTCGTAATTCAATTCTATCCTTAGTAATAGATTCAACTACATTATGACCTAAAGCTCCATATATCTTACTTTCAGGATCAATATAAGTAATTGTTCCATTACCTAGTAATGTATCTTTAACATATAAACCAGTTTTATAAACTCCATCTTTATACTCTAAATCTAATATCGTAGAATAATTAACATTATCACGACGATAACTAATAGTTATTTTATTATCCACAACATTATTTTCTATTTCTGTAACTAATTCATTAATAGTATTTACTTCTTTATCATTAACTTTAGTAATATAATCTCCTATTAATAAGCGACTAGCATTATAAACACCATTAACTTTATAAAAACCTACTACTAACACACCATTAGTATTTATTTCTATACCGACATTTTGACCACCTAGAATTACTTTATTAGAATAAGCAAATACTATTGTAGGTAAAAGTAATAAACTAAGTAGAAAACCGATATAGCGATATTTTTTCATAACTATCACCTAATAATATTATGGATAATTATTAATATTTTAATAAACCAGTTATTACCATTATAAATTATAGTTCCATAAACCTAATTTACCTTTAATTGGAATTGGTTTTTTATATTTAATAACATTTTCTAATTTCCATGCATAAGTACATACATGATTATTTCTTCCATAAACTACGGGATCAATATTTATTAATTCTTCATTCAATTTATTATCTACTAAAATACAATCAACTAATGTTGCTTCGCCGATAATATAACCAGGCTGACAATTTAGATTATAACTTTTAAATTTCTTTAACATATCTTTTTCAATAGTTAAACCAGCATGAATTAATATTTTACCGCGATAATTAGTTTTCCAACTTCTAAATTCATACTTTTTATAACCAGCAATTATTAAACTAGCCCAAGGTTCTTTAATTGTTAATACCTTCATATTAAATTCTCCTATTACTTATATAATTATTATAGCAGACAAAAAGCAAATATTAGTTTATTTGCTTTACCTAACTATAAACAACACTTATTATCATACACATTAGTACAATCGTTTTCTTCACAACAAGTAAACATTGGTATATATGTATGATGAATAATATGATGATTCATAATCCTTGTATTTACTGGGATTACATGTGATTGCCCTTTTTTGATAGACTACATTTCTATTATTCCATTAATAATATCTATAATTTCTTCTAATTCTTCCTCTTTTATCTTTTCAACAAATGATAATTTTCTTGCTTTAAAATCAATACTTCTAACATGTTCACATAACACTGAACCTTTTATCTTTTTGGTATTTAAAAGTTCATAATGAGTAAAAAACTTTTTTGTATTGGTAGTAATAGGACACAATACAACTAATCCAGTATATTTATTATAATTATCCCTACTAATAACAATGGCAGGTCTTAAACCTGTTTGTTCATGTCCTTTTGTAGGTGCAAAATCCATATAACAAATATCCCCTTGTTTTGGTATATACATTAGTCAAATTTTTCCTTTCCTAAATCCTCTCCCCAATCATAACTTTCAACATTTCCTTTTTCATTATCAGATAATTTTTTAAACATTTCAAATCTTTCTTCTAAAGTTGAATGTCTTTTTTTAGGTTTTGATATAATAATTTTATCTTTTTCTTGTATTAACTCAACTTTATCATTTGTCTTAATATTTAGTGTTTTTAAAAAACTACTTGGAATTCTAATTCCATCAGAATTTCCCCATTTTTGAATTCTTGCTTCCACATCGTTCCCTCCATTCATTTATAGTATATACAAAGTTTATACTTTTGTCAATTATATTTTACTATTATTATATCCAATTTAGTAATTATTACTAAATGTTACCTTAATATTTATTGTTTTATCTTCAAATATTTCAATTCTTTCAATTAAGTTAATTATTAATTCTCTGTTAGGTTCTTTCATAGATAAAAATTTATTAATATATTCATCTATCATTTTATTTTTAGATTCTAAGATTTTAGTATTATTAATATTATTATTTAGATCATTATATCTGTTTTGTTTAGCAATTATTTCATTTTCTAATTTTACTTTAACTCTTTCAAATTGTTCTTCAGTTATTTTTTTATTTAATTTATCAATATAAATAATATCTAAATTATCATTAATTTTTTTTATGTCTAATATAAGTATTTCTAATTCTTTTTTATTATTAACTCTATTATACTCTTTTAAATTATTGAAAACATTATCTTTAATTTTATCTCGATTAATATAATTTAAACACATTTCAGCCAAAGATTTAATTATAATATTCTCTAGTTCATCATAGTTATTGGAATGAGTAGTACATAATTTTTGTTTCATATAAGCCCTATAATAATTACAAATCGTATAACAGCGATTATCTTTTTTTCTTCTAGAAGTAATGGATATTCGCTGACCACAATCACCACAGTATAATAATCCATCTAACAAATGATTGTCTTTTTTTTCATTTCTACCTACATTTTTAGGTATTCTTTTTTGCACTTCATAAAATATTTCTTTATCAATAATAGGTTCATGGGTATTTTCTACAATTATATAATCTTTAGGATTATTTCTAATAACCTTTTTAACTTTATAATTAACCTTATTTCTTCTATTTTGTACCATATCACCTATATACATTTGATTAGTCAATATATCTCCTATTGTTTTAGAATGCCACTCTCCATATTTTAAATTATAATTACTTTTCCATTCAAAACTATAATACTGTGCTGGAGTTTTGACACCTTCAATTGTTAGTTGCTTAGCTATTTTAAAGAACGATAAACCATCTAAACACATATCAAATATTCTTCTAACAACACTTGCTTGCTCTTTATTTATAACTAAATGATTCTTATCTTTAGGATCTTGATCATATCCGAATGGAGTTCTACCTCCTACCCATTTTCCTTCTTTCATTTTTGCTTTTAAACTAGATTTTATTTTTTTAGAAATATCTTTCGCATACATATCATTCATTATAGCTTTAAATGGTGCAATATCATTATTTGAACTATCTAAAAAGGTATCAATATTATCAGTAACTGCAATATATCTAACATTATGCTCTGGAAAGTACTTTTCAATTAAATTTCCAGTCCCAATATAATCTCTACCAAGTCTAGACATATCTTTTGTAATAACCATATTTATTTTTCCTACCTCTATATCTTTAAGCAATCTATTAAAATCTGGTCTATCAAAGTTTGTTCCAGAATATCCATCATCAATATAAATATCATAAACTCTTAAATTATTTTCTTTTACATATTGAAGTAATAAACTTTTTTGATTTGTAATACTCTCACTTTCATAATTTTTATCATCATCTTCTCTAGATAATCTTATATAAAGCCCAACACTATATATCTTATTTAAACTCTCTAACAATGCTTACCTCCTCTTTGAGATAAATAAGTACATGATGATGGTATCTCACATTTTTCATTTTTACAAATCATTGGAATATACTTCTTTAATTCTTTATTTAAAACTTTTATTAATAAATCATTTATATCTTTATCTTCATTAAATATATAATTAATCTTGTACTTATCCATAAATTTTAAGCACCTCACTTAAACTTATGGATAAACCACTAATTTTAGTAATACTAAATTGCATAATATTTAAATTACACACATATTTAGTATTACTTATAAGCATCCACCTCTTCTAAACAAAATTATTTTAAATATCATAAACATCATCTCCTTTTTGCATGATGCATGATACCTCCATTAAAAATATGAGTCAAGTCTTAAGCTATAGAAAGTTTTATCTATCATCCTAAAAATATTTACAATTTTATAAATTATGAAACAGCAGGATAAGAAGATGGTGCATCGACACTCGCTTTTCCTTATAAAATAAGGGCTTGTGTATACACCATTCTTATTTTGTACTTACAAAATTCATCCTACTTTGTAGGTTGATATAAAGGATAAATAATTATTTTATAATATTTTGGGCATATAAAAACCATCCTAAAATTTTCAAATTAATAAAAATTATAGGATGATTAATTTTTTAATTATTTTCTTCTATTTCAAAGTCCAGTAATTCTTCACATATTTTTTCATATAAATCTTGTTCATGTCTAATAGTATCAATTAAGAACATTTTATCATTTTCATATTCTTTTAAACCTCTCATATAATAAGGTTTATCATCATCTAATACAATAAATGGCATGATGTCATTTCTTAAGCATTCTTTAAACATTATAATTCTACCAACACGACCATTTCCATCTCCAAAGGGATGAATTTTCTCAAATTTATAATGAAAATCAACTATATCTTCTAAAGTAATATTAGTTTTAGAATTATATTCATTTAACAATTCTTCAATTTCGTTTTCTACATCTTCTGGTGTTGTGGTATTAATAACATTAACTACTCCTATTATATTAGGAACAACTTTAAATCCACCAACATTATATCTTGGATTTTCTTCATCACTAGTATTTCTTTTTAGTATCTTATTCATTTCGATAATCATTTCTTTAGATAATTTATTATCAACATTATCTAACATATAATCAAATAACTTAAAGTGATTTTTAGATTCAGTTAAATCATCTAACTTAATTAAGTCATCACTTTTAGGAATAAATGAAGATGTATCAAATATTGCTTCAGTTTGATCACTAGTTAATCTACTTCCTTCAATTTTGTTTGAATTATAGGAGAAATTCACTTGTGAATAATGATATATATTACCTTTAAATTTAGATTCTTTTTGACTAATTAATTCCTTTTTTATTTTATCTATATTCATATTACTTATCCTCCAATAAAATATTAATACCTGACTCACAATGTTTATAAAAATCTAAAACATTTATATGATACTTTGGTTTCTTATAATTATATATACAAAGATTATTTTTTTCATAAACGTCATTTAATTCATATTTAATAAATTTGTTTCTAACATCTAATAACAAGTATTTCAGGGTAGTATATTCATGTATTCCTCTAAATCTTTCCCATGAATGTTCAAACCAATAATATTTATTACCTTTTTCAAAAGTTAAAAATGTATGAGTAGGACATTTATCATTATCATAATAAACTATAAAATAAGTTTTAATATTCCAATCATTTCCCTTAAAATAATATCTTTCTAGTTCTACTTGATCCCAACATACACCAACTTTATTCTTTAGAATTTCTTTGGGACTTTGTAAAATATAATTGTTTGAATAAGATTCATCAACTGTATTATATTTATTCCCCTGTTTATCCATCCAACCATATTCTATATTTTCCATTAAATTCATAATTTCAAATTCATTAAAATAATTCCAAATACCAAGTTGTCCTTTAGCTTTTATAGGTTTTATAATCTCTATATCTTCTACTATCCAAGCATAACGCCCTTCTTTATATTCACCACATATATATTCTTGATAATTTTTCTTTTTCATCTTTTCTACATATTCTTTTGTCATATATATACAATCAACCAAATTACATTTACAAATAATATTACCAAAATTCATATTCTTATTATCAACTAAAGACATCAATTCTTTATCCTTCAAATCTTTTTTAGAAGGCTTAGTCATACTTGAATGTATATATAGTGTGCCTCTATAGTCTGTTTTCCAACTCCTAGTTTCAATGTATTTCTTCTTTTCTAATATTAATGTAGCAAATGGCTCTGTTAAACTTAGTACTTTCATTGGAATCACCTATATATAATTATACCACACAAAAAGACATTTCTATTAAAATGTCTTAAGTTATACTTATTTATCTTAATTTACTTGGTCTATCATAAATTATCACTCTTGTTGTACCTCATGATGAAATTCTCGATGACAACATCTTTCTTGTGGGCATTCATATATAGGTGGACAAGATGGCATACTCATGTTTTGTTCTTTAAAATTATTCTCTTGTTTCAACCCATCACCTATATCAAAACAGCAATTTCTAAACATAATAAAATTCCTTTCTTAACTTATTTTATGTTTAGAATAATGATAAATAAATGACAATTGTCTACTTTAAAAGTTGGGAAAGTTACCACTGGTCATCTTCTTCATCATCTGTTTCATCATGTCAAATTGTTTTAAAAGACGATTAACTTCTTCGACACTTCGTCCACTACCCTGTGCAATTCTTTGCTTACGACTTGCTTTTAAAATATCGGGATTTCTTCTTTCTTCTTTAGTCATTGATAAAACAATGGCCTCGATATGAGCCATATCTTTAGGATTAATATTGATATTATTTAAACCCATTTGTCTTGCTTGAGGAAGTAAACCAATAATCTTTTCTAATGGTCCTAATTTTCTAATTTGTTTTAAATTTGTTAAAAAATCTTCTAAATCATATAACCCTTTTTTCATTCTTTTAGCTTGATTTTTAACCTCATCTTCATCTATTACTGATTCAACTTTTTCCGCAATAGAAATAATATCACCCATATCTAAAATTCTTTCAGCCATTCTAGTAGGATGAAATTCTTGTAAACCATCTAATTTTTCGGAATCACCAACAAATTTAATTGGAATATTAGTTAAATGTCTTACAGATAAAGCTACTCCACCTTTAGTGTTACCATCTAACTTTGTTAAAATACAACCAGTTAAATGTAGTGCTTCATTGAAACCTTTTATAACATTAATAGCATCTTGTCCCATCATCGCATCTACTACTAAAATGACTTCTTCTGGTTTAATTAAATCTTCTAAATTCTTTAACTCATCCATCAAATTAGAATCAATATGTAAACGTCCAGCTGTATCAAATATTATATAATCATAATTATTTTCTTTAGCATAATCTAAAGCTTCACGAGCTATTTCTAATACATCTTTAGCATCTTTACTAAATACCTCAATATTTAATTGTTTACCAATAGTAATTAACTGATCAATAGCAGCAGGTCGATAAACATCTAAAGCAACTAATAAAGGCTTTTTACTTTGTTTCTTACGTAAATAATTAGCAAGTTTACCAGCCGTTGTTGTTTTACCAGAACCTTGTAAACCAACAAGTATTAATTTATTTGGTTTAGCATCTAAACTTAATGAAGCAGCATCAGTCCCTAATAACTCAATCAATTCATCTTTAACTATTTTAATAAATACTTCATCTGGTTTTAGAGAATTCATTACCTCTGTACCTAAGGCTTTTTCTTTAACATTATTAATAAATTCTTTAACAACTGTATAATTAACATCAGCTTCTAATAAAGCCATTCTTATTTCTCTAATAGCATCATTTATATTACTTTCAGTAATTTTACCCATTCCCTTAATATTCTTTATCGCATTTGTTAATCTATCTCCCATGTATTCAAACATTCTAATCACCTACTTAATTGTATCATAGAATTATTATTAAACCTAGAAATTTATTTCATAAAAAAACATAAT
>CALVXQ010000035.1 GCA_944371435.1 uncultured Bacilli bacterium
ATTACCGGACGCAAGCCATAGTCGTTGCTAACCCAAGTGCCACCAGTAAAGCCAATTGTATGTTGAATAAATTCTGGTGCTATGGTATTAACAGCACTAAAATCACTCGGTGACATCGACCAATAATTTACATTTTGGTGAGTATTAGTTAATCGATTCATATATCCGTTGGCAAAATAAAAAAGGACTTAATAATCCTATTTTACTCTACTCTTTCACTACTAAACCAGTAATAATCACCATTGGCATCTTTTTTAAAAATATGTTTGTACAAAGCTCCTTCATCAAGATATTCAGAAAGTATTTCATCACTGTATTCGGGTACATTAACAATTAATTCTTTATCAAAGCGTGACTTAGAAAAATCAAACCCATCACCATCAGCTAAATCTGCCCAAATGTAACGATCATATAATTCAATTTTGTTAGAATACTTATAAGCAGAAACAAGTTTAGTTTTACTAACACCAAAAGTAGTATCACCACCAACTTGGTTGTAGCATAAATAATCACCTTTTGTTTCAGAATATAAACAAACTCCAGTAAAACTCATAGTAAAACTTTTTAAAGGCATTTCTTTATCATAGCCATACATTTCATGATAAGCTTCTTCTAACTTAGTCTTATTAACATCATTAAACATATACTCATATCCATCTAAGATATGTTGATTATTTAAACAATAATCATATAAATTCGTATCATTAAATGTATAACCTTCCAACTCTGTACAGGAACTAATTTGACGGTCATTTATATTTTTAAGCGTCTGATACGCATAATAAAGTTTGGCTTCATCACTAAGAGTATCATAAGTAACTAATTTATCCATATAGAAATTATTTTCATTATACGACTCAAATCCATCATATAATTCAGGAATAAAATAAATTTCTAGTTCATCATATAATTCCGTAACTAAATCATCAGTTAAAGACATTTCTTCCCGTTTGTAAAAATTTACCCACACTAAATATGCAGCTACAACTAATATTAATAGGCAAATAACTATAATAATAATGTTTCTTTTCTTCATAATCCCTCTCCAATAACACATTAAGTAAAACCATATCTATTGTTAACAATAATGTACCATTAAACATAGCATTTTACAAGCCCAATCTTAACTTTAGATAAAATCACTTGCTTACCGGACGCAAGCCAACCCAATTTGCACTACTTTCACCACCACCGAAGAAAAAAAGTGATTAAATCACTTTACCAAATACCACATGCTAGATTAAGAACATCACAATCAGCTTGTTCTAAAGGTTTTACAACACCACTATAAGTATAGAAATATAATTGTTTACCCTGATATGTTGCATAATATCCGTATTCATGTTTTGTAGCAGGAATAAATTCATCTAAATTGATTGTTGAAGTATCACATTCATTACCTAAACATACTAATTTACTAGTATTATTTATTTCATAAACTGTAAAACTGCCGATTTCCTCTAAACACTCCTGAGTTTCTGAATCAACGTTTTCAGTTAAACAATAATTACCAGTTTTATAATAAATATTTATTTCATCATTTAGATTATAATCACTTGTTCCTACTTTTACTATTTGTGTTACTGGTTCAGTAATTACTTCTTCTGATACTTTACTACGAGATACTTCTTTATCATTTTCATAGCGAACTTTATAAGTTACATTCTTAGTACCTTTTTGTCCTTCTTGAAGAATCTCCTCACTACCACGAAGCATATTAACTTCTTGTTGTTCTTCTACTAGAAAATCAATATCTTCTTCAACAACAATCTCTCTTGTTTTAACAACTACTTCTTCCTTCTCGTCCTCTACTGGTATTTTTTCCTCTTCATCATCTTCTACTTCTTCATGAATTACTTCTTCTTCCTCCAAAACGTCAGATGTATCATCTTCTTCTACTACTGGAGTAATTTCTTTAAATTCATTAATTTCGACTTTAATATAACCGAGAACTTCATTATTATAAACTAGTGCTAAAAGATGAGTTCCTGATGTAATAATAATATTACTTAAAGCTTCATTTAATCCCGTAATAGTATTATTTTCAATAGAAAATTCTCCTAATAATTCTGGATTAGAATAAATCCAAATTGTAACTCGCGTAGCACTTAAATTCTCAGCTAATTCAATACTACCATTAGAAATATTATTTACTTTTAACTCTTTAGAATTAGCACGCAACTCAATACTTGTTTTATAAGGAGCTACATTACGATAATGAGTTTTAAAGGATACGAAAATTGTCCCAGCAACTACCGCTCCAACTAAAACAAGTATAATAACTAATAATAATACCCTATTATAACCTTCTTTTGACTTCATTAAAAAATCCTCTCAATACTAACTAAAAACTCTTTAGCATATCAATAATTTATCATTATTTGAAAGTATTTACAAGCCCAATTAATCTAAGTATTTATTAATTTCTTTAAATTCAGGATTAACTTCTAAATTAGTTTCATCTAACTCTTTAAATAATTGTTTTTGTGTACGATCTAGCTTTGTAGGAGTCATAACCTTGATAGTTATATACATATCACCTTTACGACGAGTATTAGGATTAGCAACACCCTTCCCACGTAAACGTAATTTTGTACCAGATTGTGTTCCGGCATCTATTGCTAAAACCACATTACCATATATAGTTGGAACATCTTTTTTACAACCAAAAATAGCATCAGTAATTGTAATAGGTAAATCTAACAAAATATTATCTTCATCACGTTTAAATAATGGATGTTCTTTAACTTTAAATTCGATATAAATGTCGCCATTAGCCCCACCATTAGTACCACTAGAACCTTTACCACTTATACGAAGTTGGGTACCATCAGATACTCCGGCTGGAACACTGACTTCAATTGTTTTACTACGAACATAAACACCTTTACCACGACACTTACTACATACTCTTTGAAAAGTTTTACCCGCACCATTACAATCTGGACAAGTTGATTCACTTTGGAATGTTCCAAACATAGTTCTTTGAACTTGAACTACACGACCACGACCACCACATGTTTTACATGTTTTAGAATCAAAGCCACCTGCTCCTCCACATTCATCACACTTATCGTTTAAATCTAAAGTTATCTCCTTTTCACAACCAAAAACAGCTTCTTCAAAAGTTAAAGATATTTTAACTAGGCTATCGGCTCCCTTGGTAGCACGGCTTTTACTTCTACTACTACTGCCAAAACCAAAAGCACCACCAAATAAATCACGAAATAAATCATCAGTATCAAAATCCGCAAAACTGCCAAAACCGCCAAAGCCACTGAAGCCACCAAAACCACCACCAGCATTAGCATTACCAGTTCCATCAAATGCTGCTGAACCAAATTGATCGTAAGTCTTACGTTTATCCGGATCTCCTAATATGCTATAAGCCTCACCAATTTCTTTAAATTTTTCTTCAGCTCCCGGTTCTTTATTAATATCAGGGTGATATTTTTTAGCTAGTTTTCTAAAAGCTGATTTTATTTCATCTTGACTAGCACTTTTATCAACTCCTAAAATTTTATAATAATCTTTTTCTTTTGCCATAATTATTACCTCCTACACAAATTTTCTAATTCCTTAACTTTATTTTTAAATATTTCTAAAGCATCTTTAATTGGTTCTTCTAAAGTACTATCAATATCTGCTATCTTTAAAGTATCAAGAGGATATTTAGATGAACCACTGCTTAAAAATTCTAAGTATTTTTTATAATAAGTATTATCTTTCTTTAACTTATTAACTATCGATAAAGCTATAATATAACCTGATGCGTACTTATATACATAAAATGGGGTATAAAAATGAGGTATTCTAGACCATTCATATTTTATCTCATCATCATATGTAACTGTATCACCATAATACATTTTATTTAATTCTAAATATGTATTATTAAAATACCCAGGACTAATATCACTACCATTTTGATAATCACTATATACTTTAGTTTCAAATTCACTAAACATTAATTGTCTAAAAACAGTAGTTCTAAATTTTTCCAAAAAATTATTTAAGTAATATATTTTTTCTTTCTTATCTTTTGCATTATTAATAAAATATTCATCTATTAAACATTCATTAACAGTAGATGCTATTTCAGCTAAAAAGATAGGATAACCTTGATATAAATAATCTTGCTTTTTATTAGTTAAATAAGAATGGATAGCATGACCAAGTTCATGAGCTAAAGTACTAACTGAATCAAAATCATTGACGTAATTTAAAGATACATAAGGATCAACCCCGAAACAAGATATTTCATAAGCTCCGCCTCTTTTACCCTCATTAGGATAAACATCTACCCACTTATTACTCAATGCTTCCTTTAAAATACTAGCATAATCTTTTCCTAAAGGTTCTAATGCCGCAAATAAAATTGTTTTAGCTTGTTCATAAGGAATATTACTTGCTAAAGGATCTACTAAATCACGATATAAATCATAATTATGCATTTCTTTTAAATTCAAGTAATCTTTACGAATATTTTCATACTTTCTTAATTCGGGTATTCCTTTATGAATACCATTAACAAGATTATTTAATAAACTTATAGGAATATTATCATTATATAAATACATTTCCAAAACACTAGGATATTTTCTAACTTGACTAATAAAAGTATTTTCTTTAATACTTGCTAAATATAAAGAATACATCGTATTATTTAAAGAAGCATAATAACGATATAAATTAGTAAACGCTTGCTTGCGAATATGTTCATCTTTATTATTTAAGTATATCTGAAAATTCTCAGGAGTTAACTCCTGCTCTTTACCATTAATTATAACGGGATCTAATTTTAAGTCACTATTATTTAGATTATCATATATATTATTACTATTTAATAAAGAGAAACTAGCCTTTGTTAATAATTGTTCATCCTTACTACTTAGTATATGTTTTTTTTCTCGAAATAATTTAGCAAAATAAAATTCATATTTAGCTAATGGTGAATCACTAACAAGTGCTTTAACTTCTTTAAAACTTGCTTTTAAAAATTCTGGTTCGACAAAACTTATCATACTTAAAACTGATTCCGTTTTTTTATTAACCCGTTCTCTTAAATTAATAGCATCATAATTAGTCATATCTTGATAAAAATAAAGCATACTATAAACATCTAAACGTTCTATTATTTGATTAAGCTTAATATAACTATTAAAAAAACGTTCAAGTTTTAAATAAGAACTTAGTAGATGTCCTTTTAATAATTTAATATTTTCTACATACATATCTAAACGTTTAAAATCTTCAGCAACAGCATTTTTATCAACATATATTTTTGTTAAATCCCATTTATCTAAATTATTTATATCTTCTCTTTTTTTCATATTATAAACTCCCACATATAGTTATATCATGTAATAGTAAAGAAGGACTAGATATAGTGCTATTAAATTCTTCTAAATCATTACCAACTTCTAATACATTATTTAATATTTCTAGGATATTACTTTGTAAAATAATCATATTAAGAGTTTTCGTAACTTTTCCCTGTTCAACTAACAATCCCGTTGCCTGCAATGATATATCTCCACTTCGCATATTAATTCCACTATGCATTCCCTCAATCCGATTAATAATAATACCATTTTCCATTGTATTTATTAATTGAGTATAAGACTTATTACCTGCTACAAGATGAAAATTACGTACCCCATAAGAATTGCCAGTTGGTTTTTCTTTATTTTTAAGAGCATATTCTAAAGAATTATAAGTTTTTTTAAATACACCATTTAAAACATATTCTTTATTATAAGTTAAAGTTCCTTCATCATCAAATGCTCTTGTTGAAACAAATTCTGCATTTAAAGGTTCTTCAACAATACTTATTTTATCACTAAATACTTTTTGATTAAGTTTATCCGTTAAAAATGATAACTTCATATTAATATTCCTAGTACTAAAAGCAGGAATAAAAGTAGTTAAAATATCTTTTACAACATTATTTTTTAATAACACATTATACTTATTAGTACTTATCGAAGTTTCAGCAAACTTAGCGGCAATATATTGAACTAATTCTCTAACTTTATTTTTTATCGTCTCAAAATCATAATACTTAGTATAAATACTTATATAATCACTTTTAACGACATTATCTTTTACTCCACTAACAGATACCATTATATAATTATTATAATTACTATCTTCCATAAAGTTATTAGCATTTTCAATATTAATATCCATATAATTATAAGCATAACTTGCTTCGATATTCTTAATATAAGGATATTCTTCTCTTAAACCATCTAAACTTAATAAATCTTCTTTTACTTTCTTAAAATCCGGTTTAATAAACGATTCTTTTCTTAGTTCATAGCTATTATTACTTAATCTATTAATATTATCATTATCACTAAGTAAAAATGCTTTATCTAATTCTTTAATTATATAATCAGGATTAGATAAATCTTCCGTAGTAAAGAAACAACATTTACCATCTTTAATCGCTTTTATTTGATACCTAGTTGTACTAGCAACATAAAAGTTTTTTAGATTAGAATTTAATACTTCAATTTGAGCAGAATATTCTTTTTTAGAACATACTTCTAAAGCCATATTAGCTTTCTTAGCTAAATCAATCAATTTCTTAACCATTTTTTACTCCTCCAACTAATATTTCTGCTACCTTAATTGTTGGTTCTCCTATAGTAACTGGAACCATTCCACTGGCGGCTCCACACATCCCAGCACCAAAATCTAAATCACTACCAACCATTTCAATTTTATGTAAAATATCTAATGTATTGCCAATTAAACTAGCCCCTTTTACACATTCTGTTATTTTACCATTACGAATCATATAAGCGGTGTTAACCCCAAAATTAAAATCACCAGTTTCAGGATTAACCGAACCACCATTCATTTCTTTAGCATATAATCCGTAATCGATACTTTTAATCATATCCGCAATTTTATCATCTCGAGGTTCCAAATAAGTATTATTCATCCGAGAAACAGGTGGATAATAATACGATTCACGACGAGAAGAACCTGTTAACTCCATATGTAAAAGACGATTATTTAAAGTATCATTCAAATAATTAACTAAAATACCATCCTTTATTAAATAATTTTTTTGCGTATTATACCCTTCATCATCAATCTGCGTAGTTCCCCATAAATTAGGTATAGTTCCATCATCAACGATAGTTACTTTATCAGATGCCACTTTTTTACCAATCATACCACTCAAAACAGACATTTTACGAGCAGTAGCATTAGCTTCCATCGCATGACCACATGCCTCATGAAAAATTACGGCACCAAAACCAGGACCTAAAATAACCGGCATTTTCTCCCCAATACAATTTTGGGCATATAATTTATCTATACCATATTGGACCAACTCTTTTAATTTAGTATCTATATCATGGTTGAAAATATCTTTAATATTAGTTGAACCCCAATTATAATTTGATGTTGCAACTTTATCATTATCTTTAAAATTAACAGTAATATAAAACCTAGCATAACCACGTAATTCATTATTATATAAAGATGTATGATTAGCAATAGTAACATCTTTTAATATTTCGGTAAAATTTAAAACTACTTGATCAATTCTTTTATCCATTAAACGAAGTTTATGATTCAAATTATGCATATATTCTTTTACTAAATTATCATCTAAAAATTCATTATTAGTATTTTCATATATCTTCTTATCACTAAGTTTTATATCCTTATAAAGTACTTTACCATCTAAATTAGTAGTTAAATCATCACAAACTACTAAAGGATTATCATTATTTAAAGCAGCATAATATACTTCATTATCTTTAGCAATTCTAAGTCCTATTCCCTTATCTATTTTATTATCAATTTTTTGAAGTTTATTATCTAAATATGTAAATACTTTAGTCTTAGAATTTTCAATATATACCTCGGCAAAATCAGCCCCCGTAGAACACATCTTATTTAATAATATTTCTATATCTTCTTTTTTCATTTATCCCTCAAAAATTATTGGGGAAGAAAGAATCTTCCCCAAATCAAATTATTTTTCCTCGTATTTTGCTTCTTTAATATCATCATTATTATTACTACTATCAGAACTATTTTCATTATTATTGTTATTAGCTTGGTTGGCTTTAGCAGCTTCTTCATAAACTCTACTTGCATAACTAATAGCAATATCATTTAATTCTTTAGTAACATTCTTGATTCTTTCAATATCTTCACCATTTAAGGCATCTTTTACTTCATTAATCTTATCTTCAGCTTTCTTCTTTTCATCAGCACTTACTTTATCACCTAAATCTTTTAATGACTTTTCAGTTTGGAAAATAGTAGCATCAGCTTCATTCTTAGCTTCTGCTAAAGCTTTCTTCTTTTCATCAGCTTCTTTATTAGCTTCTGCTTCTTTTTTCATTCTTTCAATTTCTTCATCAGAAAGATTAGTAGAAGAAGTAATAGTAATAGATTGTTCTTTATTTGTTCCTAAATCTTTAGCAGTAACATTAACAATACCATTAGCATCGATATCAAATTTAACTTCGATTTGTGGTACTCCACGTGGTGCTGCAGGAATGCTATCTAATCTAAAGTTACCTAAAGTCTTATTATCAGATGCCATTGGTCTTTCACCTTGTAAAACATGAATATCAACAGCAGGTTGGTTATCAGCAGCCGTAGAGAATACTTGAGACTTACTAGTTGGAATAGTAGTATTTCTTGGAATTAAAACTGTCATAACATTACCCATTGTTTCAATACCTAGTGATAATGGTGTAACATCTAATAATACTAAATCATCTACTTCACCAGTTAGAACACCACCTTGAATAGCAGCACCCATAGCAACAACTTCATCTGGGTTAACTTCTTTAGATGGTTCTTTACCAAGATCTTTTTTAACTAATTCTTGAATATATGGAATACGAGTTGAACCACCAACTAATAATACTTTATCAATATCACTAGCAGTCAATTTAGCATCTTTTAATGCCTTATGAACAGCATCTAATGTTGAATCAAATAAATCTTTATTTAATTCTTCAAATTTAGCTCTATTTAAAGTCATATTTAAATGTAATGGGCCTTCGCTACTTTGAGCAATAAATGGAATAGATATTTCAGCACTCATCATACCAGATAAGTCTTTCTTAGCTTTTTCAGCAGCATCTTTAATTCTTTGCATTGCCATCTTATCAGTAGATAAGTCAATACCATTTTCTTTCTTAAATTCTGAAACTAAGTAATCCATTACTCTTTGATCGAAATCATCGCCACCTAAATGGTTATTACCAGCAGTTGATTTAACTTCGAAAACACCATCACCTAATTCTAGGATTGAAACATCAAATGTTCCACCACCTAAATCATAAACTAAAACAGTATGAGTTTTTTCTTGTTTATCAATACCATATGCTAGAGCTGCTGCGGTTGGTTCATTAATAATTCTTTCAACATCTAAACCAGCAATCTTACCAGCATTCTTAGTTGCTTGTCTTTGAGCATCATTAAAGTAAGCAGGAACTGTAATAACAGCTTTAGTTACTTTTTCTCCTAAGTATGCTTCAGCATCACTCTTTAACTTCATTAAAATCTTAGCAGAAATTTCTTCTGGTGTATATTTCTTACCATTAGCTTCTACTTTTTCATCAGTACCCATTTTTCTTTTAATACTAGAAATAGTATTTTTAACATTAGTTACTGCTTGTCTTTTAGCTGTTTCACCAACTAGTTCTTCACCATCAGCTTTAAAAGCTACTACTGATGGAGTAGTTCTATTTCCTTCTCGATTTGGAATTACTTTAGGAACTCCACCCTCTAATACAGATGCACATGAATTTGTTGTACCTAAATCTATACCTATAATTTTACTCATAAATAATCACCTTTCTTTTATTCATTTACCTTAACCATAGCAGGTCTTAGTAATTTATCTTTATACATATAGCCTTTTTGTAATACATCCAAAACAACCCCTTGTTCTTCTTCAATAATTTGTTCAGTTAGAACTGCTTCCATA
>CALVXQ010000036.1 GCA_944371435.1 uncultured Bacilli bacterium
GGAGCAACAATTCATTGCTGGAAATCCGGAGGTCATGGAGCCCAAACATTTTTAAATGTCGTAGAAAACTCATGTAACCCTGGATTTGTCGAACTAGGCTTTCGTTCAGGCAAAGAAAAATTATTTGAATATATAAAAAATTTAGGTTTTGGTGAAAAAACAGGTATCGATTTAAATGGTGAAGCTAAAGGAATATTATTTGATTTGGATAAAGTAGGAAACGTCGAACTAGCAACAACCGCTTTTGGTCAAGGTGTTTCGGTTACTCCTATTCAGCAAATAACAAGTGTATCTGCAATTGTAAATGGAGGTACTTTATATAAACCATATATTGTTAAAAGTACTGAAAATTCTAAAGGTGATATTCTTACAAGTGTAAGTCCAACTAAAGTAAGAACTGTTATAACTGAAGAGACTTCCGAAATGGTTAGATATGCCCTAGAAAGTGTTGTCGCCAATGGTAGTGGTCGTAATGCTTATATCGAAAATTATCGTATTGGCGGAAAAACAGGTACAGCCCAAAAAGTTAATAATGGCGCTTATATGGTTGGAAATTATATTCTTTCTTTTATCGGATTTATGCCAGCTGATAATCCAGAAATAGTTGTATATGTGGCTATTGATAATCCTAAAGGTGTTGTTCAATATGGTGGTACGGTTGCAGCACCAATTGCTAAAGGAATATTTGAATCATATATCGAAATAAATGATTTAGAACCAGTCAAAGATGGAATGCCAAAAGAATATAATTGGTTAGATACTAAATACTCAGTACTTCCCAATGTTGTTGGTTTAACAGTTAAAGAAGCTAATACCATTTTAAAAGGTTACAAAATAGAATATTCCGGAACAGGTAATAAAGTTATATATCAATCACCTGATGAAGGATATTATGTAAAAGATGGTGCCACTATAAAATTAATGCTAGGTGATTAAAAAAACCGATTTTAAAAATCAGTTTATAAACACCCTATAATCTTTATTAATTAACTTCAATAGTACATTTATCCATTAAACTATCTTTATATTTTGCTACATAAATATCCTTTATTCCATCCAAACTATTACACTCTATAACATAAAAATCAATATTGCCATAACCATCGTTTATTTTACTATCATATTTATAAATTTTCGAACCACCATCTTTTAAACCATCTAAATATTCTAAATCATCTATAAAATTTTCGAAAGTAAGTATACCTTTTAAAATTGCTTCGCTAATAGTAGTCTCATTATATTTAGGATCATATGCAAAATTAATTAATCGTTCATCATCTAAAGCATAACTTATTTTAAATTCTTCTACTTCGGCTATAGAAATAGCATAAATTTTGGGTGGTATAGAAGTTAAAATCAAACCATCATAAATAATCTTAACTTTTTGCCCAGCAATAAATTGATTACAGTTGTCATAATAAACTTCCATTACCTCACCATTATCAGAATTTAAAATTAAATAATTATTGGATTCAATGCTTTCTATTTCACCATAAATTACTACATTATCGGTATTTTTCTTATCTTTATTAAAGTTTACAATAATAACACCTAAAAATACAACAAAAATAATAACTAATAAACTAAGTATTAAACCCTTTCTTTTCATAGTTGGCCTCCATAACTTTTACTTTTTATATATAAAATATAACATATATATCAATAAAAAAAGGATTTTCATTTTATCAACTTAATATCATGAACTTTATTATTAATATTTAAAGAACAATTTAGCTCTTTTAAATTTAATATAATATCTAAATAAGTATTTAAAGAAACCATATTCATTAACTCTTCTTGAGTAAAAGTTAATAAATTAGATAAATTTAATAAAGAAAGTTTTTCTAATTCTTTAACTGAAGAAACTTCTAATCCCGTATCTTTTAGATATATTGTATCTAAAGGTATACCATCGGCCATCTCTTTATTTAAAATTAGATTTTTACTCATTTTATTGACTGATTTTTTTATTTCATAAAATATATTACGAATAATTTTACCAACTTTATTAACGTAAGTATTTAAACGTTTAGCTAAGACTTCATATTTTAATATTTCTTTTTCATCATAGAGCCCTAAATAAATTCTAAGAAGTTTTAAATCTCAGACCTTTATTCCGTAAATATTATCTACTTCTAGATTGAAAATCAAATCAATTACTTGTTTTAAACAATATAAATAAATTTTTTCATTTTCTTTATTGATAAAATAATTATTACTTAAAAGCTTATCATAAAGTATCTTTTTTTTATCTTCTAATTCCACATTAATCCCCCGCAATTAAAATTAGATTACTATCGATAATAGAATATAAATAAGTAATGGTATTCTTCCCAGTCATATTACCTATATAATTACGGTAACACTCTAATTGTTTAAAATAATTTTCATCATCTGTATACTTTAATTTATAATCAACAATTATACAAACATCTTCTTTAATAATTAATAAATCAATTATGCCATGAATAGCTTCTTTTGCATTAGAAATAAACTCATACTCTTTATAAATAGCTATATTATTAGCTAAGATATTAGTATCTAAGAACTTTTTAAGACATTTTTTTTCAAAATCATTCATTATACTATAATCAGGATTATTAAAATCAGTTATTTCAAATAAATAATGCATTCTTAAACCTAACTCAATATTTTTCTTTTCTTCATTAGTTAATATCTTATTAACAACTTTAGATACTCTTCTTTTCGGAATTACTTCTTCTTTTAAATTATAATCAATTGTTCTAATTTTCACATCACTATTAAAATTAAATTCTTTAACTGACTTAGCTAAATTATAATCTTTATTTAGATGTAAAGTAGCAATATCTACTTGTTTAACATACTTATTTAGATACTTATAAATAGAATTTAAAATATCTTTAAAACTCATATATTTTAAACGTTCTTCTAAGTTAATTAAATTATCTTTTTTATAAGCTAACTCATTTTCCGTAAAACTACCAACTAAAATAATTTTTTCTCTTGCCCTTGTTAAAGCAACATAAAACAAACGAATCTTTTCTGATATCTCTTCTTTAATATATTTATTTTTTAATAAAGTCTTTAAGATTGTGGAATAAATACCTTTCTTAAAATATGGAGTAATAAAGCCATACGTATTATCATAATATAATTTATCTTTTAAATCACTAATATTAAACTTCTTACCTAATCCTGTAAAATAACAAATTGGATATTCCAAACCTTTAGAAGCATGAATAGTCATTATTTTAACACTATTAGAACTATCTTTATTCAAAGATAATTTAATATCTAATCCTTCTTCACTAACCTGATTTAAGTATTCTAAAAAATCTTCAGGAGTATAACCTAAACTAACTGAATTACTAACAATTTTACTAATAGAATCCAGAGTAACTAAATGTTCTTTAACATTACCAGCTGTTATAATCTTTTCTAAAAAATTAAAATCTTGAATAATTTTATCATATAACTCGATATTGTTTAAATTATCTAAATCTTTAGCTAAACCATAACAAATCTCATAAATTTTAGTAGCACTATAATCCCTATCTTTAATAGTTTTCAAAATATCGTCATCACTAATACTAAAAAGATAACTACGAGCAAGAGCCATATAAGAATAAGAAAATAATTTACCAAAATCTTTCTTCTTAATTAATATTATTAAATTATATATATTTTTAATAATATTAATATCTACTGAGTCACTAATCGTCGTATCCCGATAAATACTAATTGGAACATTATAATACTCAAATATTTTTTTATATAAATCAAAACTAGTAGCTCTATCCATTAAAATAACAAAATCCCCATAAGTAACTTTTTTAGGTAAATTTGTTTCTTTATCCATTATCTCATAACCAGAAGCTACTTTATTTTTAATATCATTTAAAACAGTAAATATTTCTACTTCCGTATCACTATACTTACGATCTAATAAATTATAATTTAGAATTTCCATATTATAATCTTCTTTATTAATGGCATCATAACTAGTTAAACCAAATTGCATCTGATGGGTTTCTAAATAATTAGCACCTCCTACTTCTTCATCCATAATTAAATTAAAAATCATATTTATATTATTAATTACTTCCCTACGACTACGAAAGTTTTTATTTAAGTCTATTTTTAAACCTGCAATATTCTTAGAATAATCTTCATACTTACTCTTAAAAATATTTGGATTAGCATTTCGAAAACGATATATAGATTGTTTAATATCTCCTACCATATATAAATTATTATTAGCAATTAAAGAAATAAATATATCTTGTATATCATTAGTATCTTGATACTCATCTATTAAAATTTCTTTATATTTATTTTTTAACTCGCAACATATATCAGGATTATCTTTTAAAAGTTTAATTGCTAATTTAGCAATATCAATAAATTCATAACAATCATTATCTTTTTTATAACTACTCACTCTTAAATCTAATTCTTTTATTATTTCAATAATGATTACTACATAATCCTTAGTAGCCATTAAACTATTTATTATATCTTCTTTGCTATTGTACTTAGTTAATTCTTTAATATTCTTAACAATCTTACTTATTTCTTCCTTAATCTTCTTAGCCTCATCACAAGCATTTCTTAAAATAGGTAATTTTTCTAAATTATAAATATTCTTTCTAATCGTATCATAATCATTACTCTTACCTAAATCATTAAAAACTACTTCTATTTTATCCATATAACTACTATCTACATAGTAACGCAAGTTATCTAATTGATTAGCAATTTCTTTAATATTATTTATAATTAATAAAAGATACTCATTAAAGATATTATCTAAATTATTAAAATCATAAAATTTAGCAATATAATTATCTAATAGCTCTTGTTTATTATATACATTATCTAACTTATTATTCAAATTTAAAATTCCGGTAAATATATCTTTATCATCTTTTAAAGTTAAATCATTTAATAATTTTAAAAATAAAGGATTATTTTCATAATATAAATTATCGAATATTGCATTTAAAAATTCTTTTTTCTT
This sequence comes from uncultured Bacilli bacterium, assembly GCA_944371435.1. Lineage (GTDB taxonomy): Bacteria > Bacillota_I > Bacilli_A > RF39 > UBA660 > CAG-605. The sequence continues at coordinate 5,003 of CALVXQ010000036.1, forward strand.
TAAAGTAATAATACTATTATCTACTATTTTAATATTACTACTGATGTTTAAATATTCTTTATATCTTTTAACTAAAGATAAACTAAAAGCATCAAATGTAGTAATAAATGCCATATCTACTTTATCTAATTCCTCTCTTAATTCAGGAATATTCTTTATTTTCTTTCTGATACGATCTTTCATCTCACTAGCAGCTGCATTAGTAAAAGTTAATATTAATAAATCAGTAATACTTATCTTATTTTTTAAATGAGTTAAAACCCTTTCGGATAAAACGGCCGTTTTTCCGGAACCGGCACCAGCAGACACAATTATATTTTTTCCACCTTCATTAATTGCCGCCGTTTGTTCAGCAGTCCATTTTGGCATCAATATCACCTCCTAGTATTTCTTCTTTCTTAGTATCTTTTAAATCAATAATATCTTCTTCCCGACGATAACAAACCTCTTTAAAAGAACAATATTCACAACCAACTAAATTGTTATTAATACGTTTAGGATTAATAGTAAAATCTCTATTTAAAATAGCATTAACTACCTCATCTATCTTTGCATCTACTAAATTAACTATTTTAGTAATTTCATCAGAACTGATTAATTTAGCATAGCTAGAAAAACCCTTAGATGTCATACTCATTCCTTTTATAAAAACACTTTTCTCATAACTATGATCATATAAACTAATTAAATCTTCACAACCTAATGTATAGCCATCTAACATTAATTTCTGTCTTAAAGAAGCATCCTGATCAGGAGAATCCATTTCTAAATTATTTAGTATCCTTTGTAAATAAAACCCAGTTATAATAGCATTCTTATTAAATCCTTTTTTTATCAAATAAATATATACTGGTAGTTGTAGATGTAAGCCATAATTAATATTATCTAAAGTAGTAACAACATTACCTGTTTTATAATCTACAATACTTGCATATAATAAATTATCTTTTTCTAAATATCTAATCTTATCTACAAAACCCAAAAAATTAATATTTAAGTCTTGATTTTTACTTTTATCAATACTAATATGCTTTTCTGTTAAAACTTTATCATAACTACTATAACTTTCTTGATATTTAATAGTATTAATTACAAATTCCAAACTACTATATAATTTTTCACAATAAAATTTTTCTTTATTAGTTAAATTTCTTTTCTGTAAATATGTATCATAGCAATCTCTTAAATCAAAATCCTCGTTATACATATTACTCAAACAATAATGAAACAAACTACCGATAAATGCAGCAAATGAATCTAAGAACGGATCTAATTTAAGAATATTAGCTATATAAAAACGAAAAGCACATAAAAAATAATTGTTCATACTAGAATAAGATAAATTAACTTTATTATTTAAGTAAGCCTTTAAATCTTCCCAAGAAACATTACTATATTTATTAGAATAAGTTTTATATGGTAAATCAGAATAAGTACTATAAAATATATCTAACATGTTATCATGTTCATTAAACATAATAAATCTATCTAAAAGATTAGCTAAATATAATTTGTTATAATTGGCAGAATACTTAAATTCTAATTTAGGTTCTTTAATAACTTCTATATTATATTCACTAATTAATGGTGAAGGATAATAAGTACTATAATTATCTTGTAATTTATAAGTAATAATAATATTTTTTAAAGTTCTTAATTTAGCTAGTAATACTTTCTTTTCTAATAATAAATTTTCATATGAAGTTCTTAGTTTCAATTTTCCACGATAAATATCTTTAATAATTTTATCATCAAAATATAATCTAGGTACTATTCCTTGATTAAAACCTAAAACAAAGTAATAACAATCATTATCTATCATTTCATTAATTTTAATAATATTTATTGCCTTCTTATATATTCCAATCGGGATACTAGCTTTTTTTAATTCATAAGTCATTATCTTTAAAACATAATCATCTACTTCAACAAATGAATATTCATTAATTATATTAATAATTTTATTTTTAATGTCACCATTAGGTATACTATCTAAAGATAAATTAAAATCTCTACTAGCCGATAATTTATCTAAAAACATCTTCACTATTTTTGTAGCATATATATTTTTACTAGTGTAAATATTAATAGGAAGTTTAAACAAACTAAATATCTTTTTTATATCAAGTAAATAATCTTCGTTAACATTTACTAAGAATATCTTGTTTATGTCACATCCTTCTTGAAGCAATTTACTTATTCTTTCCGCCACAAAAGCAACTTCAGCAGCTTGTTTTTTAAATTCATAAACCGAAAAATTGTTATTCCCAGAATAAAAATCAAAATAACTTGTATCATATTTAGTTAGTTCTTCTTTTAAAAAAGGCTCTAATTCATAACCAATTACGATAATTCTTTTTATATTTTTTCTAAATAAATCATTAAATTTTAAATAACCATTATCTTTTAGAATATTGTATATTTCTTTTAAAGGTTTATAATTTAAATAAATATTTTCTAAATATTCAATCGCAACATCATATGGATAATTATATTGTTTCATTAAAAAATATATTGCATCTTTTTGATAATCTCCATAATAATTTTTTATAAATTCTTTATCAGTATAAAACTTTAAATTTAATAATTTATGTTCTTTAGTTATTTCTTCTAGTATCATTTTTTTAATATTAGAAGGTACTATTAAAATATCATTATTTTGTAATTTATCAATCATAACTTCACCTACTACCTATAATTTTAACATATATAAATTACTTTTATATATAATAATTTAATTAAAAAATGACATAGTATATAGATTATTTTAATAACTATATTTAATGTCATTTATAATTTAATTATATTTTTGTAATTCTTTTAATTTATTAATTTGTCTATTTAATAATATACATAATCTATTTATTCTAATATCAGAAAATCCGGTTAAATATTGATACTTATGTAAAAGCTGTTCAAACCATTCAACGATACCATCTAATTTAGATAAATCAATTCTTTTAATATCTTTAACAACATTTATTATTTCATCAAAAGGTTTTAACTCATAAAAAAATCTTCCCTCACCCGAAATATGCATTTCTTCTTCATCGTAATACTTTATATTAAGACTTTGACCATTATCAAATATTGGTGCAAGATCTAACCACTTTAAAGTATTTACATCTCTAATAATTCCAAAATTATTTAAATGACGATCTTCATTCATAATTAAAAAATCTAATATATACATATTTTCTAATTTAATTCTTGCATCTTTTATTCCATGATTTTCTAATATCTTTATATATTCTTCATAATCATTAATATTATTATGTCTTTCCATAGCATTTTTAATTTGATTACAAGTAACTAATTCTGTATCTTTATTAATAAAACATGGACATTTAGAAACTACTATATCCTTATAAACAGCAATTTTATAATCAACATGATTAAAACCTAAACGCGAACATATTTCACTTGCTAATACTTCATTAAATGGCTGTAATAATTCATTTTTATATCCACCTTTAAGTAAATATCTTACACCATCTTCAATAATCCATGCTTTTTTTAGCATCCCATCAGTAGTATTATTAGGTGTTTTTAAAGAAGCATCTTTAGTTATTATTTTACTATTTTTAGATAATGATGCCTCCATAAACTCTGTATAAGAAAAATCATGGTCAAAAAAATTTATATCATCGTAACATACATCTAAGTTTTGCGGTTTTAACCAGTATTGATCTGATAAAGATAACCCAAAAGCTTTATCTAATAACTCACTGGGTGCTACTATATTTAAACGATGTAATAATAAATCTAAACTATCACGCCATAAAGGTATCCCTCTTCCTTTAAACCAATTACTTAAATTAGTTCGAAAAGAATCATCATTTAAATTATCTTTATTATAAAAATTAGTTATTATATAAGGAGCATAAAGAATATTATAAACATCTAAAATTTTCATAAATACACCAGTTGCAGAATCATACTCTGCTAATAAAACCTTTGTATTTTTATTCATTAAAATACACTTCATATTATAACCTCCTAGATAATTTTTATATGCTTTATTATACAAAAAAAAGAACCATTATTCAATGATTCAATCCTATTATATTTAATTATCATTTTTACTAAAATCTAACTTTCTACTTATCTCTTTATTTTTTATTACTAATTCTTATATATTAATAATTAATTTATATCTAAATGCTTAAACAAAAAAGTAATAAATTAATATTACTCTTTAAAACTATTAACAATATTCTTAAACTCTGTTCCTCTATCTTCAAAACATTTATATTGATCCCATGAAGCACAAGCTGGTGATAGAAGTACTACATCATTTGGTACTGCCTGTTCATAAGCATAATTAGTAGCTTCACTTAAATTATCAACTACTTTTACAGGAATATTTAAACTAGTAGCCCAAGTCTTAATACGTTCTTTAGTCTGGCCATAACATACAATTAACTTAGTATGTTTTAAAGCATAGTTAAGTGGTTCAAAAGAATGTCCTCTATCTAATCCCCCCATAATAAGAATAGTAGGTTCCTTAAAAGAATCTAAGGCAATTCTTGTAGATACAGTGTTAGTAGCTTTAGAATCATTATAAAATACAATATTATTTATACTTCTAACATATTCTAAACGATGTTCTACCCCATTAAATTTACTTAAAACATTTATAATAGATTCATTAGATACATTAAAATATTTAGTAGCGCCAATCGCACACATTATATTTTCATAATTATGCATTCCTTTTAATTTAATATCACTAATATGAATAATTAATTCATCATGATAATAAATAGCATTATCTCTAATACATAAATCACTATCTTTTTTAGAACTAAAATATACTTTAGTAGAATTAATATCTTTTGTTATATCCATAGAATCCTTATCTTCTAAATTAATAATAGCTAAATCATCTTTAGTATGATTATTAAATATTTTCTTTTTAATATTTA
>CALVXQ010000037.1 GCA_944371435.1 uncultured Bacilli bacterium
AAAGCTATGATTTTCTATTTGCCAACGGATATATGAATCGATTTACTTATCTCTACCTAAATGGTAATTATTGGTTAATGTCGCCGAACGACTTCTACGCTGGCTATGCCTACCATGACTGGGTTACTGCCTGGAATGGCTTGCGTCCGGTATCAAAGAAATTTCTTATTATGAAGCCGAGTAAATTTTTTATGCATTTTTATTTTCAACTTTTAATACTTTTTATGTTAGCATTAACAAGCGATTAACTTACTATGAAACCTCATAAATATAATCAAAAGAACCATAAACAAATAAAAATTATAGCTTTTAACTTCAAAATATTTATATTTTATTTATTTTACAATTTATAATATTACCATATTATTTTTCCTTTCACGATTAAATTGCATCATATTTAATCGCTTTTGAAAATACAAAGATATTTTATTCTAACATTTACTGAGAATCCATTCTTATCTGACGTAATTAATACTATGTCAATCATTTGCCAAAGGATATATGAATCGATTAACTAATACTCACCAAATGGGTATTATTGGGCTATGTCGCCGTCCTACTTCGATGTTGGTGCTTCTTTCGCCCGTGAGTTCCGTCAGTTTGCAGTTGGCAATGCCGACGGTATCGGAGTTATTCTTGGCAATGGCTTGCGTCCGGTAATATTGAAAAGAAATAAAAAAAGAGCCTAAGCTCTGCTAGAATATTTACCATCTTTAGTAGATACTATAATATGTTCTCCTTGAGATATAAACATAGGGACTTTTAAAGTATACCCAGTCTCAATAGTAGCATCTTTTTGAGCATTATTAGTAGTATTACCTTTAGTAGCATCAGTAGTTTCTGTTACTTCAAATTCAATCTTTTCTGGAAGTTCAATTCCAATTATTTCACCCTCATAAAAGTCAATAGAAATCTCTAAGTTTTCTTTTAAGAATTTCTTTTCATTTTCTAACTTAGATTCTGGAATCTCTACTTGTTCATAAGTATTAGTATCCATAAATACATAAGTATCTCCAGTATTATATAAATATTGCATAGGTTTTCTATCAATATGAGCCTTTTCTACCTTAATATTAGTATTATAAGTATCTTCTACAATAGAACCAGTTTTTAAATTCTTTAACTTCATCTTAACAAAAGCAGCACCCTTACCAGGTTTTACATGCTGAAATTCTACTATCTGGCATAACTTACCATCCATAATAATAGTCATACCATTTTTAATATCATTAATATTAATATTCATAATCTAACCCCTTTCTATTTCTTTTCTTTGTGAATTGTATGTTTACCACAATTAGGGCAAGCTTTCTTGATACCCAATTTTTCTGTCGTATTTTTCTTATTTTTACTTGTAGTATAATTTTCATGTTTACATTCACTACATACTAAAGTAACATAATTTCTATTTTCATTCTTTGCCATAAGCTATCCTCCTTTTTCTCATATGGTATTTTACCATATCTAATAATATTTTGACAAGATTTATTACACTTCTTGAATAACAGCAATAATCATTGGTTTACATTCAGTTTCTTCATATAAATATTTACCAAGTTCTTCTCTTATCTCTGTTTTAATTTTATTATATTCGATATAAGAATCAGTTATATTTCGTGCAATTATATCATTAGAAATATTTTTTATTTCTTTTATCATTTCTTTAGAATCTTTAATATAAATAAAACCTCTCGTAGTTACTTCTGGTCCTACTAATAATTCTCTAGTTTTTTTAGATATAGTAGCACTTATTAAAACAATACCATTTTCTGATAACATTTCTCTATCTTTAATAACTAGTTCTCCTACATCTTCACTACTCTTACCATCTATTAATATATCATTTACTTTAATAGATTTAAAATTATCTTGAAGAACTCCATCATTTATTTCTACTATTTCACCATTACCTTTTAAAATAATATTTTCTTTAGGAATACCTAGTAATGATGCTACATTAGCATTATTTACCATATAACGATATTCCCCTTTAACAGGCATATAATATTTAGGATTTAATAATTTAATCATTAACATTAAATCTTCTTGCGAAGCATGATGTAAGATACATTTATCTTTAGGTACAGAAACAATATTACATCCTAATTCTGCTAAATCATTTTCTAGTTTTACTAAAGTCTTTTCACTAGAATCATATCTAGGTTCCGCAAATACAATAGTATCATTACTTTTTAAAGATACAAATTTATCATATCCTCCTAGTACTTTAGCTAATACACCATAAGGATTTTCTTTACTATCAGCCATAATAAGTACAGAATCTTTATCATCTATATTAGATAAATCCCCTAGTAATCCTTCTTGAATATTTAAGTATCCATGTTTTAAACTTATTTCTAAAATAGATTGTAATTGTTTACCCATTAATACTACTTTACGATGAGTATTTTTTAAAGAGTCAAATATTTCTTGAATAGTATACAAGTGATTTGGTAAAACCAAAAATATTACTCTTCCCTCAGCATGATTAACAGCATATTTAAAGTTTTTTACTAAACGATGATCAGGCGAAGTATGTCCTGGTCTTTCCGAAAAACTTGATTCACTTAATAAAGCTAATACCCCTTGTTTACCAACATAAGCGATTTTACCTAAATCCATATCATAAGCACCACGCATACTTGGATCAATTAAAAAATCACCAGTATAACAAATTGCCCCATCTTTAGTATTTAAACAATACATAACAGCATCAGGAACAGAATGAGATACACTTATAGGAAATATACTAACATCACCAAAATTTAATTTTTTATGAGGCTTTATCTCAATAATATTTTTAGGATTTACACCATTTTCTTCTAAAACAAATTTAGTATACCTAGTAGCATAAACTTTTAAATTAGGAATTAATTTTAATAAATCATTAGTAGCCCCCATATTTTCATAGTGGCCATGAGTTAAAAATAACCCCCTAATCTTTCTTTTATTTTTTACTAAATAATCAAAATCAGGAATAATATAATCTATTCCATATAAGTTTTCTGTAGCATATTTTAATCCACAATCAAATATATATATATAATTATCTACTTCGATAAGATAAGTATTCTTACCAGTCTCATTAAGGCCGCCTAGCCCCATTATTATTATTTTACTCATTTTAATCCTTCTTTCATATAAATACAAGTTCCATTGCACAAACATTATAACAAATAATCTATTTAATTGCAAACATTAAAAAATAGGGATAATCCCTAATGTTTCTTGGAAAGTCCTCTTTCAATTTCATTTAATTCACTAAAGTTCATAGATAATTCATCTAGTTTAGTATCTGATATATCTATTAAATTATGACTTTTCATATACAGTAAATTAAGATAAGCACTATAATCTTTTAATTCACTAGCTTTTAAAAACCAATAATATGCAGCTTGATAATTTTTATTATCTAAATTCATTACCCCTAGATTATACATTGCAGCTACATTAGAACTACCAGCAGCAATTTTATAACATTCTTCAGCTACTTTTTTATTTTTCTTACCAAGTAATCCTTCATAATGCATTACCCCAATATTAGATAAAGCCGTTTTATTACCTAACATACTAGCTTTGGAAAACCAAAAGAAAGCAATCTTCGGATCATAAGGAAAATATTTTTCTTCTAGATACATATATCCTAAATCATTCATAGCACTAGAGTCATTTAATTGAATTAAAAAATAATATATTTTTAATGCTTTATTATAGTCCTCAGGAGTATCATTATGACGATATTCTCTAGCTAAACGGACTAAATAATCTTTATATCCTGTTTTAGTAAGTAATTTTAATACTAAATCTTTTAATTCTTCTTTTATCATATTTTAATCTGTTTTCTTTAAAAATAAACTTAAATTACCATTATCTTTATTTTGTTCATAAAACTCAGTATCAAATAACTTTTTTAATACCTCATCTTGTGATTCTAAATTATTTTTTAAGTTATTTAACCTTTCTTTTAAATCTACTAATTTTAACTTTTTAGCTTCTAACTCATTATTATTTACTTTTTTTAAATCGATATAACTATTTAAAGTTAATACTTCACTAGTAACTACTAATAAACCAACACTTTTTCTAATATTATCTACTTTTGTAATAGATATAAGTGGTAAATTTAGACTACGACATAATTCCCTAAAAGATGTATAATCACTAGTAATTAAACCAATAAATACCCCTATTGCTAAAACCCACATTTTACTTTTACCAACTATACTACTTTTAACAGGATTACCAGTTATTAATTTATAAGTACCAACCCCTAATATAGCTACTTCTAATGCAATCGCCCCACTTAAACTAGGAATAGTACTAACAAGTAGTATTAATGTCGTTATTCCGAGTAATTTATCAGAAATTCCATCTAATAAAGCACCAAAAAAAGTAGATACTCCTAACTTACGAGCTAAAAAGCCATCTATCCAATCGGTTGATATTATAAGTAAAAATAAATTAGAGGTTATTATTGGTCCTAAAGTATAAAATACAGGTATTAAAGCACAAGAACCAATAATTCTTATACTAGTTAAAATATTAACAAATATTTTGGCCAGAATATTTTTATTCATATAATCCCCCTATTGGTAATTTTTAATCTATCAAAAACATATTTAAAAGTCAATTATTTTTAAGGTAATACTAATTCTTCTACTTTACCTATATCACTATAATTACATTTATATTCCACATTATTATAATTATAATTTATATCAGTAATATTATTTTTATTAACAAAAATATTAATATTAATTGCTAAATCTTGATAAGTACTATTATATATATATACTTTTTTGTTATTATCTATCTTAGTTTCATATTCTAAATCTTTTATATAATTATAAACATTAAGAGGTATTAAAAAGTAACTTAAATAATTATCATAAATATTAATTACTTCTTTAGTATCTCTATTATAATAAGCTATACCATCACTATAATAGTTTATTACCCCATTATTTATCTTACTACCTATGTTAATTGTTCCATAACTTTTCCCAGTATAATTAATTAGAATATCGTTTGGAATATCATAAATACTACTATTATAAACATAATTATTTAATATTAAAGCATTAAATCCCTCTTCTAAACTAATATATTCTTCTTCATTAACGACATTAATATTATTATTTTTATAACTTAAACGTCCTAAAATAATTATAACGAGAAAAAAGATAGTCCAACCTATTGCATAAAGTAATTTACTAGTAGTATCTTTCATTACTTAACCTCATAATTTTTAAATTCATTAATTCTTATACCATTTAAAAAGTCTTTAATAGCCATTACTTTTTTACCAGCTGGTTTTATCTCTGTAATATAATATATACCATCTAGACAAGTAATTCCTAACATATTCTTAGTAATTACTATTTTATTAGGAGTTACTTTATTATCAGGGACAAAATAACCACTAACTACTTTATATTCAATATTATTAATAATAGTATTAGCATAAGGAATAGGATTTAAACCACGAACTAATGAATCTATTTCTAATCCCTTCCTATTAAAATCAATATGTTCTTCTTCTCTTTTTATATTCCAAGCATAAGTAGCTATACTATTATCTTGTTTTATTCTTTTATTTGTTTTATTAATAATACTTGGTAATACTTCAATTAATAATGAAGGGGCTATTTCTTGTAATTTCGTATAAATAGAACCATAAGTATCATCTTTATTAATAGTAATTTCCCTACTAGCTATAATATCTCCCGTATCCATAGCTTCATCCATATACATAATAGTAATACCCGTTTTAGTATAACCATCAATAATGGCATGTTGAATAGGAGCACCACCACGTAAATAAGGTAAAAGAGAGGCATGGACATTAATACAACCATATTTAGGACAATTAAGTATTTCTTTAGGAATTATTTGACCATAAGCACAAGTTATTATAATATCCGGGTTTAATTCAATAATCCGTTTATAATCTTCTCTTATTTTTAGAGGTTGAAATACTTCAATATTATTTTCTAAAGCTAAAGATTTTACAGGAGTTGGCGTAAGAATCTTTTTTCTACCTACTAATTTATCCGGTTGACTAACTACTAAAGAAACATTAGTATTTTTTATTAAACTATCTAAGACGGGTAAACAAAATTCTGGAGTACCCATAAATATTACTTTCAAATCTTTCATAATTTCTCACATTCTATTGGGATTAAAACATATTTCAATATTTACTTTTTTATCTAAAGCATAAATACTATCAATATATTTTAAAGCTTGATATACTAAGTTATCATAACGATATTTTATCATAATTTGCATACGATAGATATTATTAATTTTATAGACAGAAGCAAATGTTGGTCCATAAATTAAACTCTTACTATCGATATGATTTTTTAAATAATTAAATACTTTAGTAGCTTCTTTATTTACTAGTATTTCATCTTTACTAGTTACTAAAATACTTATTAAATAGTAGTAAGGAGGATATTGTAATTTCTTACGAAATTGCATTTCATAATTATAAAACAATTCATAATTATTAGCTTTAACAAACTGCAGGTATGGATTATTAGGATCATACGTTTGTAAGACTACCTTTCCTAAAAGATTACTTCTCCCAGCCCGACCGGCTACTTGAGATAATAAAGCAAACGTTTTTTCCCCACTACGAAAATCGGGAATATTTAAAGAGGCATCAGCATTTATTACGCCAACCAAGGTAACTAAGGGAAAATCAAGTCCTTTACTTACCATTTGCGTTCCTAATAAAATATCGTACTCATGATTTTTAAAAGCATCAATAATATGTTCATGAGCTCCTTTATTCTGGGTAGTATCAACATCCATTCTTATAATACGGGCTAAAGGATATTTTTCTTTTAATAAGTTTTCTAATTTTTCTGTCCCAATACCTAAAAAATTTAAACTATTATTTAAACAGTTAGGACATCTATCCCCCTTTATAAGGGTATACCCACAATAGTGGCAACGTAGATTATTAGAAGATTTATGATAAGTTAAAGAAATATCACAATGAGGACATTTATAAGTATAACCACAATTAGAACAAGTAATAATAGTAGAATATCCCCTTCTATTTAGTAAAAGAATTATTTGTTCTTTTTTATTTAATCTATCCTTAATTAAGTTATCTAAATAACTACTAATTACAAAATTCTTTTTTACTACTTCTTCTTTCATATCGATAATATCTATTTGAGGTAGTAAAGAAGAACCTATTCTGTTTTTCATCTCAATTAATTTATAAACCCCTTTTTTAGCTCGAGCCATAGTCTCTAAAGAAGGTGTAGCAGAACCTAAAACAAGCGGACAATTATAATAATTAGCGCGATATTTAGCAATGTCAATAGTATCATACCTAGGATTACTATCTTGTTTATAGGTTTCCGAATGTTCTTCATCTAAGACAATTAAACCAATATTTTTTAAAGGGGTAAATATGGCACTTCTTGTACCGACAACAATTTTTACTTCATCATTATAAATTTTTTGATATTCATCATACTTTTCTCCCTCGGAAAGATGACTATTAAAGATAGCTACTTCATTACCAAATCTTCTAATAAAGCGTTTAATAAGTTGAGCTGTTAAAGATATTTCAGGGATTAAAACTAATGCTGTTTTTTTATTATTTAAAACTTTATCTATTAATTCCATATAAACTTCTGTTTTACCAGAACCAGTAACTCCATGTAGTAAATAAGTTGCATAATTATCAAGATCAACCGTATTAACAGCATTTTCTTGTTCAGAACTTAAAATAGGTTTCTTATAATTAGGATCTTTACTATGATTTAAACGATATATTCGTTCTTGAAATTCGATAACTATTTGTAGTTTAATAAGATTATTTAAAGCTTCACCAGTAAATAAAGATTTCAAACAAACTTTATTTTCTTTTAAATAATTAATAATTTCTATCTTCTTCTTTGATCTTTTATTATTTATAATAAAAGCTGCCACTTTATCTAAATCATCCGTTAATTTTATATAAGTATTATACTTATTATAATTATGAATCTGGTTTTTTACTTTTAAACTAGATGGTAATAAACATTTAATGGCACTCATTTTACTGCATAAAGTTACTTGCGATAAATAGTTAGCTAAAGAAAATAATTCTTGGTTTAAAACAATATTTTTATCAGTAATACTAACTATTTCTTTTAATTTATAATTAGCATCATAATTCGAAAGTATTTTAATGACAACTCCGTTTATAATTCTATTATTAAATGGTATTTTAACTTTCATTCCTACTTTTAATTCATTAACAAGTATATCTGGTATTTTATATATAAAAGATTTATCAATAGCTTTATTGGTATATTCAACTAAAACTTCGGCAAACATAATTATTTATTTCTTTTTCCATGATAATAATTAAAAACATTAACTTTTGTTTTCTTAAGAGAGTAGGAATCATATATAAAAAAGGGACCAAATATAAATAAGAGAACAGGTGAAATATATTCATACCATTCTTCTTTAAATATAATATTAATAATTAAGTAAATAAGACCTACAACAAGACAAAGGATACCGGTAAAACGTAATCTTTTTAAACGTTTATTAATAACTTTCCCCTCTTTACTTGCGTTAAAAGCTGTATCATCTAATTTATTTTTGTTCATAATTAACATCACCTAAAGGTATTATAACAATTTTTTTATAAAAAAAGCGAAAAAACTATTGCAAATAATTATTTTTTTTAGTAGAATTAAGTAGTCAGCAATAAGTGGGCTTGTAGCTCAGCTGGTTAGAGCGCACGCCTGATAAGCGTGAGGTCGGAGGTTCAAGTCCCCCCAAGCCCACCATTTGGCCTGTTGGTGAAGTGGTCAACACATATGCCTTTCACGCATACATTCATGGGTTCAAATCCCGTACAGGTCACCAATTTTGTTTATTACATCTTACTTTTGTAAGGTGTTTTTTTATATGTAAAAATAGAATACCATTAAAAGTATTCTACTGTTTAAGCTTTTTAGTTAAACTATTAGATTTTGTTAATAAATTATCTAATTCTAATACATTATTTACAACATTATATAAATTTCTTTTTTCTTCATTTGCAAAAGATGCATTATACATAGTTTCTAGCATTGATAATAAGTTATCATAATAATGGTTAATATTTACAATAATAACTGGATAAGAAATATCCTGACATCTATTAGTTTCAATCGCTCCATTGAGGTTGAAAGTCGCACATTTGGCGATTTCTATATAAAGAAAAGTCAATAGTATTTGATGCTTGATTTTTTAAAAGGACGAAAATAACCTTTTTCATTTTCTTTAAAATTTTCTATTACAATGTTCTATAAATTAAAAATATCTTTTACATCGCGAGTTGTACACAACTTAATATCAATTTCTTCAATATTTATTATATTCTTCAATTTATTTCATCCCCTTATCAATAACAATCCATTTACCATTTTTCTTTGCTCCAACCCTTTGAATATAACCATTATTAACTAATTCGCTTAAATGATACCTAACCATTCTAGGAGTTAAATTCAAGAATGCAGCCATCTCTGCTTGAGTAATATTAGGCCTATCTAAAATCATTTTAATTATACTTTCTTCCATTTTACTTAAATTAAATTTTGAATAATCAAATTTAACTTTTTGATTTTGGATATTGTATTCAAAATCATTTTCGTTGTACTTAATGCTTACTATTATAAAATGGGGATAAAACTGATAAATACTTTTATCATATTTTTTTAATATTTTTCTTATTCCCGTTCCCAAATGCTCTACTAACTCTAGATCTTTAAATACCCTCATAAGTTCTGGATTTTTAGGAGCAGAATATCCTTT